>JABHIW010000093.1 GCA_018670825.1 Candidatus Scalindua sp. | reverse complement strand
AGCCAGCACTTTCAGTTTATTTCCTACTAAATAATTTATCTGGTCTTTGGCATCTTCTTCGTTTCCCGCTTCTACATTGATAACGAATAACTGATCTCCGCCGCCTTCCCAACTAACTGTTAATCTGAACTCGTACATATCCATTTTCGTTACCCTCTCCTGTATAAAGATTGTAAAAACAATAATAAAACTCTTCTAACATTTAATAGTATTTACATTTTTGCAGCCCTATAAAATACGGGCCTATTTAAGCTTAAACGGTTACGCTCACCGCTTAACATTTTTCTGAAATAAAGATCTGTTTCGCTCCCTCTTCACTGAGGAGTATGACTTCTGTCTATACTGGGAAATTCAACATTCAGATCTTTAAACCTCTGTACCAGGCTCTCTGCACCGGGTATGAGATCCTCTGTAGATTTGGCTGATTGAATTAATTCCCAGATTTCGTGAATAATACCACTGTCAAATAATTTTTTACAACGGTCACTATAGCATCCCTCTGCTACGTCCACATCAAACAGGACATATTCAAGCTCCTTCCAGAAGTCATCAGCTCCTATAACTCCACCAACTGCAGCGCCTCCAATACCGTCCTTATAAAACCTGTTTAATGTTACTTCAAACTTTGGAAAACGCTGGCAAAAGTGATAATGGACATATGCCTGTTCTATAGTATCCAGGGACATGGATACATCATATTCCAGATTACATTCAGGGACCTTGGTACTGAACAGGACGTGTGCGGTCTCGCGTAAAGCTGCCCTGAATATCAACAGGAAGTCATATTGATACAGAGGAAGTATGATCTGCTTTTTATCCGGTAATGAATATCCGGCTGGAACATCTTCAAATTGAACTTTTATTTCCGGGTCTAATATTTCAACACATTTGACTACCATTTCATGGACCTTTTCCATTTACACAACCTTTCAAACATAAATTTAGTAAATTGCACTTACATCCATTTACTCTATAATTATAGACAAAATTCTACCAGATTTGGTCTGATAATTAAAACCCAATAGTTAAAACGGGAATATACAATATACATTAATTATAAAAGATTTGTAGCTTGTTTTATGGGATATTTTGCAGTTTATTCGACAAATAACAACTGAATTGAAATCACGTGTTATCTTTACCTCTCTGAGTGACAGTAGAGGAGATTCAATTCATAAAGGAATCACTTCGTTAAAGACAGAACTTTCATAATGAAAAAGCCGGGGCCGTTTGCTCTGCTCACTCCAGAACGTTTATATTTTTCTTTTTGCAGATATCCTTAAGGATATCTGGCCATACGGTTACACTGACCTCTCCGATGTGTGCTTTTTTGAGCAGATACATATTGGTCCTGGACTGTCCAATGCCGCCGCCAATACTGAGTGGAATATCATCGTTCATGATTGCCCGGTGATAGGGTTGTTTCAGAAAATCAAGTTGTCCACTCAAATCAAGCTGTTTCTTGAGAGTATCTTTGGTTACCCGTATGCCCATAGACGTCAGTTCGTGACGACGTTTTGTCACCGGGTTCCAGACAAGAATATCACCGTTAAGTCCGTGCATGGGCTTTCCTGTTTGAGAAACAGTTTCCGTGACCCAGTCATCGTAATCTGCCGCGCGCATTTCGTGAGGATAACCGTCTGCAAGGGGCCAGCCTATTCCAATGATAAAGATTGCGGGGTATTTCTTCAGCACCTCTGTTTCACGTTCCTTACGAGGCAGATCCGGGTACATATCAAGGATCTCTTCAGCATGGAGGAACGTAATCTCATCCGGCATGTCAGGGTACTTGTCCGTCTTTAACTTCGGGAACAGGTTCTGTACATGAGACTCTGCATCCTTGAGAACTTTCCATATCTTCCTGACTACTTCCTTCAGGTACTCAAGGTTTCTCTGTTCCACGGTAATCACCTGCTCCCAATCCCATTGGTCCACATAGGCACTGTGGTCGTGGTCGAGAAAATAGTCTTTGCGCACCGCCCTCATATCAGTACAGATGCCTTCTCCCACTTCACAGTTGAATTCTTTTAGCGCTACTCGTTTCCACTTGGTTGCGGCCTGTACTACCTGAGCATCAACAGGATTTTTATCATAGTCATTTGTGATATGAAACTGGACCGGAGTACGAGAACCATCACGATCCAATAAATCATTTACACCGCTCTTATTGTCCACGATCAGAGGAACTGTTACCATCATGAGACTAAGCTCTCGGCATAGATTCTGTTCGATGTAATCTTTAACGGTAAAGATAGCGTTTTGCGTTTTCCTTGGGGTCAACAGAGAGTCATAATTCTGTGGAAGTTCTTTCTCCAGCTTTTTATAGTCTCCGATTCCCGGCCCTGCCAGGTCGTCCTTTTTGTCTGCCATACTATTCCCTCCTTACTTCGTGACGGTAATGCGAGATAAAGCCACTGTAAGTCCATCTAATGTACATCCATTTATTCCAGACAATAGTCAGTTTAAGACAAACTTTACTTTTGAATGAAGCTTCATGAAAAAAGAATTTATGGTAACTTCGAAACCGCCAGTATACAAAACAGATAAAGTATTTTGCGTGTTACCGATAAAATTTCTCTATTGTGAGACGCTGGTTCTTCTTTAAATTGTTGAGCATGGATTTTATCTAGAATTCCAACTAAATTCATAAATGTTTCCTTTGGTTCAGAGTCCCTTGATGATCTCAGTTTTCCAATTGCCCTCATAGTTGAATCTTCAACTGGTGTTCCTTCCGGATCGGTAAGTATGGTTTCCAGTGGTGGGTCAAAAAAAGCTAATGAGTCGACGGAAACATCCTTTAATAGCCTTCTCATTTCATCTTCAGAGAATTTTTCTACTACTGATTCCAATCTCTGACGATCGAGTTCTGGCTCACTTTTGTCTGGGTTTCCCCTGGTATTTACAACCGTTGTGAGCGTAGCCCACAAAAGCTCAGCAGCTTCATAATCGGGTAGAGTTTGAGTGGATATCATTTCATTTAGTATTTTTTCTTTTTCCATGTTTTCTCTTTTGCGTTATTGGTGAATGAAAACTTGCTCTTTTTTATCTCTAATTCCTAAAATGACTTTATTACCCATTCTCCATGTAAATCTTTTACAAATGCCAACTGGAAGGAGGTCTTTTCATCTTTCAATTCACTTGTTATTTCATATATTGCGGTATTCATTACTACTTCTACTAAATGGATATTTGCAAGATCTTTACCTATCCTTTTCCTGCCATCAGGGTTCAGGGTTTTAAATATTTTCCTGTATCTTTCACTTGCCGTATGATGAAAGTAGCTTAACGCTTTTTCAGTATCATTCTGTCCCAACGCCGTTAACATACCATTCCATTTCCCTTTAAGGAGAATATCCAGTTCCTTTAATTCATCTTTTGTCAACTCTTCCCATAGTTCATTTTCTATTGTAGGCATTATTGCAGCGATGGACTCATTAATCCGTTCCCGTTTTTCTTTCGGCAATCTTTTTTGTTTTTCTTCAATATTTATTAAGACGTCCTTTAGTCTGTTTTTCTCTGCTTCCGTCAGCTTATTATATATCCTCTCTACTTTACAAATCTGTGCGTTACCAATATAACCCAGCATCTTTTCAAAAGATTCATCTTTTAATTCTCCGGAATGCAGGTTTAAGAAGTTTTTGCATTGCTGTGTATATTTCTCCACTTCATCCGGAGAAGAGTATGAAAAACTTTGTAAACCTATTAACAGTATAAAAACAACTATTTGAACTGCTCTTTTCGTCTTTGTCATAAATAAGCCCTTAAAAATTGTAATCCTTTCCCGTAAATAATATCCCTGATCTTCTCTTCTTGTAATTGCTTACTCCTCCAATAATGCAACTCTTCCCAGCCACAGCAGGTTCTTTTCCAGTTCCTGCTCTAATATCTTATGAATGGTTCCTGCATCGGTCACCGGTCCATTTTTGTCTGTTAACGTTATGGTTCCCTTATGAGCCAGTTCCTGCATAATTTTCAATAATGCGTTACGGTCATTTTCTCCATTTAGATAGGGTAATATAAATTCGCTCAGATGCAATAAATCCAGCATTTCATGACGCAGATTTGTTACCCTGGCAAACCCCTTCTCTACTTGCCATCTTGCCATCCTGCTTGCCAGTGGTCTTTCACTCGCAGTTATGGTGTAAGCAGGTTCATATAGCCGTAATTCAACCAAAGCTATATTAATGGAGAAGGCATTTAAAAGATTCTTCAATAAAATAAGAATATCGTTTTTGTTAGTGTTTCTATCCGAAGAGGCCGATTCTTTATCATACGTGCCTTGCGCTACTTCGTCCAATAATTCTGCCAGAGAAATTGATTTAGGTGCGGAGCGAAATAAATATATCAGTGCCGCTTTTGTAACTGGATGATCAGTTGAAAACTCAGAATTATCAGTGCTCTGGAATTTGAGGATACTCCTGTCCTGAATATTTATCTTGTCTGTTACCGGCCGGGCATGGCTGGCAGCATATAATTTTGAAAGCCATGATTCATCTGCCTTTACCAATCGATTAACATCTATTTCTTTATGACACAGCAATATCTGGCGGAAATTATTATTACGCAGGAAATCCATATACTGTTCCAATGCGATTACATCCTTACTCATATTGAGCAATGTTTCTGCTGTCTTCTGTTCCAGATTACTGATCATGGATTTTGAGAAATCTGCGTTTATCAAATACTGCAGTCCATGCCGGGACGCGTGCTCCACAACCTCATGAAAATAAAATGCGTCATTAACCTCTTCCAGGTCGTCATGTAGCAGACCGAATTCATCTTCCTGTTTATTCCGGCGTCTTTGAATATCAAACTGATTATAAACATTCAGCAGATTAGTATATGCATTGAGAAACACACCGTATTTATCGTTGACATTGACAGACTTTGCCATAAAACCAATCAGATCCTGAGCTTTCTCCAATCTGTCACGGGGTTTCTCTATATGTCGAGTATGGTACATCATCATATCCCGCATTGTGCCCTGCATGTGCCAGCCGGGATATGCGTTGAAACTGATATAAGATATTCCGTCTGGTGCCAGATTCTCTTTACAGATTTCCATAAGTCGTTCACGAACAGGCTCCGGAGTCCACGAATAAACCCCGTGCGCAATGATATAGTCGAATTCTCCTATATTTTTACGTAAAGACAAGATATCAGCTTGCATAAGATTTACATTCTTCAGTCCCAAGCAGTCAATGGCGTTCTGTCCGGCCCTTATCTGTCCGGGGGAGAAATCAATACCCAGAAATCTGCTTTCTGGCAGTCCGTATGCCATCGGTATTATATTCCCTCCAACAGCGCATCCCAACTCAAGCACTCTGCAATCAGTTACCGGTGCAGGCTGCATTCCCATAATCGTTGCCAGCATCCCTAATCTGTCGGGATGAGTTTGGGGATAGCTCAAATGGGCGTAAGGCACATCCTCATAGCTTTGCTGTAATCTATCTACTGTCACCTACTCCTCTCCTGAATCACTAAAATCCAGATTGCCTTCTGCGTCTTTATTAAAACTGTCATGGCACGCGTCACACGAATAGACTAAATTATCAAATTCTATATTCGCCCGTTCTGGATAATGTTTTTTACTGGCTAACATTAATTTATTTATAGCGCTGTTAAATTGATTACTTAACATAATAAATCTTAAAGAAATATCGTTATTCTCAATCATATATTGAGTTACACAACTGAAGCCGATACCCTCTTTAAGCTCTTGTGTCCACATATCAGTTTCAACCCAGTCGTTATTTTTCACCGCCCTTGATAATCGCCTCATCACCAGAGAAGCTTTTTTCATAGACCGTGCCAGATCATCCTGCAGGGGGGTGTATACTTTTGCGTTTCCAACTTTCACTTCATCAGGCTTTTTGCAGGAAGCAATGACGATAAGAGTACCTATAATAAAAACAGAAATAATCAGTGATGATTTCATCTCTTATTTTCCTCGTTTGTTCATTTTCAGGTTATCATATTTTCAATACACTATAAAATATATAGTAACCTGTGGATTATTGCTACTGGAAAAATTTCACCGGTCAGGGTAGATGTGAGTCGGTAATATTGCTTTACATCTGGTTCTTTCAGTATTGTCTGTAAATTGTTGTTGATTAGTGAAAATAGATAAAATATACTTTTTAATATTTTATATTTACAGGAATTTAAATGGATATCTGATAATGAGTGAAAGATTGATTTATGATTTTACGATGAATGATATTGATGATAATCCTGTTACTCTTGAAAAATTCAGGAACAAGGTATTATTAATAGTAAATGTTGCAAGCAAATGCGGCTTTACTCCTCAATATGAGGGTCTTCAGGAACTGTATCAGGAGTTTAAGGAGGACGGATTTTCCATTCTGGCTTTTCCCGCAAACGACTTTTTGAGTCAGGAACCAGGGACAAACAGTGAGATAAAACAGTTCTGCTCTGTAAAATATGATGTTTCTTTTCCCGTGTTTTCTAAAATCTCCGTTAAGGGAAACGACATATCACCTTTATATACGTTTCTAACAGCGAAGGATACAAATCCCGAGTTTTCCGGCACTATTAAATGGAATTTTACAAAGTTCCTTGTTGATCGTGCCGGAAATATTGTTGACCGTTTCGCGCCAATGACCAGACCTGACAGTAAGAAGGTGAAGAAAAGGATTGGACAACTGCTGGTCGATACGGAGTAAATAATAACCCCTTGCTCGACAAGCAAGGGGTCACTGAAGGTTTTATCAGTATATAAAATTAGTGTGAGCTTGTTCTGAGGAATGAAATGACGAAGTGAGTCCAGTACGCCCATATTATCATACAAGGAGTTGTGAGAAGTTGCAGATGAAGGAATCATGAAAGGTGTGACCATTTTGTAACCAAAATTTATAAGAGGTACTGGTCAGAATATTACCGTATCCTTTTTACCTGGAGAATTGATGGAGTGTTCTGGGAAGATAGTAGGAACAATTCCTTTTCTGACTCGTTTGGTTTGGGTGTTAACCGGCTAATGTAGTAACTTCAACTAGATTATGTTTCTGTCTGGCATCATCAACAATTTTTTCTAACTTTTCTGAAATGGCATCCTCAATCCAATCTGCACCACATTGAGAACATACCGTTGCAGGGACTTCTCTAACGACAACTACACCAAAACCGAGATCAACAGTGAACGTTGTTTTCCCTGCTTTTTTTCTCCCTCCGCAAAGAGGGCATGCAGCAGGGAGTGTACCTATTTTCATATTACTCTCCTTGTCTTATAATCGGATTCAAAATATTCTGAATCTGGTTTATATGCCGTGATAATAAAACACCAGCCTGTCGTAGAATCCAGCGATCCTACCACGTGCAAAGGTTGGTTTTTTACCCATCCAAGGAATAAAGCACTTGGGTATGGTTTATCATCAGGATAACTCTCAATAATCTCTCCGTTTAGTAAAACGTCCTTAACAGCTTTTCTTGATATGCCCCTTTCCATCATCTTTTCAAGAGCATGTCTTTGCCACTCAATCCTGCCTTCTTTAATAGCGTTTTGTAATAAATCGCTTATCATTTACCTATAATATGTGGTGGGTCTTGTAGGTTTTAATTTGTTACCGTTTTGTTTAAATATGATATATTCACATGAGTATAGAAAATCTACAGATAAAATCAATAAAACATTCAAAGAATAAGAGTTCCCGTCCAAATTCTAACCGTATCTATTCTTAAATTAAAGCTAGCATAATTTTGCCATTGATATTAACTATTTGACGTTGCTACGATAATCAGCTAATAAGAGATATGCTAAAGCCTTCTCCAAGCCAATAGCTGTAAACCATACTAATAGTTATTGCTCGCAGGATCAATGGCAGAGAACGTCACTCGTAATCACATCCAGTTGTTTGCTTTTAGGATTCACCAATATTGAATGCCCAATACATATACAAGTGTCACTTGCTGACATAGAATTTGTAAAGATTATCACCATTTATGAACCAAATGAAGATGAATGGATTAACTATTCTAAAAGGGGGTGAAATATGTCCCGTTGTCATGTATGCGGTTCAATAGAGTCAAAAGAAGAGTACACCAACGAAGTATTTCAGATCGATAACAAGCCTGTTTTAGTAGAACGGATTCGCTGCATGGTACTAGGTGAAGCAAAACCGGTAAAATCAGTTTTAATGAAAGTATTTACTTTTGCTTAAAAAGCAAAATGGATAAGGACCGTTTTTTCCTGGCATTAACTACCACTACTATGAAAGGCTTCTTTCATCTATTTAGATAGAAAAATAAGGAGTTGGAAAATGCCAGTAATATTAATGGTGCTGAAAGACAGGATAGAGATGATCAGGAAAATGGCCGTAGGGAATATTCTCCTGAGATACAGATGCCTCAGCAGTGACTTTTTGATTTAAATGCTGCGGAAGGTGCGGTGGTCCCTGCAAGCGGATCTCAAATGAAGCTGTCAAATATCAGTGCGGAGTAACCCTGGTACTATTCTGGGCAAGCTGGTGTCCGCATTGCGAGTCATTACTGTCTGTGCTAAAAGAGATTTATGGGGAATACAAAGATAAGGATCTGGAGATATTGGCCATATCTATTGATAAAGAACGGATCGAATGGCAAAACGCTATTTCAAATGAACAGTACCGTTGGATAAATTATTCAGAGTTGAAGAGTGGGGAAGGCAAGGTCGCAGCGGATTATGGCGTATGGTCTACTCCAAGGATGTATCTGCTGGACAAGGATAAGAGGATAATTGCGAAGCCGCTAACTGTTGGAGAACTAATAGAATCTATAGCCCCGTTAACGCTTGCCAAAACAGAATAAAACACCGTCAAACCATAACACTTCCAACTAAACCAATAAACTCTACTTCTTCTTTTCCTTGCTCGACAAACAAGGGGTCACTGGTTCGAGTCCAGTATTGCCCGTGTTGTAAAACAAAAGATTTTGATAAAACAAATAACAGTTTTATTTTTCAACTATCTTTTTGATCCATAGTTAAAAGTCTTAAAGATCAGAACCTCTAGGGAAGGCAGGAATTACAGGAAGTAAGAAAAAAAGAAAAACAAAGAATCTGTTTTCTAAAGTATTTTTCCTGTATTTCCTGCTTTCCTCCGCGATTAATATTTTTTATTTGTTGTTAACCATTCCCTGAAATGCAACTAAAGTTGCATCCAAAAAGAATCCAAAGATATTGTAAAATGCCACCTTTGTCCAATTTTCTTATTCTCCAGTTTGCTCTATAATTACAATAGAAGTAGAGAGGGAAGTTGTTGAGAACACTACTTCTTAATAGAGTTTAGTTAGTAAGATAGGAGGAACAAACAATGAAAGTTCTAATATTCATAATGTTAGTAACTACGGTAGTTGTTTCAAATGTTTTTTTCACCGTTGACTCTTTTGCACAGCGAGGAATGGGCAGGAGGGGAGGATGTGGACGGGGGAATCAGTGTTACAGGATGTATAACCAGGAAACAACAGAAAAAATCAGTGGAGAGGTTGTCAGCATAGAGAAGGTTATTCGAGGAAAAGAAGGATTTTCCGGAATCCAGCTACAAGTGATGGCCGATGAGGAAACAGTAACCGTTCACTTAGGACCTGAATGGTACATTGAAAACCAGGATATGGAAATTGAGGAGAAGGACAAGATTGAAATTACTGGTTCAAAGTCTTTTTATGGGGGCAAACCGGTCATAACTGCTTACGAAGTAAAAAAGGGTGATGATATTTTAGTACTGAGAGATGCAGACGGGTTTCCTGCCTGGCGTGGTTGGGGACGGCACTCTGACAATCAACTTCTTAAAAGAGAGGAAGCGATAGGTAAAGGTGGCAGTGGACGGGGATGTGGAAATCCGGGTTGTAGGATGAATAGCCCTGAAATGCAGGAGAAGTTAATAGAGGCCACGCGGGATTTAAAACGGGAGATAAAGATCGATATTATGGTTGAGAACGGAGGAACTATTACTGGAAATGTGGAATGTAAAAGAGCCAGATACCCGGAAAATGTAGTTGTCTCCATTAAAAAAGTAGGGGACAATAACTATCCCGCTCCGGAGGAACATGGAATAATTGACCAATTTAACCTTATTTTTGTTCCGCACGTTTTAGCAGTACAAAAGGGAACGAAGATTGATTTTCTAAACAGTGATAGTGTTCAACACAACGTCTTTTCACCACCTGATTGCTGTCAGCCGCTAAATCTTGGTACGTATAGCGTTGGAGTTGTAAAGACAGTAGAGTTTAACGAAGCTTGTGAAATACCTATTTTATGTAACGTGCATGCCGAGATGTCTGCATTTGTGGTTGTACTCGACAACCCATATTTTTCTGTTACGGGTAAGAACGGAGCCTTTACAATTGAAAATGTTCCACCCGGAGCATACACACTTAATGCCTGGCATGAATCGTTAATGACAGTATCGAAAGAGGTAACAGTAGAAACAGAAAAGACAAAAGTTGTCGATTTTCAATTAATGAAGCGTAAATAAGTTTAAGGGATCTACTATGAGTAAGTGACAAGAAGATTTCTTTGATTTTCAACTAATCGACACTTAAAGCATGTCTAAGTGCGTCTTCTAGCTCCGGGTATTGAAATTCATATCCGGAATCTGACAGTTTCTTTGGCGCGACCTTTGCACTTGCAAGTAGTAGATCTTTTGCCATTTCACCTAAAGCGAGCCTGGCCGCAAAAGCAGGCATTGGTATAACGGTAGGCCTGTTTATCACCTTTCCAAGTGTATGGGTAAATTCAATATTTGTTACCGGATAAGGCGCCGTTATATTTACGGGCCCTTTCAGTGAGTCCGTAACCAACGCGTGATGAATTGCGCCTGTTACATCATCCATGGCCACCCAGCTCATGTACTGTGTGCCGCTTCCGATTTTTCCTCCCATTCCAATATTAAAAGGAGTCAGCATTTTTACCAGGGCACCACCGTCTTTGCTGAGGACTATACCAAACCTTACATTGACAACCCGGATACCGGCTTTCGATACGATATTTGCAGCTTCTTCCCAACCGACACAAACATCCGGCAGGAATCCACTCCCTCTTGGACTGCCTTCATTTAAGAACTCCATTCCCCTGTCGCCATAGAAGCCAATTGCAGACGCGCAGATAAAAACAGAAGGGGGGTTAGGTAGTTTAAGGATGTACTCGCAAAGTCTCTTCGTCCCTTCTATACGGCTGTTCCTGATCTTCTTCTTTTTGGTTTTTGTCCATCTTCCGGATGCAACATTTTCACCTGCCAGGTGAACAATTCCGTCAATACCCCCTGCAAACGCAGAATCCCAATCTCCACCTTCAGGTTTCCAGGAGATTTCATTCTCTTCCGGATTTTCACGTAAAATCTTACTTACGGTAACATCCTTTTTTGATAAGAATGAAACTAAGCTGGATCCTATGAGTCCTGAAGAACCGGTTATTGCAACTTTCATGTTTACATCTCCTTTAGTTGAATTAGTTGATCGTTATATCTTGTTGCTCTTATTTTTAGTAATTTCAAACTGTTTTATAAATGAATATATTGTGCCTGATTTGATGTATAGGAAATTCAATGTTAATAACACTTCGACTCCGCTCAGTGTGACGTCATCTTGAACGGAGTCGAAGTGTTATTGTCGCGATGACGATCTATCATGATTCATCCTATAATATCCTTTCTAGGGCCAAAATATTCGTAGGCGATATTATTTGGGGTGACTCCCCAATTGATTAATTCCCGGTATAAGTCCTTCATCATTTGTGCCGGACCGCAGAGATAAAATTCCACATCTTTTCGGTGGTTCGCGATCTCTTTTACCGAGCTTATAGTAATTCTTCCTGGTTCTGTATCCGCTGACTTTGCCGAATTTCTGGAGTAGAAAAAATGATGGTTAACGTTATCGTGATCTGCTGTTAATGTTACAACGTCGTCCTTAAATGCATGGGCATTTCTATTACGTGCTCCATGAATAAAATATATCTGTCTGGTAAGCTGTTGTTTCACCGCATCCTGTAGAATACTGATCATCGGGGTTATCCCGACTCCGCCACTGATAAGTACCGCAGGCTTATCTGTCTCCTTGAGATAGAGAGAACCGTAAGGTGGACTTAATTTTATTTTATCTCCCTCAGAAAACATATCATGGAGATAATTTGATACGAGACCGTTTTCTTCCCGTTTGACTGAAATTCGATAGTAGTTACTATTCGGGTTGCTTGAGAGGGAATAGTTGCGAAAAACAGTACCTCTTTCAGGTACATCCAACATCATATTGATGTACTGGCCAGCCTTGCCGATTACGATAGTTTTTCCATCTGTTGGT
>JABHIW010000118.1 GCA_018670825.1 Candidatus Scalindua sp. | reverse complement strand
CCCCCCTTGCCCACGTCTATTCCAACTATTGACGCAAGGCTGGAAGTTTTGCTTACCTCGGGATAAACACCATTTGCAGCCGTTATTGTGTATGATGCATTGATGTCAGAATCAGTAGTGTTCTGTATAGTAACAGCCACATCAAAATAATAATTACCGCTTTTTAAAGATATCTCCTTTGTTATTTGGATTCCATTCTCTAACAGTACAGCAAAAACAACTCTGTCAGGTCCTTTCTCAACCACCTTATATCTACGGGTTTTTGATTGATATCTTTTGTCATCCATCAATTCAATACTTAGTGGTAGAGAATCTGGTTTAGACGACTTTAGCAACTCCAATGTATCTGTTTTCTCAGGATTTTTGAATTCTGGCAAGATTACAGACTTTAGCGCAGCCCCTTCATTTGTCCATACTGTTCTCATTACATCGTTTTGTATCAATATGTAGTCCTGCACTCCTATATCATCTTGGGCAATTTCTTCAATCTTTCGATATTGTACCTCTTCCCCAAGCTCTATTTCATTTTCAAATCCTTCCTGCTCAAGAGTGTTTTCTGCAACTTCTTCCGGACTCTTCTCACCGGATTGATCAGCCGGCTTCATCGAATTAAAGAAATAAAGCATTGCAATTCCACACAGGAATAAAGCTATTAATGCTTTCTTATCCATTTACCTGTTCCCCAAACTTCCTTTAAAAAAATATTTCAATAAAATATGATCATTACATGTTAGATTCTGAGCAAAGCGAAGAATCTAAACTTTGAAATTTCAATACATTAATCTATACCTGAACCCGCACAGAAGAGACCTCATGAAATGCCGATTGCAGGCGAAAAAGAAATTAATTCACTCCTTATCTTTCGGCAACTCCGCTTCGTCTATCAACATTACGGGAATATCGTCCTTTATGGGATACCGCCTTCCGCAATTAGTACATACTATCTTGTCGTTTTCAAGTTCTACCTCAGTCTTGCAAAGCGGACAAGCAAGGATATCCAACAACTCCTTATCAATCATTATAGTCACCTCAACATTGTTCTGTACAAACCAACATTCTTACCATCAGCACCGTTTGAATTTCAGCTAATTATTATTTGCCGTTATTCTGATTTCATCAAAATCCTGTGTTTGCTTAAGTTTAATCTTTTTTAGTCGTACTAACTCCAGTAAAGCAAGAAAAAAGCCGATGATCTCTGTCTTACCCTGACTGTCATATAATAACTCCTTGAGTGAAATTGCATCAGCACTCATTAATCTATTTAAAACCTTATCCATGTATACGTGCACTGGAGTATCGTCATATACGATTTTCTTAATAACATCCCCAAGAGTTTGTTTCATAAAACCTGAGAAAAATTGTGCAAGTTTCCATACATCAACATCATCCAGGTTTAATTTTTCACCCTCTTCTTTTCCGGCATCTATCAGCCTCTCCTCGGGCCTGGAAAACCGCTGGCTCCTCACTTCTGACAATCGTGACATTGTTGTTGTCGCTTCCTTGTATCTTTTGTACTCCAGAAGCTGCTTTACCAGCTCCAATCTCGGGTCTTCACCATCTTCCTCATCAGTTATTTCACTGCGAGGTAAAAGCGTTTGAGATTTTACATACATTAATGTTGAGGCCATAACAAGAAAATCTCCTGCCAACCCAATATCTATACTTTGTAATTCATTTAAATAAGTCATATATTGATCGGTAATTTTAGCAATCGGTATATCATATATATCAACCTCTTCCCTGCGTATTAGGTAAAGAAGCAGATCCAGCGGCCCATTGTAGGTATCAAGGTCAATTTTATATTCTGTCTGCATTTGGCTTTATTAATTAATCATAAAGGTCATAAAAAGATTCGCAAAAAATATGGTTGGTGGCCAGATAATATAAGACAATATCGGTATATGAGCAAAATTTCCCAGTAAAATTATCCCCAGTAAAATAAATGGACTATATCTACAGATGTTTTCATAACCGGGAAGCATCTGGCGAGGTAAAAACCCCTTCAAAACATGTGAACCATCCAAAGGATAGAGCGGAATACAATTAAAAATGGCTAAAATCAGATTAATCATAATTAACTGTTTCAACACTTCAAACAGATCCGACGTAACCCCGGAAAACTTATACAATATCTGAAATATTAAGCCAAAAAGCAGCGCCGAAACAAAATTTGAAATAGGCCCTGCTGCAGAGACGAGTACATCATCACGCCTGGGATGTTTGAAATAACTGGGATTTACTGGTACTGGCTTCCCCCATCCAAAATGTGCAAAGATGAAACAAATTACTCCCAGGGGATCAAGATGCGCTAACGGGTTAAGGGTAAGACGCCCCTGCATTCTGGCCGTTGGATCGCCTAATTTATTGGCAGTCCAAGCATGAAAAAATTCGTGAATAGTTAGTGCGTATAATATCGCAATTGTGAACGGTATTATACTTTTAAGATCAAGGCCCATTCTTTATGTGTAGTAAATTTGCCATACTATCACGCTTCACATTGTATGTCAAGCAAAGAACAGTGCCTACTACATAATGCTTTTACACAATAAAAATCCTGTTTTTTCACTCCAAAACGTCCTAATCTATCAGTGACAATATCTATAGAAACTGGTCATCAGAAAAATATGGAAAATATTACGCGCCGTTGACGAAAATGTCTATAAAAGCCAAAACTCATAAAATGAAGAGTATGCAAACGCCATTTCCATGGCTTTTCAATGTGGACCCACATAGTTAGAAGTGTTCAAAGCTCAGCTTGAATAAAAATTAGTTGTACATTAATACATTTACAATTATAATAACCCTCAGTTTCTCATAACTTAAGTGTGGAAACCATGTTAACAGATGTACAATAAAGTAAAAATATAATCAAAATAGACACATGTACAAGATTTTCGAGAAACAAATAAGACCGACTTTATGTTGTAGACAATAAGAGCATTAATTTATAAATTAGTGTTTTAGGATATGCTAGACACAGAAGACTAAAATACTCAAGACTGTTCCAGTCAAAACAATCCTGACCAAAAATTAGTTGGTTACGGCAATTCCTTTGTAGAAGCCAATTTCTTCCTCCTGAATCGTGCTATTTTAATTAAAGGTATAACTATTTAAGATCAAGAATTGCAATCAACATCAACCTCATTATAGAAGGTGATATATTGAATAATGTAAAAATAGTAATTATGGATGTCGACGGTGTACTCACTGACGGGAAAATAATATTAGATGCAAACGGAATTGAGTCAAAAGCTTTTTATGTACAAGATGGTTCTGCGATTACCTATTTGCACCGTGCCGGTATAAAGACCGCAATCATTAGTGGTAGAGCAAGCAAAGTTGTTGAGCTTCGAGCAAAAGAGCTATGTATAGAAGATGTATACCTGGGCATACATAAAAAATTAGAGGCTTATGAACAAATTATTAAAAAACATAAAATAAAAGATAGCGAAATTTGTTATATTGGAGATGACCTGATTGATCTTCCTATTTTGAGAAAAGTTGGCTTCTCAGTTGCCGTACCTAACGCACCATCAGAGGTCAAAAAAGAAGTTTCCTATATAACTGACGCCCCCGGAGGGTATGGGGCAGTGCGTGAAGTAACGGAAAAAATACTAAAATCACAGGGTAAGTGGAACGCCATAATCTCAAGGTATTACTAAAGAGACTACGTTACCTCAAAACTCTGTTTGGAAAATAATGGCTTTAAACATAAAACAACGAAGACTCTTTTATCTGGGAATCATTACTATTTGCCTGCTATTCTTAGCATTATCAATCTCCGGTTTGTTTAGATTCACAACTTATGCCAGGAGAGAGAAAAATCCCATGGTAAAGGACATCATTGACGAAGATACGAAGAGAAAACAGAAACTTTCTCAAGTATCTGAAACGGAAGATGTCTCCCAGGAAATCTATGGCCTCTATTTGCCCAGCTACGATGAAGACGGAAAGAAAGTCGCTGTAATAAGAGGAGCCTATACCGTCTTCCTTAATAATAAAACCTACAAAATAACTAAACCGGAAATAGGAATTACCGGGGACGGTGACAACGACAGTAATGACCGCGAATCAAAAGACATCATTATAACTTCAGATACCGGAGAGGTAGACAAGGCAACTAACAGGGGAGTTCTCTATGGCAATGTTATAACCAGATTAGGAGAAGACCTTGAAATATTTACAGAGGATTTTACGTATTCACCAGAAGATAAGATAGTGAATACAGACGGCCCGGTTACCGTACGGGGAGAACAAATGAAAATCACCGGAGATGGACTTAAAATCAGTTTACCTGAAGCAAAAGCGGTAATTAAACGTGACCCTGAAATGGAAATAACAAGTGATAAAGACGAAAACTTCTTATTCTCTGATAAAGGAGCTGTCACAAACAGGAATATAGCAGAAAATATATTTATACGAGCCAGTGGTGAGTTAGTCTTTGAGCACAAAAAGAAGATTGCCACATTTAATGATAACGTACGTATTTCCAAGGGGAAATCTACTGTTTTTGCCGATAAATTATCAGTGCCTTTTGACTCAAAATTAAAAGGTATTGAGCAAGTAATAGCAAGTGGCAATGTTCTGGCATCTGATGGCGAAAAAAATGCTAAAGGAGAGACGTTTACCTGGGATTCAAAAAATGAAACTGCAATACTGGAAGATGATCCTGTCGCCGAATTTTTCGATGATAAGATATCAATAACAGCATCTAGAATTATGTTCTCAACAGTTCAGGGCAGAATGGATGTTCCGGTAGCCGGGCAATTAACAACCGTCGTAAACTTAAAGAGCAAAAAGCGAGATAAAGAAAATGAAAACGAAAAAACAAAAATAATATTTGCGTCTTCTGATAAAAAAACAAACTATGATACCATTACGATAAACTGGAAGGGAAGGATGTCTTTTGAACAGAACACAAATCAGGCAATTTTCGAAGATGATGTTATTGTGACTAAAGAAGGCACAAAACTATACTGTCAAAGGCTTGACATTCGTTTTGATAGTAAAAATGACTCTTTAGAGGAGATGGAAGCCACAAAAGATGTGCATATGATTGAAAAAAGAGGGGACTCCATCAGAGAAGCACGAGGAGATAAGCTTATATGGGCCTCTGCAAAAAATTATATAGAGCTGTACGGTAATGATACATTGGCCACAGTAGATGATGGAGATAAACAAATATCCGCCCCAAAGATTACATTCTCCGAATCTGAGCAAAAAATGCTTGCCGAAGGAAAAGGAAACCTGCTGGCTAAAACGAGTTCAGAAAAAGATGGCAAAGAGGCTGAACACTTCAATATTAATTGGGACAAGGAGATGATCTACAATGGGAAGGATAAGATTGCTAATTTTTACGAAATGATTAAAGCCACAAAAGGCAAGAACAAGCTTGATTGCGACAGACTGGACGTTTTTTTCGATGATAAAGACAATATAAAAAAAGCCACTGCATTTGGAAATGTCTATATTAATAGCCCAGATTCTGATAATACTGAAGGGTTGGGGACCCTGCTTGAATGGGATTTAATACAAGACGTAGCAGTCCTTACCGGAAATCCTCTTGCAGAATTAAGGAAATCCGGAGCTCGGACTTTTTCTAAAAAGATTTTTTTTGATATAACTACAAAAAGAGTACACTGGGAAGGAAGACCACACTGGAAGATCTACTAAGAGCAAAAGCAATGAAGGTTAGTAATAAATTACCTTGCATAATCACCATAACTATACTAATTTTTATAGTACTTATACGAGCTGCTTTTCCAGTAGAATTATCTCATGAAATTATGATAATAGCACGGCACGGCTCACTGGAAGATACACCGGAAAACACTTTAGTTGCATTTGAAAAAACAGCCGATATTGGTATAAGGGGATTGGAAGTAGATGTAAGAAAAACAATAGATGGCAAATTGATTTTAATGCACGATGACACAATTGATCGAACAACGAATGGAAAAGGTTACGTCAACAAATTGTCATACGAGGAGATCAAATTGTATGACGCCGGCTCCTGGAAGAGTGAAGAGTTTGCCGGTGAAAAAGTACCTCTTCTATCAGAAGCCTTACAATTCGCTAAAGAAAGAAAGCTGAGACTCATTATTAATGTTAAAGAACACGGTATTGAGCATAAAACGCTGTCTCTTATTGAAGAATTTGATATGATAAATAACATTTATTTCAGTGGCAGATTAGAAACCCTTCGCAATAAGGACATAGATATTAAGGGAGCACAGATGGTCTTTTTATCGCCTGATGAAACCTCATTTGATTCAACAAATATTATCCACGAAAGAGGTAACCACGTGGGGACCAGGCTATTTGGTATAGATGATAGAGAAAAAATGAAGGAAAAAATGTTTAAAGGTGTTGATTTCATTCTGACAGACTATCCAAGTGTCGCAATTGATCTTATGCATTTCAGGACTATAAATAAGCCTGAGAAAAGAGAACAAAGAAAGAGAATAACATCGAATATAGCTGGAAACACAGCACAAATAGGTGCATTGATTGATGCAATTACCTATGGATCTCCTGATGAGTCAAGATTAGCGGCATTGGTGTTTAGTACTTTGCCGGCGGGAGCAGCTGTTCCCCCACTAGTCGAACGCCTGGATTACAAGAAACCTCTTAATCGATTCATTCCTAATGTTAATATCCCTTTTCTCTTTAAAAAAAAAGATACGAAAGAAAAGCTGCTTCGTGCCGCTCTGGTTCAAAAGAATATCGTGTGGACATTGGGTCTTATCAAAAATAAAAGTGCAGTCGGACCACTTATAAAACGCTTAGAAACGGCAGAATCAGACCTGAAGAGAGAAATTATTCTGGCACTAAAAATGATCGGAGATAAACAGGCAGTTCCTGTTTTAAATAAAATATTATTAAATGATAATGACCATTATGTCAGATTTGATGCAGCAAGAGCCCTGGGCAGTATTGATGACACCGATTCTGTTTTTACCCTTATTAGAGCAATGAAAACTGATAAAAAATGGCTGGTCAAAGGCGGATGTGCCGGAGCCCTTGGAAAAATAGGCGACAACAGGGCCGTTTATGAGCTCAAAAAACTCTTAAACACTGATGCAGGAGACGACGCTTCATGGGCACGTGATAGAGCAGCATGGGCATTATCAAAAATAGGAATGGGTGGAATAGAAGCCCTTGTCTCTTCATTAGGCGCTAGTGGAACAAGTACCCGTAGAAGAGTCAGCTGGGTGCTTATAGATATTGGAGATCCCGCAGTTCCCTACCTGATATCAGCACTTAAAGAGGTCAGCTCATACGGCCGCAAAAGAGCTGCAATGGTACTGGGATGGATCGGAAATAAAAAAGCAGTTTTACCTCTAACATGGGCACTTTCCGATAGTAATCAGGAAGTAAGAAAGATGGCAGCCTGGGCACTCGGCAGGATAGGAGACGATAGGACAATCACCACACTTGAACATACAGTTGATGACTATAACAATAAAGATGAAAAGATTAATAATGAGATAGCATTATTAAATGAACGGTTACAGATTTTAGAATATCAGATTTCCAATTCAGAAAAAGAAATGATGCAAATCGAAATTTCCAAAGAGAGGGAATGTTGCTATAAGAAACCCAGAGAGATATGGAGTTTCCGTCGTATCAAACGGTATATCGCCAAGCTTGAAATTGCTGTGACAGAAAAAGATAATATAGACACCTCTATAAAGGCATTAGAGAAAGCGCTTCAGGCTAATAAAGATATAGAGGAATATGCAAAAGAAGCAATCCAAAGATTAAACTACAATTAAGTTTGATCTTAATTTTACACGAAATATAACTTGAAACGAAGAAATGGTAAAAAACTATGAAAAATAAAATTGTTTATCTAGTAGGATCCGGTCCCGGTGATCCTGGGCTGATTACTGTAAAGGGCCTTGAGTGTATTAAAAAAGCAGATGTTATTGTTTACGACTATCTCGTTAACTCAGTCCTGTTAAGAAACGCCAGAAAAGACGTCGAACTGATCTATGTTGGGAAAAAAGGTAACCAGCACACCATGGAACAGGATGACATTAATCAACTGCTTGTAGACAAAGCTAATGAAAACAAGATTGTTACCCGGCTGAAAGGCGGTGACCCATATGTATTTGGCAGAGGGGGAGAAGAGGCGATTGTTTTAAGAGAAAACAATATACTTTTTGAAGTTGTCCCTGGCATAACGGCAGCTATAGCTTCACCTAATTATGCCGGTATACCGGTAACACATCGTACCTGCACATCCACCTTTGGTCTCATCACCGGACACGAAGATCCGACAAAAGATCAAAGTGATGTCGACTGGGAGAAATTAAGCACAGGTTTAGGCACATTGACATTCTATATGGGAATAAAGAACCTTCCCAATATAGTCAATCAGCTTGTAAAACATGGCCGTTCCAAGGATACTCCTGTTGCCGTTATAAGGTGGGGAACCACTACTCATCAACAGACCGTAACCGGTACATTGTCAAATATCGTGGAAGTGGCAAAAGATATCAAGCCGCCTGCTATCACAATTGTAGGAGAAGTGGTAAACCTTAGAGACCAGCTCAACTGGTTCGAATCAAGACCTCTTTTCGGCAAGACAATAATAGTAACCCGTTCCAGAGACCAGGCAAGTGAGTTCTCAGAACAACTCATTGAACTTGGCGCCAACGTTCTGGAGTACCCGACAATAAATATAACTAGTCCCGACGATTTCGGCCCCCTCGATAGAGAGCTGGATAGCTTAGAGTCCACTGACTGGCTTATTTTCACTAGCGTTAATGGCGTAGATGCATTTTTCAACAGGATATTTGAATTGGGACGTGACGTCAGGGATCTTAAAGGAGTAAAGATATGTTCCATCGGCCCATCAACAACAGAGAGGATAAAGGGATTTCATGTCTCAATTGATTGTCAGCCGCCTAAGTATGTTGCCGAAAGTGTAGTAGAAGCACTCAAAAAAGTTGAAGAACTCAAGGGAAAACGTTTTCTGATGCCTCGCACTGATATTGCGCGAAGCTACGTCCCTGAAGAACTGAGAAAACTGGGAGCGGAGGTTTCAGATATCGTTGCCTATAAAACAGTGCTTGCAACTGATGGAGACAATATAGTTCTGGATAAACTCAAAGATGGAGAAGTTGACATTGTCACATTCACCAGCGCTTCCACCGTGAAAAACTTTGTCAAGATCATTGGTGAGGACAATTTATCTGCATTCAAAAACAATGTTCAGTTTGCAAGTATAGGGCCTATAACTAATGAGTCCGCGGAAGAGATGGATATCGACATCTCAATAAAGGCTGAAGAATATACTATCCCCGGACTGGTACAGGCGATAGTAAATAAAGTAACCCAATAATGGCCACTCAGATTACGTCGGGTATAGAAACCCGACCTACAAAACATAACGGCTTCTCTGTAGATCGGGTTTCCATACCCGATCTACAAAACATAACTTACTCTTAGGCCAACGGCCCTATTTCCTTATTCAGAGTATCCAGGGCATCAACCGCCGCCTTTGAGTAATCAGATGTATCCGATTTCATGTACGCGTAATTGATCCCACTTGAACTGTTTATTCTGTGAATGAGAATATCGTTTTTTGTCTTTTTCAAGACGTCAACAACCTCTCCGGCACCCCCCCCCTGTGAACCCACACCCGGTATCAGTAGCGGAATTTCTTTTTTTGACTCTACAAAGAATTTGCTGATCTCCTCTAGCTCTTGAAGATAGATTGCTCCCACAACAGCACCCACACCGGGCTTGTACCACTCTATAATATTTTCCGCAAGCTTCATGTATACCGACACACCATCAACTTTAAGGTCCTGCAAATCTACAGCCCCCTTGTTTGAAGTCCGGCATAGAATATACACACCTTTTCCCTTTTCACACCATTCAATAAACGGTCCAACAGAATCACTGCCCATATAGGGAGCAATGGTCACGGCATCTGAATTCCAGAATTCAAATGTCGATTTCGCGTAGGCCATTGATGTCCTTCCTATATCGCCACGTTTTGCATCGAGAAGTATTGGAATGCCTGATGATTTATATTGAGAAATAATTGTCTTTAACGCCTGTAACCCGTCAAAGCCATATTGTTCAAAATACGCGATATTCGGTTTAACTACGGCCGGATACAAATGCCTTTTATCCATCTCCTTCAGAATAGCAAGATAGAACTCTTCAATAACCTGACGCATGTTACCCTGGATTGGGATCTTTTCAATTACCGGGTCTATACCCATACAGACAATACTATTTACCTTTATTGCCCGTTCCCTTAAATCATGAACATAACTCATAAATTATCCTTTGTCCGCATTAGGGAATCCATGTTTCGGCCCCCAATTTTGAGGATCTTTATTCCAACTAAGCACAAGAGACAATTCCCTGTCAGTTAAAATCCCATCATTTTTTGCTACATTTACCAGGGTAGAGAAATTAGTAATCGTTAACAGTTTACAACCCCCCTTTTTAAAAACCTGTCCGGCTTTCTTAAAATCATAGGTAAAAATTGCGACTACGGCCACACAACTTCCCCCTGCCTCCCGTACCGCTTCTACCGCACTGAAGCTGCTTCCTCCGGTGCTGATAAGGTCCTCAACAATAAGTACCTTTTCCCCATTTACATTTGCACCTTCAATCTGATTACCCGCACCATGCCCTTTTTTTGCACCTCTGATATAGGCCATTGGTTTATTTAATTTATCACTTATCCATGATGCCCACGGTATCCCCGCAGTTGAAGTCCCCGCAACAATATCGAATTCATAGTCCTGAGATTTATTGATAAAGGCATCAATAATCTGCTCTCTTTCTTCAGGATACGCAATCATCTGTCTGTTATCGCAATAAATAGGACTTCTGATACCTGAGACATAGGTAAACGGATCCTTCGCATTTAAGGTAACCGCCCTTTTCTCAAGTAATACCTTTGCTATCTGTTCATTCATTATAATACGCCTTCATTTTCTGATAAGTTTGATGATACTATCACTTTTGTAATAATGTGTCAAGAAAGAGGATGACTATAGTATAAAACCTGATTTTGGTAGTTATTGACTACTGGTATAACCAGGGCTTGAGGAATCCACTGATTTATTACACTTTTCTATTTTTATCTATACATATCAGCGTTAGAAATTTATTCATTCTTGATTTAACATACCAAGCAAACTATCATACTCCAAGAAACATTAAAATAATTTTTCGAATAAAGTAACAGTAAATAATATAGTACCATTCAGTATCGTTCAGTTGATTTATGCATGTAACACGTAGGGCAATCCTTTAGGTTTGCTTTCGTACATTAAGGGCAAGGCTAAAGCCTCACCCTACATCTCTGCAGACGGTTCGGGTATAAAAAGGCTGTACTTGCATAAACCTAACCGGACGCTACTGAATACCATTAAAAACTATAGCAATCATCATTTCGGACAAATGATTACGTAACTTCAACTAATAAGTGCAACAATTGGTTTTATAGGATCTAGAATTAAATACTTCATCAGGAGCCAAAAAGCTTAATGACTTTCTGGGTCTGTTGTTGAGCAAGTGCTGCACGTGCAGCACATGCTCAATCGAAATTTTGCGAAGATCAGTCTTCTTTGGATAATATTGCCTTAAAAGCCCATTAGTATTTTCATTCAACCCTCTCTCCCATGAATGTTACGGATGAGCAAAGTAAACGTCAACGTTTAATCTTGACGCTATTTCTTTATGACCCGCAAACTCTTTACCATTATCCACTGTCATTGTTATAAATCGTTCTTTGATACCTTTAACCAGTTCTGAGATAGCAGTGTTAACAGCGTGAGACGT
>JABHIW010000072.1 GCA_018670825.1 Candidatus Scalindua sp. | reverse complement strand
GTTGTTTCTTAGTATCAAGTCATAGAAATAACGTGCCAAAAAAAACCTGATTCCATCTGCGGGCGCGCGGGCGTCCTCGATGTCACAGGTTTTTTCGTTTGTAATCTGTGAATGATGAACTAAAATAAATGTATTGTTCTTTTCCATACCAAGATTTGAATAATGTCTAGGGAGGTATAAGTTCGAGCTTATACTTCCCACTTTTTGTAAAAGTAATTTACTAATGAGTTTTATCGAATTTTCACTGTAGTCAGAATGTAGTAGAAATGTAGTAACACCAGCCGTAATCAGCCGGACACTACAGGAGACACCAGAATAAAATTCAAACATAAGTCATTAAGTAGTAATGCGATAGCGACATAACAGACAGTAATTCAGGCATTTATAGAAATTATAAAATTGGATCAAATTTGATAGATATACATGCGCATATACTACCTGCTGTAGATGATGGACCTGATACAATCGAAGAATCGATTGAAATTTGCAAAGTGGCCGCAAATGATGGGATCAAGACAATTGTGGCAACACCTCATTCAAGGGATGGTGTATATGAGGCAGAAAGCGATGAAATACTGAAAACAGTTGAAGATCTTAATCTAAAACTGAAAGAGAATGAAGTAGGAGTGGAAATACTTCCTGGAGCAGAGATACACATACACGAAGGGCTGGTAGAGAGTATAAAAGAGGGGAAGACACTCACCATAAATAATGGTGGTAAATTTATCCTTTTTGAACTCCCCTTTGTCTTCATACCTCCCGGGACTGACAAATTCATATTTAATCTCAAGGTCAATGGTATTGTTCCAATCCTTGCTCATGCGGAAAGGATATCGGCATTTCAAAAGAGTCCTGAACTTTTGGAACAATTGGTTAATATTGGCGCTCGTGTTCAGATCAACGCGCATGGCTTGACAAAAAGGGCAAATCCCAAGGAAAGGAAATGTGCCGAGTGGCTTTTAAAAAATAGACTGGTGCATTTTATTGCTTCCGACACACACTCGCTTAAGGGCAGGCCACCGATTTTGTCTGAAGCGGTAAAATGCGCTTCCCGCATTGTAGGAGAAGAAGAGGCCAGGGCTCTCGTCTGCCATAATCCGGAGCAGATAATAAATGGTCTTGACATTGAGTAATTCAAAGTATAATTTACTTGAAATGTTTATGAAAATGAAAGATGGTCATATTCGTATGCTAAAGGCTTGTTTGATATTGGTTCTGTTTTTTTCAATCTTTCCGGAGGTTGTTTTTTCTCAGGAAGATATTTACAATAATGGAGAAATAGATTCTGTTTCTACAGAAGGAACGAACTCTTGCGATGAGCATAACTGCCCCGTTCTTCCCGATGAACCTTTTCACCACTGTGCTGTTTGTTGCGTCATTTCACATTTTTTTACCAATCAATTAACAGGTATTAATTTCCATTTTGACAATCCTCCTCAAGCTTTTTCAATGGCCGAAGACGTTCCTTACAAGGAACTCTTTGCAAAAACTCTCTTTCGTCCTCCACAATCAACTCTTTAATCCCATTCTTATTTAAAGTACTCTTCCTGGACTTACGAAAAAGTGTTCGTCTGGAGAGCTATGATTACTTATACGGTTGCACCTTATTTACGTAAAAAGTAAACTAATTTATAGTTCAGGTAATGGTGAGTAATTTAATTCAGGTTTTGTAGAAAAATTAAGTATCCAGAGATAATCCGTATTTTTGAGAATCGTACCCGGATCTTCAGAATGCAATTTTAACACGAGGTAATAAATGATCTATCCTGTATCTCATATTAAATCTGTAACTGTTATAACATTTATCGTTTCTGCAATCTTTTTGACTTCAAATGTGTCACTTGCCCAGGTTTCTGATCCGACCCAGCGGGAAGAGACTAAGGCTAAAACGGTCAATCTCAAAGATTGTATTACGATAGCGTATGAAAGCAACCTGCAACTCTCGGCAGCAAGAAATAGATTAGGGACCGCGGAGGCAGATCGTATTAAGGCGTCTTTCCTTTTACCTTCAAACCCGAAAGTAATTAGTAAGGTTGGGGAAAGAGATGGTCCCGATGGGGCAAGAACTACTGATTATATGGTTAGATTGTCTCAGGAATTTCAGGTTTTTGGTCAGAGACGAAAACGAATAAATGTATCCAATAAATTGATTGAAAGAGTAAAATTTGAAATTTCTGATTTAGAGAGAAATGTTATTGCGAAGGTCAAGACTAATTTCTATGAGGTTTTGACTTTCCTGGAAATTGTTAAACTTCGTGAATATGCTGAAAACATATTTGAAAGAATTCATAGTGCATCCGTGGAACGATACAAAGCGGGAGCAATATCCGCTTTAGAGCTCAACTCGATGAAAATAAAGTATGGAGTGGCAAGGCAACAACTTCTGGTTGCAAATAATAACTATGAAAACAGTCTTCTGGATATGAAACTTATTCTGGGTAAACCAAGAGATGAAGCGTTAACTATCGATGGGAAACTTTCTTATGAAGAGTTGAAAATCAGCATAGATGATATTCTTGCTTCCGCCTATAAAACAAGGCCTGACCTGAAGGCGGCAGAGCTTGAAAAAGAGAGAGCGTCAAAAGAAATTTCATTGCGCAAAGCGGAGATTTTCCCAAACCCAACCCTTTCCGGATTCTTCAGTAGAGAAGAAAGGACAGATGATATCGTCGGTGGATTTGTATCTATATCCATACCGGTTTGGGACAGGAAACAGCCTGAACTTAAAAAGGCACGTACTTCAAAAAGCACGGCAAGTATTAATATCAGCAACAAACGGCTACAGATACAAAATGATGTGGCGACCGCGTATCGCACCTTCACAGCGGCAAAACAGGGTATTGCTATTTATACAGATGATATTATGCCACAGGTTAATGAAAACCTGAAGCTTAATGAAATTTCATACAAAGAAGGTAAGATTAATTTTGTCGGTTTCCTTATGATGCAAAGTGATCTCATTGAGACTCAAACTACCTATTTAGAAGCATTGCTAAGTTATAATAACGCTATTGTAAATCTTGAAGCTGCTTCGGGTGTGCAACTGAAGATTTTAAATTAGTCAGGGAAGGATTTAAGTGAATATGCGATTGTTGAGAATTATAATTGTAATATTGTTGTTATTTTTTCAGGCTTCATGCAAAAAACCGACAACAGAAGCGAATCATATTGAGGGCCATGTAGAGGAGCATGAACGCAGCAATAGTGATCATGAAGAACCCCCTGAGATTGCAATAGATAAAGAGCGTCTTGATCTCATAGGCCTTAAGACGCAGGTGCTCAAAAGGAAGGTTGTTCGTCAACGTATAAATGCTACTGCAGAGATTCAGTTTAATGCAAATAAACTATTTCATATCAGCCCGAGAGTAAAAGGAAAAGTTGACGAGATCTTTGCAGATTTTGGAGATGAGGTTGTAAGGGGACAGAAATTGGCACTCTTCGACAGCATAGAACTCGGTGAGGCACGATCAGTTTATCTTAGAGCAAAGACTAAGGTTGAAATTACACAGGCAAATTATGAGAGAGAAAAAGGTTTGTGGGAAAAAAAGATTTCTTCAGAGAAGGAGATGTTTAACTCTAAAGGTGAATATTTTATGGCAAAAGCTGAATTTGAGGCGGCAGAAAACAAGTTACATCTCCTGGGTCTTTCAGAAGATGAGATCCATAGAACTACTTCTCAATTGCACTCCTTCGAGCATTTTCCTCTCCTGTCTCCTTATAATGGGACCGTTATTGAAAAACACATTACACTGGGTGAAATGACTGGTCCTGAAAATACACTTTTTACCATTGCAAATCTGGGAGTTCTCTGGATTATCCTGGATATATATGAGAAAGATCTCTCAAGAATAAAATTGGATCAGGAAGTTGAGGTATATGTATCTGCTTTTCCTGATGATAAATTTATTGGGAAGATTTCTTATATAAGTCATGTGGTAGAGGAGGCGACAAGGACTGTTAACGTGAGGGTTGAAATAGATAACAGTAAAAGAATGTTGAAACCCGGTATGTTTGTCACCGCGAAGATTGTCGCTGGTGAACCGGAGAAAATTTTTACCGTCCCTTTATCCGCACTTCAAAGGCTGGAAGACAAAAACGTGGTTTTTGTTGAGAAAGAAAATGGTTTATTTGAAAGTTGTACCGTAAAAACAGGAAGAGAATTTGGGCCTGATATCGAGATATTAGAAGGGGTTAAGGAAGGAGAAATAGTTGTCACTGAGGGAGCATTCTATCTAAAGTCTGAACTACTGCAGGACACCCTTGGGGAAGGGCATGCACATTGATTGAACGAATTGTTGATTTTTCGATGAGGTTCCGGTTTCTGGTAATAGCACTTACTGTTCTACTCATTGGAGCAGGAGTTTATATGACCATGCGCCTTCCTGTTGATGCTGTGCCGGATGTTACGAACATTCAGGTACAGATTAACACAGACGCTCCCGGGATGGGTGCTGTCGAGGTGGAAAAACTCATTACTTTCCCCATTGAAGCATCCATGATGGGTTTGCCTGATATTGATGAAATAAGGTCTTTATCCAAGACCGCCCTATCTCAGGTTACTGTGGTATTCAAAGATCGGGTGGATATTTACTTTGCGCGTAGACTGGTAATGGAACGTTTACAGGTGGCACAAGCGCAAATACCAAAGGGAATCGGCACTCCTGTTATGGGTCCTATCAGCACAGGACTGGGTGAAATATACCAATATGCAGTTGAAGGAGATGACTATAGTCCTCTGGAACTCAGAACTATTCAGGATTGGAATATCAGATATCAGTTGCTGACCATTCCCGGTGTGACTGAGGTAAATAGCTTTGGCGGCTTCACGAAACAATATCAAGTGTTGGTTGATCCGGATAGATTGGTTGCCCATGATTTATCACTAAAAAATATTTTTACAGCACTGGAAGAGAACAATGCGAATGTTGGAGGCGCTTATATAGAGCACGCTTCAGAACGATACATAGTCCGTGGGATAGGTCTTATCTCTTCAATTAAAGATGTAGAAAATATTATACTCAAAGCTCGTGATGGAACACCGGTTCATATCAAAGACGTTGCAAAGGTAGTGATTGGCCCTGAAGTCCGGTATGGTGCGGTAACAAAGGATGGAGAAGGAGAGGTCGTTACCGGTATAGTCATGACGCTTATGGGCGCAAATGCCAGAGACGTTGTAAACCATGTAAAGAAAAAGATAGAAGACATAAAGCTGTCATTACCGGAAGGCGTAACGATAAAACCCTTTTACGACAGATCGGAACTCATTCATAAATGTATAAAGACGGTAACAACCTCTTTGATAGTTGGCGGTGGGCTGGTCGTTTTAGTCCTGTTTGGCTTTCTTGGAAATTTGAGAAGCGCTTTTATTGTAGCGATTAACATACCGCTTGCGGCCTTAATAGCGTTTATCCTAATGAAGGCACAGGGAATATCGGCTAATTTGATGTCACTCGGTGGCCTGGCCATTGGGATTGGTATGATGGCGGATAGTTCTATCGTGATGGTAGAAAATATTTATCGACATTTATCTGAAAGTAGTAATCGGAACAAAAATATTGTAGAAATTACCTTAATATCTGCTAAAGAGGTTGCTCGGCCTATTGTCTTTGCCATTTTCATCATAATTGTGGTATTTCTTCCCCTTTTTACACTCCATGGTATAGAAGGTAAGATGTTTAAGCCACTTGCCTTTACCATAAGTTTTGCGATGTTGGGCTCTCTTGTTTTATCCCTGACACTCGCGCCAACTTTATGCAGTTTAATGTTAAAAGTTAAGGCGCAGGAAAAAGAAAATTTTATCATCCATTTGGTCAGAAAACCCTATCTTTCCCTGCTCGAAAAGGCGTTACACCATAATCGAATTACCGTAATTACAGCGGTTGTTCTTCTTGCCATAAGTTTTGGTATTATGTCCAGATTGGGTTCCGAGTTTATGCCTCAGTTGGATGAGGGGGCGATAGCGGTTCAGGCCATTAGACTTCCCAGTATATCTTTAACAAGTTCCATAGAAACATGTAAGGCAATAGAAAAAACCATTATGAGTTTTCCTGAGGTTGAAACAGTTGTGTCCAAGACTGGTAGGGCTGAGATCGCAACTGACCCGATGGGGCCGGAAATAAGTGATATTTATGTAATATTGAAGCCAAGAAGAGATTGGACTGTTAATAATAAGGATGAATTAATAGAAAAAATGAATGAAGAATTGAATATGATTCCTGGCATCGCGTACGGCTTTTCACAGCCAATCGAATTAAGAGTAAGTGAACTCATATCCGGTGTGAGATCAGACATTGCAATAAAAGTCTTTGGCGAAGATATGTCAATCCTTAAGAAGAAGGCGGAAGAGATAAAAGGGGTTATATCCAGGATAGATGGTGTTGTAGAACCTAAGGTGGAGCAGGTGGCAGGTCTACCGGTACTGCAAATAGAGATTAACCGGGAATCAATCTCCCGGTACGGAATTAACATCTCTGACGTTCAGGATGTTATTGAAACGGCTATTGGAGGAAAGGTTGCCACTCAGGTATTAGAGGGGCAAAAACGCTTTGATTTAATAGTCAGGTATTCACACGAAAGTAGAAACGATATTAATAGCGTAAAAAACATTCTCATCAATGCACCAGCGGGTGAACGGGTCCCCTTAGGTCAACTTGCCAGCATTACAATTGAAGAAGGTCCCGCCCAGATAAGCAGAGAACATAGTAAACGAAGGGTTGCAGTTGAATGCAATCTTTTAGGCAGAGACATAGGGGGATTTGTTTCTGAGGCAAAGGAAAAGATTGAAAAGACCGTAGATTTGCCTCCCGGCTATTTTATTTCATGGGGTGGGCAATTTGAACTGCAACAACGTGCCAATAAAAGGCTCACGATTATAGTACCTTTAACGATACTCATCATCTTCCTTCTCTTATTTAGCAGTTTTAATTCGCTGAAAAATTCTGCACTGATAATCATGAACATACCATTCGCCGTAATTGGTGGATTCCCCGCTATGTGGATAGCGGGGGAGAATCTCAGCGTACCGGCTTCAGTAGGCTTTATCGCACTTTTTGGTATAGCAGTGGAAAATGGAATAATTATGATACAGTACCTTAACCAACTGAGGCAGGAGGGATTGGGTTTACATGAAGCTATACTGAAAGGTGCTGAAGACCGACTTCGTCCGGTGCTTATGACCGCATTAACCACAGCGTTAGGGTTGATCCCGATACTGCTCAGTCATGGGACAGGTTCAGAAATCCAAAAACCGTTGGCAACTGTGGTGGTCGGAGGTTTGATATCATCAACGCTTCTCACCCTGATCGTGCTACCGACGCTTTACGGATGGTTTGAAAGAAAGAAAGAAAGAAATATGTTAAAAGAGAAAACCTGAATACACTTTTCCGAAAGAGTTAGATATGAAAGGCAATACCATGTCGTTGTCCAACCTGAAAGCTTGCTGCGTTATGATGTTACTCTCCAGGAAATTATAGAACGTGTAAAGGTTGACAATCTTAAAGTGGCGCACCACTTATAGAGAAAAATTTCTCTTCAAAGTGCATCGCCTAAGGCGTTGTCATAATTTTCTATAAAGATAGTCTACATTTATTTATTCTGTACACCTTCAAAGTCTAATCAATCTGCATATTTAAAATTTATTCATATAGGTATTAATAAATGAAAAATAAACAACGTATGAAAAACCGGGTATTTTGTTTGTCAGGAATTATTTTAGTGGCATTGCTTTTAATCCAGATTAAATATATGAACTGTTACGCAAATGATGTTCATAATAAGCAAACGGAAAATGTTTTCCGAAACCCAAATAGATTGTGGTGCAATGAACATAATATTTATGAGGATGAATGTTCTATTTGCAACCCTGAGTCGGTCAAGAAATCAGAAGAGCTTAGTCAAGATTTAAATCGTTTGTGGTGTAATGAACATGGTGTTTATGAAGACGAATGTTATATTTGCCATCCTGAGTTAAAACCAAATAACAGCGAAGTACCATCAGTAGAACTTTATTGTGAAGAACATAGGGTGCCTGAGCAAGAATGTGGGATATGTCACCCGGAATTAGCAGCCTCACTTATACCTGGCGAAGGCTTAAAGGTGAGACTGAAATCGCTGGAATCCGCGGTAAAAGCAGGTGTGATTACTATTGCACCGGATGAAGATGAACCTACTGCCACTCATAGTGTTTTGTGTCAGGTCACCTACAATATGAATAATCTTGCCCGTATAACGCCTTTAACATCAGGAGTCATTCGCAGGGCCCTTGTAAATGTGGGTGCATATGTGTCTAAAGATGATGTCCTTGTCGAGATTGTTTCATCTGAAATTGCAAGTGCAAAGGTCGATTATCTAACGGCCATTGCAAACCAAACACTAAAGGAGTTGGTTTATAAACGGGAAAAAGGCCTTTTTGAAAAAAAGGTATCTTCACAACGTGAGTATCAACAATCGCTGACAGAACACCAGGTGGCTGCAAACACCACGAATACAAGTCGTCAACAACTTCTAAATTACGGATTTACAGAAGAGGAACTTCAGGAAATTATCGAAATCCGATCAAGCTCTTCTATTATTCCCCTCCGCGCCCCATTTTCAGGAACGATTATTGAAAGAAATGCCGTTATTGGTGAGGCTGTTGGGCTGGGTGATATCCTTTTTTCACTGGCAGATCTATCAACAATGTGGCTTGAACTTTCTATTCCTGAACACATGTTATCTTCTTTCAAGGTCGGTAATATAGTCGAAGCAAGTTTTAATAGCCTTCCTGGAATCAAACTGCGTGGGGACTTAATCTGGATGGCTTCTAACATAGAAGAAGAAAGCCGGATGTTAAAGGCTCGCGCAATGGTAAAAAACCAGAAATTACTTTTAAGACATGGACTGTTTGGACAGGTTTCGCTTTTATCCGAACAATTTAACAAAGTGTTGTACGTACCTGTTGAGTCCATACAGCGATTCAATAAAAAGTCTTTCCTGTTTGTCAAGCTATCGGAAGATCTCTACGAAATACGCAGTATTGTACTTGGTAGTAGAAACGGTGATAAAATTGAGATTCTTGATGGAGTATCGGTTCATGAAAAGGTTGTAGTGGCAGGGAGCTTTACATTAAAATCAGAATTCCTCAAGTCTCGTCTGGGAGCAGGTTGTGTGGATGAATAAAATTATAGAATTCTCTTTGAAAAACAGGATGTTTATCCTGATACTATTTGCCGTATTTATTGGTATTAGCATTCGTGCTGTTATTCACACTCCTATAGACGCATTCCCTGACACGACTCCTGTACAGGTTCAGATCAATACCGTTGCATCTAATCTTAATCCATCGGAAATTGAACAGCAAATAACACTGCCAATTGAACTATCCGTATCCGGTTTTTCAGGTCTTATTAATGTCCGTTCTATATCAAAGTTTGGCCTATCTCAGGTTGTTGCAACATTTGACGACAACACTGACATTTATGATGCTCGTCAATTCATTATAGAACGACTTATAAGCGTTGATCTGCCTGAAGAGATAGATCGTCCGCAATTGGGCCCCATCTCAACCGGCCTTGGAGAGGTTTTCCATTATAGTATACGATCTTCGAAACCTGATCGGACGCTTGACGAACTCAGGACCATTCATGACTGGATTATAAAACCCGAACTCAGAAAGGTGCCTGGGGTGGCTGAAGTTAATTCGTGGGGCGGTTTTGAACGGCAATACCAGGTTATAGTCTCTCCTGAGTCTTTGGTAAAATACAAATTAACGCTAAACAAGGTATTTGAAACGCTTGCTCAAAATAATCACAATGTGGGTGGTGGACGAGTTGTATCAGCAGGGCAATCTCTGCTTGTGCATGGACTGGGCAGGGTCAGCACGATTGAACAGATAGAAAACATAGTGCTGAAGGCCCACAAAGGTGCTCCCGTTTCTATCAAGGATATAGCTGATGTGGTAATAGGACACGAAATCCGTCGAGGAGCAGTAACTGCCGATGGTCAGGGAGAAGTGGTCTTAGGACTTGGTTTTGCCTTAATGGGTGAAAATAGCAAAAAGGTAACTGAAGGGTTAAAAAAGAGTCTTAATATTGTTCGTAAATCCTTACCAGAAGATGTAAAGGTGGAAATTGTTTACGACCGCACTGATCTTATATCTAAGGTAATCAATACAGTAAAGCATAATTTGGTTTACGGAGCAATACTTGTAGTTCTCGTATTATTCCTGATATTGGGCAATTTTCGAGTTGGTTTACTTGTCGCAATCGCAATACCAATTTCAATGCTTTTTGCTATTTTCGGTATGTATGAATTCTCTATAGCGGCAAGTCTATTAAGCATGGGGGCTATTGACTTTGGTATTATTGTTGACGGATCTGTGGTAATGACAGAAATAAATATGCGAAAATTAAACGAGAGGCAACGGCATTTTGGCAGACCATTAACAAATGTGGAACGTCTGCAGAGCATATCTGAATCCGGTAAAGAGGTTATCCGTCCCATTATTTTCGGCATGGGTATTATCATAATTGTCTTTCTCCCTATCCTGGCACTGGAAGGTATTGAAGGAAAGATGTTCAGGCCAATGGCATGGACATTTATCTTTGCTATGACCGGGGCGCTGTCAATTGCCATATTGCTCTCCCCCATATTGTCTTATTATTTTTTACCTAGAAAAATAAGAATAAAAGAAAGTTTTATTGAATGCATCTTAAAAATAGGATACACAACGGTACTTACAATGATACTCCGATGGAAATACGTATTATTTGGTACGGTGTTTATTTTACTAATAGGTACTGCCTTTATCGGAACCAGATTGGGAGGAGAATTTATACCAAAACTTAATGAAGGCGCAATCACTATTAATACTATACGTCTAGCCGGAGTATCAATAGAGGAAGCAGTAGCATACAATTCCCGTATAGAGAAACTGCTCCTTGAACTCTTTCCAGACGAGATCAGACATATTTGGAGCCGGGTTGGAACGGCTGAAGTTGCCACAGATCCAATGGGTATAGAACTTACAGACATCTTTATCACACTTAATCCCAGAGACGAATGGAAACGTGTAGGAACTCAGGCTGATCTAATCAAACAAATGGAAGAGGAACTTGAAGACTTGCCCGGCATAAACATGATCTTTACCCAACCCATTGAAATGCGTTTGAATGAGATGGTTAGCGGCATCAGATCAGACGTGGGTGTTAAGATTTATGGGGACAACTTTGAAGAACTGGTCCGTCTCAGCAATAGGGTGCAGGAGATTCTCAAGGATGTCAACGGTGTTTCAGATGTTTCCGGAGAACAGATTACCGGACAACCTACCCTTCAAGTAATTGTAAACCAGGCTCAGATTGCAAGATACGGTATCCCGGCAAGCGACGTGCTTAATATTGTTAAGATAGTTGGCGTTCACCAGGTAGGAGATATCTTTGAAGGACAGAGGAGATTTCCGCTTGTAGTCCGGTTACCCGAAAAACAACGTATAGATGTAGAGGCCCTGGCAAGCACGTTCATTCCCACTGAATCAGGGCAAATTTTGCCGCTTCGTACTTTAGCTGAAGTTAGAGAAACGGAAGATTATTCAACCATAAATCGGGAATGGGGACGTCGTTTAATAAAGGTACAATGCAATGTCAGGGACAGGGATATAGCCTCTTTTGTGCAGGAAGCACGAACTCGTATTGAGAACAAATTGAGTCTACCTGAAGGATACGTAATCGAGTGGGGAGGTCAGTTTGAACATCTTGAACGTTCCAGAACGCGCTTTATGATTGTTGTGCCCATAGCGCTCTTACTAATATTTTTAATGCTGTACTTTAGCCTGAAAAACTTTATTGATGTATTCATTATTTATACAGGTATTCCATTTGCATTTATAGGAGGTGTTTTTGCCCTATGGGGACGAGGTATGCCTTTCAGCGTAAGCGCGGCTGTTGGGTTTATAGCCCTAAGTGGTATTGCCGTTCTTAACGGTCAGATTTTGGTATCCACTATCAGAATGTTAAGGAAGGAAGGCCTTGTTTTAGATGAAGCGGTTAAGGGAGCAGCCAAACAACGTTTACTTCCTGTAATGGCAACTGCGATCACTGATGCGGCAGGTTTTATACCAATGGCTATTTCAACCGGAGTGGGAGCTGAAGTTCAGCGACCACTTGCAACAGTTGTAATTGGTGGTGTAACTACTTGCACTTTGCTAACCTTGTTCGTACTTCCAGCATTGTATATTACTATCGGAAAGCAAAGACTTGCTTAATAGCTACTCTTACAAATTGATTTATGATACAACACCTTAATCAACCCAGGCAGGAGGCTATTAGTAATTTCTTTGCAAAACATGGTAAAGCTCAGATTACATAATTACACAAAATATATGCAATAACGAAAGAGATGAATAAAATTGTGAAGCCTGGCGATAAAATCGTAACATTCCAGGGGATTTCTTACCTAAAACGTTCTATTGAAAATCATGATTTTGATCAAGCATTATAAAGAAGGGAGGCAAAGCGATGAGTTTTGATTGTAAGAATCATTGGGAAAATGTTTATGACCAAAAGAAACCGGTTGAAGTCAGCTGGTATCAAGTTGAACCTACCGTATCTCTAGAGTTCATCGCTTCAACAGGAATAGACTATACCGCGAAAATCATTGATGTCGGAGGAGGCGCATCTGCCCTTGTGGATAAATTATTAGATCAGGGATTTCAGGATTTAACCGTTCTCGATATTTCATCAAAAGCGATGCATTATGCTCAAGAGAGGCTGGGCAGGCGCGCTGAAAACGTACGTTGGGTTGAGGCGGATGTAACAGCGTTCGAATCTTCAGACCAATATGACGTCTGGCATGATCGTGCAGTTTTTCATTTTCTTACTGATGCAGAAGATAGAGCCAAGTACATGCGACGGTTGGAAGCGGCTTTAAAACCCGGGGGCCATATTGTCATTTCTGCTTTCGCCATTAATGGCCCTCCTAAATGTAGCGATCTCGAAATCAAACGATACAGCCCGGAGAAAATTAAAACCGAGTTTGGAGATTCATTTGAGCTCGTCAATAGTGCTCGTGAAGTGCATATAACACCTTGGAATAAAGAACAAAAGTTTATTTACTGTTATTTTAAGAAGATTGTTAAATGATAGAGTTGCAAATAGTCCTGGATTTTGTTTTCGGGACAAAAGTGCTGTGTAATGTTGTGTCAAGCACTTCTTGGCCAGTACAAATTGTATGATTGATTTAGTAATTAACATAAGTTTTGAAACAAAATAAATTTACTTTATTATCAATAAAAATAGATTAAATTATTTTAATTGACAAAATCCCTCCTTATGCTATTTTCAAATATTGCATGTTTTTAACTTTTAGATCACTGTCACCCAATAAATATGTTAAAAAAGACAATCAAAAAGAGATGCAATGTGATCCTGATATTGTTCGTGTTTTGCATATCAAGCGCGACTTTAGGCAGTTCTCTGCTATTTGGATCTGATGCACATTTTCATCAAGATAATGTGCATGTCCATCACACGGATAAGGACCACGGTCCTGGAGGGTCAGACCATAAGGACACAGACATAATCTTGTATCTTGATTATGTGGTGGTTAATTCATCTAATCATTCTACTATACTATCCAGCCTCAATACTTATCTGCATACTCATAAATTGCCTGATTACTATTTTAATTTGTCTAACAGTTTTTCAGGAATACTGCAATATCCAAACAAGCGTAGTTTCTGCACTCACAATCTGTATCAACTCAAATCATCATATTTGATTTAGGCAACTCATTCTGCCATTCTCTGCTTTTTCGAATTCCATTCTTACGTAATTCATTTGAATGATGGTATCTGTCCATTCATTCAAACTCTGTACTGAAGGTATTTTTGCAGTACATGGATTATGTCTATTTGTAATGAAAACCACAAGCAGAAGCGGTAAACCCACTCTTTCTAAACAGCCGGTATATACACTTTTTTATAATTAACAAGAGGTAATTACGATGATCATGCAAAAATTAGTATGTCTATTCATACTTATGCCATCAGTATGTTATTTTGCAATATGCTCTGATATGGCCCAGTTGCTGTCTTATGCACAGGAATCAAATACAAAAACTGATTATCTAACACTGGAAGATGCTGTAGGGATTGCCCTTAACAATAATCCCTTATTAAAATCCAAAAAACATAATATTGGTACTTATGAAGGAAGAATAAAACAGGCAAGACTGCTGCCAAATCCTGAGATTGAATTCTTCACACAGGAAACTCCAACTAATAATATAGGTTTTGATCAGAGTCAGAACTCTGTTGCCTTATCCCAGAAACTGGAGACTGGCGGAAAGAGGAAACTGAGAGTTAAAGCGGCAAGAAAAGAAAAGAAGGTAATGGAAATGGACCTTCAGACAACAATAGCTGATATTACGGCAAAGGTTAAAAAGTCTTTCTTTAATGTTCTTACGACAGAGGAAGAATTAAAATTTGCAAAAAAAACCATAGAGATTGCTAAGAGTCTAATGTCTATTTCAAACCAAAGATTTAAAATCGGAGATATTGCCAGGATTGATGTTCTCAAAGCAGAAATTGAATTGTCCAATGCTAAAATGAGAGTGCAAAATGCTGAAAGAAAATATCTTAATACAGCAAAAATGCTGCAAACCGTCATGGGCGTGTCAGATATTGACTTGAATAATCTGCTTCCAATTTCTACCGCTGATACACCGTCACTAAATCTGGAGAACCTGAATGAGTTGCTCTTAAACAACCATCCCGCACTTAAAGCACGAAAGAAAGTTGTCGATCTATCAGTAATAAAAATTACCGAGGCGAAGAGAATGGCTATCCCTGATATTAACGCGACTATAGGATACAAGCGGCTCTCTACAACTGATATCAATACTGTTCAGGCAGGAATAGAGTTTTCTTTACCAATTTTCAACAGGAACCAGGGCAAGATTATTGAAGCCAGAGCGTTATCCCACAAGGCTAAAGATGATGTAGAGGTTGTTAGAAATCAATTACTACTTCAGTTGAGCAATGCATTCTCTTTATATACCTCAACCCGTGAACAGGTCCGTATCTTCACTGATACCATAATACCACAGTCTGAAGAATCTTTAAAAATTGCAAGACAGGGATATAGGCAAGGTGAATTTGATTATCTTCAGGTGCTGGATGCTCAGAGAACATTGGCAAATACAAGAATTTCTTATTTGAAGATTTTAAACGAACTTTTTTCTTCAATAACGGAAATAGAAAAGTTTGTTGGAGTTAAGATATCTGATATTAAATAATTTCATATTTATCATTGAAAATCACTATAAAATTAAAAACATTTTTTACACGAGGATATGTACATGATAAGAGCATCTATTCTTTATCAGATTTGTAGCGTTAAGTTTTTGTACATACGTAAGCGAATTTTTGATAATTTAAAATTATTAACGGTGAATAAAGCAATTATTTCAATCATCATCGTTGCCGGCTTATTAGCAAGTTGCAATAATGATATCCACGAACACGCTAATACCGAACACGGACATCTACACGGAGAAGAAACACATACAGGTATAGAGCTGGAGCCGCTTGCTTATACACTCTACACAGATAAAGCAGAACTGTTTGTAGAGTTTAAACCTTTGATAGTTGGAAAAACCTCAAAATTCGCCGCACATTTTACCAAATTAGGAGAAAAGTTCGAAGCATTTACGGATGGTTCTGTAACTGTTAGTCTAATCGGGAGCAAGAAACAATTAACTGATAACGCCGAAAAACTATCATCTCCAGGAATATTTAGGTTGGCTCTGAAGCCTGAAAGCGCTGGCACATATCAGTTGGTCTTTGACATTCAGACTAAGGAGTTATCTGACAAAATAACAATATCAGGCATCACTGTTTATCCCGACACAAAATCTGCACTGGAAAATCAACAAGAACAAGCAATCGGCGAAGAGATTGTTTATTTAAAAGAACAGGCATGGAAGATAGATTTCGCCAATAGGGAAGTAAAAAGAGGGCCTTTTACTGAAATAATCAAAACCACAGGACAGATATTGTCCGCACAGGGAGACGAGACAACCATAACTGCAAAAAGCAAAGGTATCATAACATTCGGAAACAATAAAAAACTGATTGGTTCTGCTGTTAAGCCGGGCGAAACTATATTTATAATTTCAGGAGCTGGTTTAACAGAAGGCAATTTACACACGAAATATGAAGAAGCAAAAAACAACTATGAAAAAAGCAAAATAGATTTCGAAAGAGCTAAAGGCTTGGTAAAAAACAATATTATTTCACAAAAATGTTTTCAGGAAACACAACTCCGACACAAAAATGCTCAAACGACTTTTAACACTATTGAGAAAAACTATACTGCTGGTGGACACAAAATCACGTCGCCAATACAAGGTTATTTAAAAAGTGTGATGATAAGAGAAGGGGAGTATGTCGAAATCGGACAGTCCATCGCCAGCGTTTCACAAAACCGAAAACTCGTTTTAAAAGCCGAAGTGCCTCAAAAGTATTTCTCAAAACTAAATAACATCTCATCAGCGAATTTCATAACCGCTTACGACAGTAAAATATACAGTACTGACAGCTTAAATGGCAATCTCATTTCATATGGAAAAAGCGCTGACAATAACGCTTATTATATTCCTGTAAACATTGAGATTGACAATAAAGCCGAAATAATTCCCGGCTCATTCATAGAGGTTTTTCTAAAGACAAATGTGATTAAAGAAGCGTTAGTAATACCATACTCAGCGCTTATAGAAGAACAGGGTAATTATTTTGCTTATGTGCAAACATCAGGCGAAGGATACCAAAAGCGAGAATTAAAAATCGGCGCTAATGATGGTATGAATGTACAAGTATTAACAGGTATAGAGGAAGGTGAAAGAGTTGTCATTAAAGGAGGCTACCAAATAAAATTGGCAACAATGTCAGGTAAAATGCCTGCTCATGGGCACGAACATTAAGGAAATGTTAAATTTTGAATTTTAAATTATGAAAGAGGAAATATAAAAATGAAAAAGGAAAATGTAATTCTTGATAAATCATTTGATTTCGCTTTAAGCATTATTGAACTGTATAAGAAAATGATTGAACAGAAAGAATATATTCTTTCGAAACAAATTCTCAGAAGTGGAACGAGCATTGGAGCTAATGTTGAGGAATCAACTGCTGCTATATCTAAAAAGGATTTTACTGCAAAAATGTCTATTGTATCCAAAGAAGCAAGAGAAACAAGATACTGGATAAGATTGCTTGAGAAAAGCAAACTTGTGAATATTGATTTCAATTCCCATCTTAATGATATAGAACAACTCATTAACATTCTCACTGCAATTGTTAAAACCTCTCAATCGAAAGCATGAATTTAAATGAAATGTGAAATGTTCTAAAACAAAAATAATTCAACATTTAAAATCCAAAATCCAAAATCCAAAATTTCTACCATGATAAATAAAATTATACAGTACGCCTTACATAATCGCCTAATGATTATAGTGGCATCAGCGCTGCTTTTGATAGCAGGTATTTACACGGCTTCTAGAATGGAAGTTGATGTATTTCCTGACCTTACTGCGCCAACAGTAGTAGTATTAACCGAAGCGCACGGAATGGCCCCGGAAGAAGCCGAAAAATTAGTAACTTTTCAGATTGAAACGGCAGTCAATGGCGCCACCAATGTACGCCGGGTAAGGTCATCATCTGCGGCTGGAATATCAATTGTCTGGATAGAGTTTGAGTGGGGAACAGATATTTTTAAGGCACGGCAAATAGTTAGTGAAAAACTGACAACCATTGCCGAAAAGCTACCGCTGGGCGTTGGAAACCCCACCCTTGCTCCTCAATCATCCATTATGGGTGAAATCATGCTTATTAGTTTATCATCAGATAGCACAACCCCAATGGATTTAAGAACAATTGCTGATTGGAATATTCGACCAAGATTATTGGCAACAGGAGGTGTGTCGCAGGTCATTGTAATTGGCGGAAAATACAAGCAATACCAAATACTTGCGTCACCTCAGAAAATGAAATATTACAATATTTCTTTAAACGAATTGCTGAAAGCAAGTGAAGAAAGTAATCTTAATGCTTCAGGTGGTTTCATGAACGAATTTGGTAATGAATATATCATAAGAGGTCTTGGAAGAACAAATCAAGTGGAAGAAATAGGCAATACCGTAATCAAGGTTGTCAATAATGTTCCGATAAAAATAGAGGATGTTGCAGAGGTTAACATTGGTGGAGCAATCCCTAAAATCGGAGACGGTTCACTTAAAGCAAGTCCGGCAATTATTATGACCGTAGCAAAACAGCCGGGAACCAACACACTGGAACTCACAAAAAAAATTGATGATGCTATTATAGAGATTGCCAAGACCCTGCCTTCTGACATTAAAATCAACACCAAAATATTTCGTCAGGCTGATTTTATTCAGGCGTCTATAAGTAATATTCAAAAAGCGCTGATAGAGGGTTCTATCTTTGTAGTTATCATTATGTTCCTGTTCTTAATGAACTTCCGAACTACCATTATTTCTATTGTTGCTATTCCCCTTTCACTAATAGTTTCAATCATTATCCTTAAATTTTTAGGCTTAACCATCAATACCATGTCTCTCGGTGGAATGGCAATAGCCATTGG
>JABHIW010000088.1 GCA_018670825.1 Candidatus Scalindua sp. | reverse complement strand
TGAGAGGTTTGTGGATTTGCAAAAAGTGTAACTCCAGTCGCCCTACGGGCTCCTTCCGTTACACTTTTTGTGTTATATTGTAAATGGTTAATGCATCTAAAAAATAGCATAAAATGGTCTTGACAAACCAGTCCACCTTATGCTTAATATTCATAGTATGAATATTAAGCAAGGAATGATAAACTTTACGAGAGTAATTTCTAATAAAATATTCAATAAATTGCTTTGGAAGCATCTCTACACTGACGAGTTTATATTTAAATTAATACAAAAGAAACGAAAACATCTTTGGCTGATATCAGCGCCAAAGTCCGGTTCTACCTGGTTGTCTACGCTTCTGAATTATAGTCTACAATGGAAAAATGTCCGACTTGTCCCATCGCTTGGGGCACGGGAGCAGGAAGCTGATCCACGGCAAATCATAATACATGGTGCAAATACGGTAAATACTTTCTCTCCACACCAACATTGCCGATATAATAGCAATACTGCTTCAGTTATTCGTCAAGGAAATATAAAGGTGGTGCTCCAGTTACGAAATATTTATGATACTGTTCTTAGTATTAAAGATAACCTGGACAAGACAAAGATGAACTTTCCAGGAACATGCATGGATAAAGAATCCTGGGACCTGTTAACTGATGAGCAGAGGACAAATTTTGTTATTGATATAATTGTTCCATGGTATTTCAAGTTTTTTTATGGGTGGTTCAAATCTGACTTGTTAAATTCCGGCCAGATATTAGTAGTCACATATGAGCAGCTGGTTTCTAATACTTTTAAAACTCTTAATGAAATACTTGCGTTTATTGAAGAACCTAAAATGAGTGAGCAAATCAATAAAGCAATTTTCAAAGCTTCATTAAAAGAGACAAAAATGAATAAAGGGATAATTGGTAGAGGATCGCAATTGTCATTAGAACAGAAAAGACGAATAATTGATTACTCAAAATATTGGAAGAATATGGATTTTAGCTTGCTTGGCATTGAATAAGGTGTTCGTGTCCCATTACCGGTCTTAATCGAACATCCTGCAAAGGTTAAAGATATAATAAATATACCAGCCACGAAAAAAAAGGAAAGCATGGATTTGTAGCGAAAGGGAATACTTTGCTAAATTATTGTGGGATTAAAAAGGATTTGATTCCTTTTGTCGTTGACGCTTCTCCATATAAACGAGGCAAATACCTTCCCGGGTCTCATATACCGGTAGTTGAGGAAAATAGAATAAAAGAATCTAAACCAGATTATGTGATGATACTTCCATGGAATTTGAAGGAAGAGATTAGCGGTCAACTCAAGTATATCAAGAATTGGGGTGGACAGTTTGTTACTGTTATTCCTGTAATTAATATTTTTTAAAATTAATTACATTTTTGATAATTGGTATTAAGGAAGTTAAATATAAAATGAAAGTACTTGTTACAGGATCTACAGGATTTATTGGCAATCACGTTGTACTTGAACTGATTAGACAAGGTCTGGAGGTGATAGCAACCTCTAAAGATGAGAAAAAAGCAAAGGATTATGAGTGGTATTCTAAAGTAAGATATCTCCCATACGACTTAAATGGGACGAATAGCAATTACTTCGAATATTTCCATAAACCTGATTTATTGCTCCACTTAGCCTGGGAGGGATTGCCGCATTATGAGGCATTACAGCATTTAGAAGAAAACCTGTTTAGCAATTATAGATTTACAAGCGCAATGATTAGAAATGGTTTAAAAAAGATAGTGGTTACAGGAACCTGCCTCGAATATGGGCTGCAAAATGGACCGTTAAATGAGGATTTAGAGACAAAACCGGTAACTTCTTATGCATTAGCAAAAGATACTCTGAGGAAATTTCTAGAACAGTTACAAACAAAGATTAATTTTGACTTAAAGTGGTTACGTTTGTTTTACCTATACGGTAAAGGGCAAAATCCTGATTCTATAATACCACAATTGGAAAAAACTTTGGATACAGGTGAGGCCTCTTTTAATATGTCTGGTGGGGAACAGTTGAGGGATTATTTGCCGGTTGAAACCGTGGCTGAATATATTGTTCATATTGCATTACAAAAAAGAATTACCGGAGTTATCAACTGTTGTAGCGGTACTCCCATTTCTATAATAAACCTTATAAATAATATTATAGAAAAGAAAAGAAAAAAAGTTAACTTGAATCTGGGTTATTATCCTTATTTAGATTATGAACCTATGGCATTCTGGGGAGACACACGTAAATTGTCGATAGCCCTGGGTGGTAAATGAAAAGTTGTAAAACTTGCAATCCCAATATCACTTTTAATATGTTGCTGCAATAATAGTTTTTCAAATTAAAGTCCTTGATGTAATTAAAAAAACAAATACATCAGATAAGAGGGTATTAACTGATTTGTGAAAAACTATTGGTGGAAGTGTTATTGTTTTGTTGAATGAAAACTAATAAATTGAAATAGAATTAGTTACGTAATCCTTAACGATTTATAAAAAGGGGATTAAGGTTAATGCAAAATAAAGATTTTGAGCAGGAGAAAATAGAGAGAATAGGTAAATATAAGAAAAAGAGTAACTTGATAGATGCAGCCCAAAGTTTCTTTATTGAATCAATGATAAACAAATACTCCTATAATTTTGCCTGGATGGGTCGGCCAATAATACAGTATCCTCAAGATATGATTGCAATGCAGGAGATACTGTGGAAAGTCAAACCGGATCTTGTAATCGAAACCGGAATTGCCCATGGAGGTTCGCTTATATATTATGCTTCAATTCTAGAGCTAATTGGGAAAGGAAATATATTAGGTATAGATATTGATATAAGAGAACATAACCGTATCGCAATAGAAACACATCCTATGTTTAAACGAATATCCATGATCGAGGGTTCTTCAGTTTCTGAAAGCGTTCTTGAAAAGGTCAGGATGGTTGCAGGGAAAAACCGAACTATATTGGTTTCACTTGACTCAAATCACACGCATGATCATGTGTTGAAGGAATTAGAAACTTACTCTCCTTTCGTAACGAAGGGAAGTTACCTTGTCGTCTTTGATACTGTAGTTGAAGACATACCAGATCATTTGTCTTCTAATCGTCCGTGGGGTAAGGGGAATAATCCTAAAACGGCTGTATGGAAATTCCTGGAGTCAACTGGCCGATTTGTTATTGACCATGATATTGAAAATAAATTGCTGATAACCGCTGCACCGGATGGATATCTAAAATGTATCAAGGATTGTAATGAATAGGGAAAACCTGCTGAAGTTTTGAGGACAAAAGCATGATTATTTTTACCGGGACGGGACGGTCCGGAATAGAGTTTTACTCCAGGTTGTTCGATACAAATCACCAGTATAATGTCAAAGAACTGGCCAGGCACTTTCCTCCCACAAATATAACGTTAGATACGGCTCCTTTTAAGGATTTATCGACACGTGTAAAAATAATGAGAGACCACTTAAAGGGTGTAGACATAAAGACATTTAGAGATTCCAGCAATCCATATGTGTCTTTTTTAGATGCCTTGTATGAAATTGACAACAATATCAAAATTGTCCTGGGGGTCAGAGACGGCCGTGACTTTGTGAGAAGCGGCATTACCAGAGGTTATCATAATGAGAATAAATATTCAGGTTATAGTAAGACACCTTGTAGGGATGATCCATACTTTCCATTATGGACAAACATGACTCCTGTAGAAAGGATGGCATGGATGTGGAACTTCAGAAACTCAAAGGCGTTGGAATGTTTAGAACATGTGCCAAAGGAGAACTGGATGATAGTACGTCTGGAAGATTTGACGGCAAATGAAGAAAAATCAAAGTATTGGATAGAAATGTTAGAGGATTTCCTCTGTCTTAAAGCGAGCAGAGGATGGCTTAAAAAAAAATGTAATGCTTCTAAAAAACTTGAATTCCCTCCTGTTGTTGAATGGAATAAAGAGACTACTCAGGGTTTTGACAGGATAGCAGGAAAGCTAATGTTAACACTTGGTTATAATAATAAACTACCGGATCATACTATTAATGAGGATAAATCACAATGTGAAGCCTTAAATAACGATTCTGGTACTATGGTCAGCATAGCATTGTGTGTTTATAACGAAGTGCGATTTATCAAAGAGACTTTAGAATCTCTGGTCAGCCAAACATATAAGAATATTGAAATCATCGCTATTGACAATGCTTCGACGGATGGGACATGGGAGATAATAAAAGAATTCAGTTATAGGGATTCGCGGATTATTCCAATAAGACATAATGAAAACAAAGGTGGTTTATATCATGTGTCCTTTATCCAGAATTATGTGACAGGCAAATACTATATGGGGGCAGCGGGACATGATAAATGGGCAAAGGACATGATAGAAAAATCAGTAGAGGTTTTATCCACAAATGATAGTGTAATACTGGTAGCCCCTATGACAATCTGGATTGATATATATGGAAATGTTATCAGAGAAGAACGAGAAGAGATAGATACCAGATTAGAAACTACACCTGCTGGTAGAGCGCTTTCCATGTATAAAGAAATGCAAAGATGTAACTCTTTTTTTGGTGTTCATGTTGCTGAAGAATTTAGAAAAGTGTTGCCTTTTCCGGGAATTATCGGTCCAGACTTTCTGATGATTATGCGGATGGCAACAAGGGGAGACATAGTTTCATGCCGGGATGCTAAGTTTTATAGAAGAAAGAACCGACATGAAATCTATAGTTGTGATACACACAAACGACAAATAGAAAGTATGAAAATAACCGGTCTGGCAACCATTTTTCCCTTGCTGGTAAGCCGTTTATATATAATCCGTGAATTACTGGGTTATAAAGGTACGATAAGGGACAGGCTTAGATTAATTATCTATTCTTTAAAGAAACTTTTTCTGAATAGATCACAAATTAAACTGTTGATTACAGATGTTTTTCTGGGGATTTTTGGTGATAAAAACCTGAAATAATTTAACGTACTGGAGCTTAATATTGTCCTATGTCATTTCCATGCCAGCCAGGATGAATCCCTGCCCGACAAATGGCAGGCGGGCGCTCGGACGGGAAAATGGGAATCTAGTTGTCCTTGTAATGGTAATTCCGGATTCCCGCTCAACAGATTGCGGGAATGACAGTAAAGGTTAAGTTGTACGATTTTGTCACGATAACGAACTAACTTGCGGTATAGGAAATTCCATTTTAACACTTTGAAACTAAGGAGTTGTCTTTATTCGCCTTAAATAATTATTGTATTCACACTAGAGATTCTTCGCTTCCTCTGGCACGACCTCAGGATCTAATTTAAAAGCCTCCTTATCTTTTAACATTATTCATAAGTAAATTCAGTAATGTAATAAAAATACTTTAACTTTGGTTTGACAAAAACATACTCTGCATAATCGGGGGGGTAAAATAAATGATTTATTTCTTTGCAAGTCCAAAACGTAGTGGATCACATTTTCAAATGGCTATAATAACTGAGGCCCTTACTAGTAAGGGAGTCGCTTTTCAGTACTTAAATCAAGAACATCCTGAAATAGGGCAAAATAACGTAAAAGAAGTTGCACAAATATTATCCGGATATAGTAAAATTGATAAGTTATTTATAGCAAAAGGTCACTATGGTACAGAGAAATTAAGAGATATGCTGCTTCGCGTTAGTAATATAAAGATTTTCATTATCTGGAGGGAAGTAAGAGACCAGCTCGTATCTTATTACTACTATTTGAAAGATAGAAGAAATGTAAGTTTTAAAGGATTTGATGATTATTATTGGAGCATAGGATACAAATTTGTGATTGAACAATTAGAGTATAGAAAAGTATGGACTAATGTTAATAAAGATCCGAGAATACGTGTTTCCCACTTTGCTTTACTAAAAACCGATTTTGCATATGAAGCAAATAAACTGTTTTCCTTTGTTGGTATAAATGATATTGATATTGACAATATTAAGAACGAAGTATCACTTGAAAGTTTTCGAAAGAAAAGTGGGGATATAAACGGTACATTTTATCGAAAGGGGGCAATAGATGAGTATAAGAGTGTTATATCCAACCGAAAAATATTGGACAATATTAATTTTATTTTTAAGTGTGATAGTAAGCCTGCTATGCGTCAATTAATGCTTGTTTATCAACAAATCAAAAAGTTCATGATGAAAAACGGTGAAACATAATTTCACCGTTTTAAATATGGTATACTATTCCCAATGCAATACCAACCTCTTTAGACAGATCTCTCTTGTGTGAGATGTCCGTTATATTCCAACCTTTCAAAATCTCTAACGTCCAGATTGTCATCGTTATCTCACAGAAACGACAACTCATATTTCGATTCCCTTAAAGACACTGTCAATTAATGGGTGACTCTGATCTTTGGAAGAAATAGTACTCACGGGCAATGGCCATTTAATCGCCAGCTCAGGATCATCAAATCTCAATCCATACTCATATTCAGGGTTGTAAAAAGCGGAACTGAGATAAAATAATTCGGCATTATCGGTAAGAGCCTGGAAGCCGTGTGCAAATCCCTCTGGGATATAGGACATACGCATATTATCTTTCGACAATTTCACACCATACCATTGCTTAAAGGTGGTTGAATCAGCTCTGAGATCCACAAAGACATCAAAAATCTGTCCTTGAACGCATCGAACAAGTTTTACTTCACAGGCTGGCGGAAGTTGATAATGCATCCCCCTGACAGTTCCATTTTGCTTAGTTAACGAATGGTTGATCTGGACGATCTGTTTATCAAATCCGATTTTGGAAAGCTCTTTCTGGCAAAAGGTCCGTGCAAAGTGTCCTCTCTCATCCAGGAACGGTTCAAGTTCAATAATATAAGCTCCTGCTAATGGTACTTCAACAAATTTCAAACTTCTCTCCAGGAAATAAATTCTCTTTTTGCATCTGCGACATAACTGTTAATATCCCCAAGGCTTTGCACCTGGTTAGATTCATAAAATGCCCTATACCATAGAATAGTTTTCTCAACTGCTGTTTTTCTATCCCATACAGGTTTCCATTTTAATCTAGTGCGAGCTTTCGAACAGTCAAGTTTGAGAATACCAGCCTCATATGGCTGATCCGGAAGCGTGTTTATTTCATAGTCAATTTCCTGCCAGATTACTTTAATCTGACTGACAACCTCACCCACCGTCGCATTTTCATCCTTAGATGGTCCGAAGTTCCATGCTTCGGCAAATTCTTTTCGGCCTTCCAGTAGCTTTTGTCCGAGGAGCAAATACCCACTCAGCGATTCCAGAACATGTTGCCATGGACGAATGGCCAGCGGGTTTCTGATCTTTACCTTTTCATTCTGGTTTATAGCACGCATCATGTCCGGAATAAGCCGATCAGTTGCCCAATCTCCACCACCGATTACATTCCCTGCCCGTCCGCTCGCCAGAAGAGTATTATGATCAATACCATAATCTTTAGTATTAAAGAAGGAACTGCGCCAGCAACTGGTGATGAGTTCAGCGCATCCTTTCGATGTGCTGTAGGGGTCATACCCGCCAACTGGATCAATCTCCCTGTAACCCCGAGGCCATTCCCTGTTCTCATAGCACTTATCACTCGTGACGTTGACTATGGCTCGCAACGTGTCACATTCCCTTGCTGCTTCAAAAACGTTTATAGTTCCCATGACATTACTGGTGAAAGTTTCAACCGGATCTTTGTAAGATCGCCTGACGAGAGGCTGTGCTGCAAGATGAAATACAATTTCAGGTTTATATTCTTTGAATACATTCTTAACTTTTTCTGCATCACGAATATCGCCAATAATGGAGTTTATGTCAATATCCAGTAAATGGAAATGGTTAGGTGCGGTTGGCAACGGCAGGGAATAACCGGTGATCTTAGCGCCAATTTGTGAGAGCCACAATGCCAGCCATGATCCTTTAAAACCAGTATGGCCGGTGATAAGGACCCTCTTATTGTGATAAATACGGTTAAACATATCTGATTTGTCGCCTTACTCCCAAGTCTTCCATTTTGCCTTTCCATCATCCCAGAGTTTGTTGAGATATTCCATGTCTCTATATGTGTCCATGCATGCCCAGAATCCTCGGTGTATGTATACCATCAACTGACCCTCTCTGGCAATTTGCTCTAAAGGCCCCACCTCAAGATCACATAAGTTATCAATAGAAAGATAATTCAAAACAGACCTGTTGAATACAAAATATCCGGTATTAATAAGGCCTTCCCCGTTTAGTGGTTTCTCCGTAAATGATACTACGCGATCTCCATCAGTTTTAAGTTCACCAAATCGGGAAGCTGGATTGACGCCTGTCACAGTCACAAGTTTACCGTGTGCCTTATGAAATGCCAATAGTGAGTTAATATCTACATCCGCAATACCGTCACCATAGGTCATCATGAATGTGTCATCGCTAATATATTGCTCCACTTTTTTTAAGCGGGCACCTTTCAGGGACTTTTCCCCTGTATCGGCTAAAGTTACTTTCCAACCGGCTTCATCATGAGCATGGTGAATACGCATGTTTTCGGGCCGCCCCAGCTCAATGGTTACGTCATTATTCATTAGTTCATAATGGCAGAAATAATTCTTGATCATCTCACCCTTATATCCGAGAGCAAGTACAAAATCCTTATATCCAAACTGCGAATAATATTTCATAATATGCCAGAGGATAGGGCGAGAGCCTATATTAACCATCGGTTTAGGTCTAAATTCTGTCTCTTCACGCAGACGCGTACCTTGACCACCACAAAGGATTACAACTTCCATAAACTTTTCTCCTTAATTCAATTTGAGACCATTTTAACCGTTTTAATATTATTCAACATTATTTTTTTAAATTTCCCGGTATCCATTGCTTTTCAATTTACCCCAAACTTCCTGCATATATACCAATTCCCTCTCAGCAACACACAAAAACATGCATAATATTTACACTTCAGTGACTTACAACAGTTCGCAGCTACTATTTATTCTGCAAACACAACTATATTCATATTCTCTTGTTCTTTGCAAAAATTGTTTATTTCGTCTTTATTGAAATTGGCAAGTATGAAAACATCGTGACTTCAACTAACAAGTGCAAATACTCATATTAGTTTTTATATTGCCTGAATTCAAGTAATAAGTGCAACTCTACAGAAGTTTACAAAATGTTTTGTCCTGGAGAAAACATTGTTTATAGGGCTACGACTGTTCCTTTGAATTCCAACTCTTTCAGGTTATTTTCAATAGACTTCCTGTATGGCCCACCCCAAATTACGACAACAACATTTTCTTTGATTGTATTAAGCACTTCGGGAGATTGTATTTTTTGCCCGTTGATACTTTTTTTCTGCTTGGAAGGGTCTCTATCAATTAAACCAACAATGTTGCATTCGCGAAGTGGAGACATTGTCATATATTTCTGGATACAAAGATTGATGCCCCATATATAGATGGGAGTCTTTAATTCTGCAAGTTCTTCAAATATGTTTGATTTGGAGAAAACGTATTTATTTAACCAGTGGTGGACTTTATCAATCTCAAATAATTTTTGAGGCAAAATAGATGGTAAAGATTTTGCTGAAGAATCTTTCTGGAAAACTCCATATATCACAGGCAAAGGCAACCGTGTACCCATATCTAATATCTTACGCCCACTGTTGATCATTTTGAACCTGTTTTGCTCAAAAAGACATTGAAGCGATGAAATTGTAAAATGGTTTATATGTTCATATATTGTAATGTAATCAAGTGGTGATGCTCCCTTTTGGGAATCGTATTCATCCAGATCAGGTACTTCAACATAAACCAGACCATGTCCGGTTAATTTTCGTGAAATATTTTTTACCGCTTCCTGTAAGTTGAGAACATGTTCAAGTACGTGTGTTGATATTATAACATCAAAACTTATATCAAACGGAATGTTGTCAGCCGTTCCAACCAAAGCGTCAATACCATAATGTTCTCTTACATAATCAACACAGTCAGGTGATGGCTCAATTCCATAAAGTTTATTATATCCCGCCCTTTTCATCTTCATAAGAAGAGCCCCTCTCCCACACCCGATTTCACATATTATTGTTTCAGGTTTCAGATAAGGACCCATTATTGCTATTGGATCATTTTCAACATTGATAACAGCGTCTACAGCGGTAATTTGTGAATGTGAAGTATAGCTTGATGAGAAATAATGGTTTCTGTATACAATTTCAAAATTTTCAGATGTGTCGGGGGTGTCATAGAAAACAAACGTGCAGTTATTGCAGGCTACCACATCAAATTTTCTTGACAAAAGAAAATCATCAAAAAGAGCAAATTCCAGCTTTCCCATTACCAGGCCTGTCTCTGACCGGCAGATAGGACATTTCCTTTCAAGTTTCTTAAAAGTTTCAGTCATATTATCCACCTTTTTGAATTATGCAATTAATAATTTCCCCTTACAACTTATGTTTTGGAAATATTCCTTCATGCCCTTGATATACGGTCCTGCCGGAATTACAACAACATCATCCGGGGTAACGTCCAATAGCGCCTCCGGGGATTTTACCGGCAATCCACTTATTTTTTTTTGCTGTTTATAAGTATCTCTATCTAAAAACGCAACAATATTACAATCTTTCAGCGGGGACATGGCAAGCAATAGATGCATATAAGAGGATAATCCCCAGACATAACATGGTGTCCTTTCTGATGCAATTTTTTCAAGAGTATTAAACTTACTTTTTGAAAACAGGGCAAAGCATTTTGATATGCTTTCGGAGACTACATTACAATATGTATGCCTATATTCCATATCGCTCTTTCGGAACAAAGCGTATAGACAATTGCCTTTTCCGTACGTACCTTTAAATCGTTTTGTCCCATGCTCAACACAACTGAATCCAAAATTTTCAAATAAATTATTTAGGTGAATTTGAGAAAAGTGATTGATGTGTTCATATAAAAAATCCCATAATGGCTCGTTATCATGCAAATGATAATCCTCTGCACAAGGGACCTCTACATAAACAATTCCTTCATGAGAGATTACTCTTTTTACTTCACATAAAGCAGTTTTCAGGTTTGGAACATGCTCCAGAACATGAGACAAAATAACAGCGTGTGCAGATCCGTCTCCAGTCGGTATGTTACACAAATCGCCAATTTCAGCATTAATCCCCAGCTTCCTGATGCCTGCAACAGATTTGGGTAGCAGGTCTATAGCCAGTAGATTGTTATAACCGTGTTCCTTTAATAATACCAGCAGGCCGCCCTTGGCGCTTCCAGCATCAAGGACCAAACCGTTTAAACATGATGTATGTCTTGTCAAAGTATCCAGGATTTTCTTATATCTACTTTTATCAACGTCGTTTAATCCACCACTCCCGGGTATATTAGCAAGGTAATAGGCATTTTTACTATAATACGATAAAAAGCTTTTTTCGGAAGATGACGTATCGTAATATGGGAAACCGCAATTTGTACATGAGACAACATCATATCTGTCTGACAGCGGACAATCATCGAAAAACAGATATTTAAGACTGCCCAGGACTGATACTTTGGAATTGTCACATAGAGGACAATTTCTATAAGAAGCTGTTTTTATTTTCATCAACATTACCTTTCCTGTATTTTTCAGCTTCTTTTGTAATGTAACACAGATATTTCAGCCCCTTGCTCTCTTGCCAATATTAAATCCTTTATGAGACATTCTTATGACATGTTTGACATGCTCAAAACCTGATGATACAAAAACCGTCCTCAGCCTTTTAGTTTCCCGTCTATTGTCAAATGTCTTTAAGGGTAAAATATCTTCTGAGTATTTCGTAGAAAAAACAAAAATGTCAGGAGAGTAAAGAACATTTTTCGTGGTTAGTTGTAGGGCCTCATGGCCATTCATATAAGCCCAAATTACTGCATGAGATTCAGAGATATTCTGGGCTGCAAAAAAACGGTAAATTAATGGATGGTTCCATATATGGGGTGGCACTGTGTCCGCATGACTTAGAAAAATGATCAATTAGAATCTGCATCTCTTGTCACCTTGAAACCGGAATGTTTTTTCTTTGACTTTAGGACATAAAACGGTGAGATTCTATATCAGCATTGCAGAAAGCAGTCAATGTATTTTCAAACTGATTCAATTTTATTTAGTTTTTTTGCCCTCTCACTGAAAAAAAACATTGAATCGAAAATTTTCCTATACTTATGGAGGATTTCTAAACTTGCATTATATGGTTTTATGAAAAATTGGCCTCTATTATCTGGAGAAAAAAATTCATTACCATTCCACACCTCATCAGTATTAATTATTAACAATCCATCTCTTTTCGCCTGATCAGCTATAGCAGTTTTTGGGAATGGCATCAGTCTGGCAACCATGTTCATATCTAACGAGAGATCAATCATGAACTTTCTGGTTTGTTCCAATGTTTCTTCTGTTTCCTCGGGAATCCCCATAAGAAAGAGGCCGGCAGTGAAAAGGTCCCTATCTTTTGCATATCCTAGTATTTCAAATATTTTTTCATCTGTTAACTTTTTCTTTAATATTGAAGTCCTAATCTTCTCATCACCATGTTCAATAGGAAGATATATGGTAACCATACCGGCATCAGCCAAAGCATCAATTATTTCTTTATCTGCCATTGCAATGTAAGGAAAAGTTGAAAACTGGATATTTAAATTACGTTTACCTATTTCATTACACATGTCAATAACATGCCTTTTATCAATGTTAATAGCATCATCCATAAAAACAAAATAATTTTGATTTCTCTCTACTTTTAGATATTCAATCTCATCTACTACCTGTATCGCAGTTTTCTTCCTATGACTATTGCCCATTATGAGGTGTGCCGAACAAAATGTACAATCGAATGGGCAAGATCTCGTTGACAGGATTGGAACAGTGAGATGGAATTTAAGATTTTTAGGATTATAATGTGCGTAGTGATTACTATAATAATCAGTCAGGTCTACCAAATCCCAGGCTGGCATTATTAAAGTATTAATCTCCTTAAGATAAGATTTTCTCAAATTTTTTATTATTTTCCCATTATTATTTTTATAGATTAGCGCTGGAATATTGCTGATTGCAGTTTCATGAGTAAGCATATCATGGCCGTTATCAACAATTTCAGCCAATCTGATTAATGCCTCTTCCCCTTCTCCAGATACTATATAATCTATACATTTATTTTTCGCTAATATCTCCTCTCCAAAAATAGTTGGATGCGAACCACCTATGCAAATTTTAACTTCAGGATTATGCATTTTTATGATTTCAGCGAGTTCCTTAACCAATGGAAAATGCATTGAAGTAAAACAATTAATCCCGACTAATTTAATGCCAAGTTCTTTGACCTTAACATTGCACGTATTTTCCAGGAAAGTAGTCCTGGATTTCTTGCTTTTGGGAATATCTAAAACTGAAATGTCTAATAAATGTGGTGAGTGGCCATGATCTCTGACGGCTGCAGCTAAATAAAGCAGAGATAATGGTATGAAACCTCTTTTCTCATCGTACATTCCAGGTACATTTTCAGGTTGAATTAATAAAATATTCATAAATATTCGAATTATTGTATAACACAAGTAAAGAGTAGTTAAACATTTTCTAAAACACGTTAATAGAGGTCATCTTTAGAAAAAGAAAACTTTTTAAAATATGATAGTTTAAGTGATTTAAATCGATAGGTGGCCTTCGAAATTTAGTGTATTAATTCCATGGTAGAAATTGGGCAGAGTCGATGTATCTGGCAAAGAAACCTTTAGCTAACATCAAATATGTTTCAACTATGAAATACAATCTAGCATTTTACAATTTTAAATTCAAGGGTTTTCTAAATTTCAGTACTGTCCGGTTAGGTTTGTGCCCGTACCGCTTTTGTCATACCCGAATTCATCGGGTATCTGAGAGGCTTGTTCATCCTGGATTCCCGCTGAAAGCATGCGAGAATGACAGCTTTGAGAAAATGTAACCTAGTCGTGAATATCGAACAAATTTTCAAGTTATTTTTTCGTTTCATCTTGATTGAATTTCGAGTTTATCAACTGAATTTCTATCGTTAATTCAGTGTCTTTAGATATTATTATCAGTTGTTTTATATTGCTGACAAGTAAATCGAAATTGTTATTATTTCTGACTATTTTGTAAACTTCGGGACGGGTTGAATCCAGGGCTATGAGTATGTGATTACAATATTTTGCCAGCATCTTGCACAGTGAACTTGTCAATAATAATCCGTTTGTGGCTATCGTACCACGCCCTACCCATTTTTCCTAAAATAGGATAAGGCTTCTTCCAAATCAGGGTATAAAAGAGGTTCGCCAAAATCATGGAACCAATGTATGGGGTATTTAAATTCTTTTGATTGATCTATTATTTTCTTTAGTATGCCTAAAGGCATATGAGTTTTATTTGTAGTGGTTTTGTCATAAACACACATCAGTCAATTCAGGTTACAAGAATTCGTTATTTCAATTGCAAAAGAGAAGGAGGGGCCAGAAGTGAAACTTTCCTTGATCTATAATCCATTCTGTCAGTTAGATTTTGATGAGTTTTTTTCATGTTTAATAGTAGAGAGCACAATTATTACTTACATATCCGCTGCTAATAATATCGAAATATCAAGACGATGCGAAATTAGTACCTTAATATTTTTCTTAACCTATGGCAGAATCTCACTGCCTTTAGTTTTTTCATCCATTATTACCGAAACTCTTACTAATATTCCATCAAATTTTTCTCAACTATTCCACAGTTAAAAGAGATATATCCTTTCTGCAATAAATTCAAGTTCAGACATGTTCTGCTCCTTTCATCGGAACAATCTCGATCTTTTCAGTGTGCTCCAGGCTGCGTACTTGATCGCTTGCTTCCTCTTCCAGTTCAGGATATACTTTTAATGTTTCTTTATTTTGTGGTCATGCGCTGGCTATTTCTTGAGGATTATGGAGACGGCTATTCTCATACCTCTGATGGTTGGTTGGTCAAGACAAATTTGAGGATCAACAGTTATTTGGTCTGATTCATTGATTTACAATATCCGCCTGATAGAGATTTAAGATTATTGACTATTTAAATTATAAGCAGTTCTAAAAGTAAATTGTCACATAATGGACAATTTCTATAAGAAGCTTTTTTCGTTTTCATCAATATTACCTTTCTTATATTTTTCAGCTTCTTTTGTAATGTAACACAGATATTTCAGCCCCTTGCTCTCTTGCCAATAGCTATAATAATGATATACACTTCCACGTGAGGCAGAATAGAATATGGGAGGCAGAGAGGCAAGTTCTTCCAAAACTACTTTGCGGGTAGAGAAAGATTCAATATTGGCAGTCTCAAGCGCATGGCGATAAACTTTTGCTTCATATGAATCTCCAAGTGATAGTATAAACAGTTTGGTCCCTATATCCGTGTTTGGCGAGTATTCTTCCATGCCTACAAATGAATGTGAGCTTTTTGGTATTGTCATGAGTTCACAATATATTTCATACCAGGCGTCTACCGTCTTTGTGATATCATAATATTCGCTTGCGTATTGCTTTGCATTACAGGAAAGTTTTTCTCTTTGGTCAGGATGGTGGTAAAGGTATTCCAATGCCGCAATGTATTCTGTTTCTGTCCCGGCAACTATTCCAGTATAGTTGTGGCGGATTATATGTCTTTCAGGCCCGTTATCAAGCACAACCGGTACCACTCCAATTGACATAGCCTCTATTAATGCTTGCTCACCTGTCCCATAATGTCCTTTGGCCAAAGGATAACCAAAGAGATCAAAAACAGCCAGTTCTGAACAAATATCTTTGACAGGCCCCTTTATTTCGAAAATATTATGTGCTTTACTCGACTTCGCTTCATATTTTAATTGTTCATGATCGTTTCCGCCACAAACAATAAATTTTACATCCGGTATGTTGACTGAATTACAGATTTTTATAAAATGTCGATGGATTTTACAGTAATCAACAGTCCCAATATACCCAATATTAAATCCTTCATGTGGAATTCTTATGACATCTTTGACATGCTCAAAACCGGATGAGACAAAAATCGTCCTCAATCTTTTAGTTTCCCGTCTATTGTCAAATGCCTTTAAGGGTAAAATATCTTCTGAGTATTTCGTAGAAAAAACAAAAATGTCAGGATAGTCTAGAACATTTTTCGTTATTTTTTGTGGGGCCTCATGGCCGTTCACATGGGACCAGATCACCGTGCGAAATTCAGGTAAATTCTGGTTTGTAAAAAAACGGTAAATTAATGGATGGTTCCAGAAATGAATATGCACTATGTCAGCTTTGCTAAGTAAAAAGTCCAATTGAGGATTTGCAGGTAATATATTGTGCCAAATCTTTATTCCTGTCCTTTTACCCCATTGTATTGCTGAATTATTTGCATTTTCAAAGCATATAATATAGTGATCAAATTCATTATTTTTATTTTTGCAGGATTCATGGATAAGATTCATAAGGACTCGCCCCACTCCTCCTCCTAAATGCGGAACAACATGATAAATTGATGGCACTGATTTTCTCCAAGTTTTTGCCTGTTACCCCAAGAGTTTGTATAATGTCTCAAGTTCATTCAATTAGAATCTGTATTTCTTGTCACTTTGAAACCTGAATATTTTTTCTTTGACTTTAGGACATAAGAACGGTGAGATTCTACATCAGCATTGCAGGGAGCAGTCAATTTATTTTCAAACAGATTCAATGTTGTTTAGTTTTTTTGCCCTTTCGCTGAAATAATGCATTGATTTAAAATTTCTCTATACTTATGGAGGATTTCTAAACTTGCATTATAAGGTTTTATGAAAAATTGATTTTTATTTGATACGGAATAAAATTCTTTTCCTCTCCACAAATCATCCATATTTATCATTAATAAATCATCTCTTTTCGCTTGTTCATATATAGCAGTCTTTGGAAATGGCACCAGTGCAGAAACAATGTTTATATCCAGTGACAGTTCAACAATAAACTTTCTGGTTTGTTCCAGGGTTTCTTCGGTTTCTTCTGGAAAACCCATGATAAATAGTCCAATAGTAAACAGATTTTTGTTTTTTACATATTCTACGATTTCAAAATTTTTTTCATCTTTTAGCCTTTTCTTTATAATTGAAGTCCTTATCTTCTCATTACCGTGTTCAATAGGAAGATATAAGGTAACCAGACCGGCGTCAGTGAGAGCATCAATCATTTCTTTATCTACCATTGCAATATAAATCCCACCCACAGAAAAAGAAATATCCAAATTACGTTTGCATATTTCTTCACAAATGTCTAAAACGTGTTGCTTATCTATAACAAAGACATCGTCTATGAATTCAAAGTAATTTTGATTTCTCTCTAAATGAAGATATTCAATCTCATCTACTACCCGCACTGCAGTTTTTTTCCTATAACTATTACCCATTAAGAGGTGTGCCGAACAAAATGTGCATGAAAACGGGCAAGATCTACTAGTCATGATTGGAACAACGACATGAAATTTTTGTTTTTTAGGATTATAATAATCCTGCTTATTTCTATAATAATTAGTCAAGTCTATCAATTCCCAAGCCGGCATTTTCAAAATATTAATATCTTTAATATAAGATTTCCGCGGATTTTCCAATATTTCTCTGTTTTTATCTCTATAAATTATTGCCGGAATGTTACTAATATCTGCTTCATGAGTAAGGGTATCATCGCCTTTTTCAATAATATCTGCCAATCCGATTAATGCTTCCTCTCCCTCTCCAACTACTATATAATCTATATATTCACTGTTCGATAAGATCTCCTCTCCAAAAAATGATGGGTGGGCTCCACCTATACAGATTTTAACAGCAGGATTATGCCTTTTTATGAATTTTGCGAGTTCATCAACCAGGGGATAATGCATTGTTGAAAAACAGTTAATTCCAACTAATTTTACACCAAATTTCTTAATCTTAGCGTTACACGTATTTTCCAGGAAAGCAATTCTAGATGCATTGTCCTTGGGAATGTCTAAAACGGAGAAGTCCAATATATGTGGTTTGTGACTATGGTCCCTTAAAGCGGAAGCCAGGTAGAGTAGAGCTACTGGTATGAAACCCCTGTCTTTTACTAGTCCAGATAAATTTTCTGGCTGAATTAATAGAATATTCATGGATTTTTGAATTATTATATGTCCCTATGGGATACAGCATAACATCTACGTTAAGCAATTGTCTTTCAAATATTGAAGGTCAATATAATAGGTAATCTTCAGGATTTGGTGTTTTAATTCTATTAATTGAAATTAGGGATTGAAAACAACTAGCAACGGGATCCTTTGCCATTAAAAATAAATTATCAATAGTTAAATACAATATAACACTTTGCAATTTTAAATCTAAGAATTTTCTAAATTTATACAATATTTCAGTAGTGGCCGGTTAGGTTTTTGCACGTAACGTTTTTGTCATACCCAAATTCCTTTAAGTTGTTCGTTCATCCTGGATTCCCGCTAAAACTTGTCCTCGCATGCTTTAAGCGGGGAGCATTCGGGAATGACAGCTTTGGGGCAATAATTTAAACTTGCAAAAACCTAACCGGACTATTGAAAATATTCATACAAGGGGTTTGACTTTCTCGTTATCTTTTTTCGTAATATTGTTGCCAGCCAGGACACCTTTTGCATAATGTAAGGTTATTGAATATATTATTTTTCAACTCATGTCTTAAGCGGGAAGCAGACACTCTTTCCCATATTTCCAGCAAATTAGAATCATTTATATTACCGATGTTCTGTTCTCCGTTGTAATCATAACAACAAAATACACAGTCTCCGGATACCTTAATTACTAAATGATGAAGGGGATGATGGCACTGATTTTCTCCAAGTATTTGCCTGTTACCCGAAGAGTATGGGTAATGTTTCAAGTTCATTCAATTAGAATCTGTATTTCCTGTCACTTTGAAACCGGAATGTTTTTTCTTTGACCTTAGGACATAAGAACGGTGAGATTCTACATCAGCATTGCAGGGAGCAGTAAATTTATTTTCAAACAGATTTAATGTTGTTTAGTTTTTTTGCCCTTTCGCTGAAATAATGCATTGAATTGAAAATTTCTCTATATTTATGGAGGATTTCTAAACTTGCATTATAAGGTTTTATGAAAAATTGGCCTCTATTTTTTGGAGAAAAAAATTCATTACCATTCCATACATCATCAGTATTTATCAATAACAAACCATCTCTTTTTGCCTGATCAGCTATAGCGGTTTTTGGAAATGGTACCAGTCTGGAGACAATGTTTATATCCAACGAGAGATCAATAATGAACTTTCTGGTTTGTTCTAACGTTTCTTCAGTTTCCTCAGGAATCCCCATAAGAAACAGGCCGACAGTGAAAAGGTCTCTATCTTTTGCATATCCTAGTACTTCATATATTTTTTCATCTGTCAGTTTTTTCCTCAAAATTGAAGTCCTTATCTTCTCATCACCATGTTCAATAGGAAGATATAAGGTAACCATACCGGCATCAGCCAAAGTATCAACCAATTCTTTATCGACCTTTGCCATGTAAAGACCTTGTTCAACTGAAAACTGGATATTCAAATTACGTTTACCTATTTCATTACAAATATCAATAACGTGCTTCTTCTCTATGTTAATGGCATCATCCATAAAAGAAAAATAATTTTGATTTCTCTCTACATGTAGATATTCAATCTCATCTACAAGCTGTACTGCAGTTTTTTTCCTATAACTGTTGCCCATTATGAGGTGTGCTGAACAAAATGTGCAACTAAATGGGCAAGATCTACTTGACATGATTGGAACGGTGAGATGGAATTTGAGCTTTTTGGGATTATAATATGTGTGATGATTACTAGAATAATCAGTCAGATCTATCAAATCCCAGGCCGGCATTTTTAAAGTATTAATCTCCTTAAGATAAGATTTTCTTAAATTGTTTAATATTTCCCCATTATTATTTCTATAGATTAAAGCTGGAATATTGCTGATTTCAGTTTCTTGAGTAAGCATATCATGGCCGTTTTCAACAATTTTTGCCAATCTAATTAATGCTTCTTCTCCTTCTCCAGCTACTATATAATCTATACACTTATTGTTCGCTAATATATCCTCTCCAAAAAAAGTTGGGTGAGAACCACCTATGCAAATTTTAACATCAGGATTATGCCTTTTTATGATTTCAGCGAGTTCTTCAACCAGGGAAAAATGCATTGAAGTAAAACAATTAATCCCGACTAATTTTATGCCAAATTCTTTAATCTTAGTGTTACACGTATTTTTCAGGAAAGTAGTCCTGGATTTCTTGCTTTCAGGAATGTCCAAAACTGAAAAGTCTAATAAATGTGGTGAGTGGCCATGATCTCTGACGGCTGCAGCTAAATAAAGCAGAGGTAATGGTATGAAACCTCTTATATCATTGTGTATTCCAGGTACTTTTTCAGGCTGAATTAATAAAATATTCATAAATATTTGAATTCTTGTATAACACAAGTAAATAGTAGTTAAACATTTCCTTAAACACGTTTGTTAAGGTCGTCTTAAAAAAGAAACTTCTTATAAGATATGATAGTTTAACTGATTTAAGTTGATAGGTAACCTTCAGAATTTACTGTTTTTATTCTATTGGTAGAAATTGGACAGTGTCAATACCACTGACAAGGTAAACTTTTGCTACTATAAATATATCAATTTTGAAATACAATCTAACAACTAACCATTTTAAATTCAAGAATTTTCTAAATTAACATTATGTAGCCCATCAGGATAGTATCTGATAGACTAGAACATGTTTATAAATAGTAAGTTAAGAAAATACAAGATTAAAAAAATTATTGAACGCTTTTGTATCGCCATTGATGCATCCAAAACTGCGCAGCTTTTGAAGCTGAACAGAAAAACAATTAACCGGTATTTTAATGTATTTCGTACACTGATTTATCAGCACCAATGCTCTGAAAAAGAGCGGTTTATAGGCGTTATTGAAGTTGATGAAAGCTTCTTCGGTCCAGCCAGGCTTCGAGGCAAACCAGGCCCAGGGAGAAGAGGCAGAGGGACTTTGAAGGAACCGATCTTTGGCCTCTATAAACGCAATGGCCGGGTTTATACAGAACTTGCAATAAATCAACAGATCAAATGATTCTTGATTTGAAAAAAACAATCTCTCATAATAAAATTCTGATGGTCTAGAGCCTTTTAAAAAAAATTATACAAAATTATAACTTCAATGGTAACTATGAAATCAAAGGCATATCTAATTGATATGGGTACACGAATGAATATGAATATGCTTCCATTAGCAAGTGGGTTAATAAGTTCATTTGCGATGGCTGACGATGTTATAAAAGGTGAATATGATATAGATATTCAATTCATAAGAAGACCAATTAGAGAATTAGTCAATGAGTTAAAACACCCGAAGATTATAGGTATATCATTATATGTTTGGAATTTGAAAGCAACACTAAATTATGCGAAACTTATAAAAGCATTACATCCTGACGTAATTATTGTAGCAGGTGGTTATTCTGTTCCAAAAGATAAAGAAAGGATAAAAAAGTTTTACCTGGATAATCCTTACATTGATATTTTAGTGCATGGAGAAGGAGAAATAACTTTTTCTGAAATATTGAAATCAACAATTGACAATAAGGATTACTCCAAAATTGATGGTATAACATATAAAGGAAGCAGTAGTGGTACAGGTGCAGAATTTGTAACAACTAAAAAACGAGGAAGAATCGCAGATTTAAATCAAATTCCATCTCCTTTTCTTAATGGAGTCTTTGACATGTTAATAAATAAGTACGGAAGTCAAATTACGGGTACTGTATGGGAAACTAATAGAGGGTGTCCTTATAGTTGTAGTTTTTGTGATTGGGGTTATTCCGATACGAATTCAATTTATAAACACGATCTTAATAGGTTGTATGAAGAATTAAAATGGATTAGCAAAAATAAAATACATTGGATTTTTGGTGCTGATGGAAACTTTGGTATCTTTTATAAACGAGATTATCAAATAGCTGAGTGGGTATCAGATTTATGCAAAAAAACAAGTTGTCCAAAATTTTTCATTATTAATTGGCTTAAAAACAGTCATGAAAGGATAGTCAATATTGCTGAAATATTGGAAAAAGGAGGCGTAACGTCAAATGTAACGTTATCTATTCAATCTTTAAATAGTGAAACATTAAAGGCTATAAAACGTAAAAACATAAAAAGTGAGAACTATAATCAAATAAAAGCAGAACTTCATAAACGAAAGACTCCAACAGTTGTTGAATTAATATTGGGTCTTCCATTGGAGTCATATGAAACATTTGTTAATGGTCTTGAAAAAATAATGACTGCAAGTTTATATAATCATTTTGCCATTTATATATGTTCAATTCTTGAAAACACGGAAATGTCAAAAGAGTATTATAGGGAGAAATATGGAATTATAACAAAAGAATGTCCTGTGGGGATGTCTAAAACATCCTTTGACACAGATTTTATCGAAACAGAGGAATATATAATTGGAACCGCAACTATGCCGGTTGATGATTGGGGCAAGTCTTATATTTATGGGTATCTCGCTACTGTACTCTACAACCATAGAGTTTGTTTTTATATTATGAATTATATTAAAAATGAATTAGATTTAAATTACAGACTATTTGTTGAATTTTTACTCGATGAAGTTCAAACTAACAAAGACAAATACAAAATTTTTAATGAAGGTATCCAACATATCATTAAACAAAAGGATAATATAATTAAAGGTATAAACTGTATGTGTCCAATAAAAGATTCAGAATCTGTTTTTTCACCACACGAAGGATGCGTAGCAATTTTGCTGAATGAAATAGATATATGCTATTTAGAATTGAAGGATTTACTTGGGAAATACTTTAAAAAACATGGTTACGTTTTAGACGAAGAGGTGTTAGGGGATATTGTAAATTATCAAAAAATTGTTATGCCTAGAATGCAAAAATATAGTAATAATAATTTTATCTTTAAAACCAATATACCCTGTTATTTTAATTCTCTTGTGGATAATAAACAACTACCTGAGATTAAGAAAGAACAAACAAGAGTTGAAATTAGTCAACATAGAAATAATTTTAACTCTTTCGATGAATTTGCCAAAAATATCGTGAATTTTGGTCATACTCTAACACTGAATGACGTTAATATTGTTTATTAATTCTATTATGTCAATCGTAAATAATATGATTTAGTTGTTTCTGTTGACTAAATTCGCAATCTTCCTCTTGAACTGTTTGAGATAGTGCTTCGTTAAATTGAACGTGTTCGCCGGTGATCTGTTATATCACAGTTAATGTCTGGGAAACTTTAAAGAAGGCTGGATATAAAGATGCTTACTGGTGGTTCATTGCCCCCTTTCTTAAGTATGATAATAACAAGGATTAAAATACTCCAAAATCACACCTGCTTCCTTAAAGGGGCACTCCAAAGGAATTGTTCAAAACACCTCTTACTAAGATAATAATATTAACACGCATTATATATTTTAGGAACAAAAATAAACTGATCAGCGTTTGATAGCGCCTTTGATCCATTATATTGTGAAAGCAGGAGTAGGCCAGGTAAGCTGGCGCGGTTAATGGTAGGCTACGCATATGTACCGCCTCAGTGATGAAGAAGTGATATCGTAATGGATAGGGAATCCGTACTGGAGGTGTTTTTGTGGTAATGAATATTTTAAGCATGACTTTCCCGCAACAGTTAAGCAGGATACCTCCTGATCAGTATATACCCAGCTTAACTGTTACATCTTTTCTATCAATATTGTTGCCAGCCAGGACATCTATTGCATAGTGTAAGGTTATTGAATATATTATTTTTCAACTCATGCCTTAAGCGGGAAGCAGACATTCCTTCCCATATTTCCAGCAAATTAGAATTATTTATATTCCCTATGCTCTGTTCTCCGTTGAAATCATAACAACAAAAGACACAGTCTCCGTTTACTTTGATTACGAAATGATGAAGGGGATGATGGCACAAATTTAAGTTATTATTTCGTTCAGTTTTTGGCCTGGCATAATCTGGTAAAAGATCATTTCCGTCAGGAACCTGGAAAATTCTTTTTTGAGAATATGTAACCTGGTCATGAATACCGAACAAATTTCCAAATCCTTTTGTAGTTTCATCTTGATTGAATTTCGAATTTATCAACTGAATTTCTATCGTTAATTCAGTGTCTTTTGATATTGTTATCAGTCGCTTGATATTGCTGACAAGTAAATCGAAATTGTTATTATTTCTGACTATCTTGTAAACTTCGGGACGGGTTGAATCCAGAGCTATGAGTATGTGATTACAATATTTTGTCAGCATATCACACAGTGAACTTGTCAATAATAATCCGTTTGTGGCTATCGCACCACGTCCTGATCCATTTTTCTTAAAGTAAGATAAGGCCTCTTCCAAATCAGGGTATAAAAGAGGTTCTCCAATATGATGAAACCAATGTATGGGATATTTAAATGTTTTTGATTGATCAATTATTTTTTTTAGTATGTCTAAAGGCATATGTGTCTTATTTGTAGTGATTTTGTCATGGGCACACATCAGACAATTCAGATTACAAGAATTCGTTATTTCAATTGCAAATACTGAAGGAGGGGCCAGGGGGGAAACTATCCCTGATCTATAATCCATTCTGTCAGTCAGGTTTTTATGAGGTTTTTTCATGTTGGTTTTAAGGCTTTTCATTGTTGAATAGAAAAGAGCACAGTTATTACTTACATATCCATGGCTAATAATATCTAAAAATCAAGGTTATGCGAAATTAATACCTTGTTATTTTTCTTAGCATAGGTAAGAATTTCTCTATCTTTAGTTTTTTTATCCATTATTTCCGGAATTTTTATACTCTTCCATCCAATTTTTCTCAACTATACTACCATTAAAAGAGACATATTCATATCTGCAGTAAATTCAAGTTCAGACACGTTCTGTTCCTTCCATAGGAACAATCTTGATCTTTTTAGATGTGCTTCAGTCTGTGTACTTGATCGCTTGCTTAATATCTGCCTCTTCCAGTTCAGGATATGCTTTTAATGTTTCTTTATTTTGTGGTCATACCGCCAGCTATTTGCTTGAGGATTATGGAGGCTGTTATTCTCATTCCTCTGATGATTGGCCAGGACAAATTTCAGGATCAACAGTTATTTGGTCTAATTCATTCATTTATAATATCCACAGAATAGAGATTTAAGGTTATTATCAATTTGAATTGTAAGCAATTCTAAAAGCAAAAAGCTATGAATACAAGTTCTATTTATTAGTGAAGATAAGTAATATGTATTCTGGGAATTGTAACAAGGATATTAAAACCGAAATCTGCCTTAAAATGTTGTTCTCGTCTAGACCCTAATACAAATATTGTAGAACCGCTTAGACAAAATAGTCGTTAGCAGGCATGGAATTACAATACCGGCTCACGAAGACCGCACTCCTCATGTATCTTTAATGCTTTAGCAATAATATAAATCCCCCAACAAAACATAGCAGTTCCGTGCAAATCAGGTTCAGAAAGTCCCCTGGTAATTTGAGCTTCGTAGTATGTTGAGGTCGCCCTTCCTTTATAAAAGGAAAATGCTCCATACTTTTTCCAGTAATAATCTTTTTCCCATACAGAAGAAGCTCTAAATAGGAAATTTACAGCTTCTTCCTGTCTGTATGATGTATGTTCCAAAGCTTTTGTTAATACATAAATTGTATTGAAATTAATGCAGGCATCATTATTCTCGTGAGTACTGTCCAGTGCCAGATCAATGTGTGACTCTTGTATCCAATTGTACTCTCTTTCGATAAGCGATAGACCCATCAGGATTTTCATTGCGCTACCAATTTTCTGATTTGTACGTATTTGTGTATTTTGGGGATAAAATCCTCCATCGTCTCTCTGGAACGGTTTCAGGCACTGTTCGATATAATTGAAGAGTGCCTGTTTTCTGCCCTCGGAAATTGTACTGCCAAAATGTATGAAAAAAACCAAATGATTGACACAGCTTGCTGCACCCCAGGGATTGTTCCAATCAAGACGATTTATATACTTTTTGATACTTGTTTTTTCCAGTTCAATAATATGAAATGTCCTGTTTAATTTACTACCCAGATTGATCAAAGCCGCAGATGCCTGTCTGGTTTCAGCCAATTTATTAGGTTTATTAAGAAGAACGTCAAATCTACTCTGCTTTATTCCATTAATCCATCTCCGGTATCTCGTTACTTTTTGAACATATTCATCGTATATCAAACTGTTTCTATGTGAGAATGATAAAATATACTTTGTAAGATCATGTCTGGCAATATTGGTAAGTGTATCGAAGATAAGCAACACCCTGGTAGCAAATGTTGTTTGAGCCAGTCCCCAATGGATATGAGCCGGTACAATATCACCTGACCACGACAAGCGATATTTTCCTGGTTGTTCAGCATTCTCCATATTATTTACAAAGACCGGAACTTCCCTTTTAAGTTCATCGATCCACTCACAAAACCTCTGTTTATTCATATTTAAGCTTTCAAGCTATACCCTGCAAAGTCGGTTTTTCGATCACATAATTATTAATAATCAATACATCCATTCCGGTATCAAAAAAACACTTTAGTGCTTCCCTGGGATGCTGCACAATAGGTTCACCTTTCACATTGAATGAAGTATTTAAAACAACATATTCTCCGGTAAGTTCTCCAAATCCTCTGATGAGGTCATAAAAACGGGGATTAGCTTCTCGGCTGACCATCTGTGGTCTGGCAGTTCCATCAACATGTACTACAGCAGGAATAGACTCTCTTTTTTCCTGCACAACGTCAAACGAACAGGTCATAAACCCTTCTTCTCTGGGATTTACAAAATAATCATGCATTTTTTCTATGATTACAGCCGGTGCAAACGGGCGAAAGTGTTCCCTAAATTTTATCTTGTGATTAAGAATATTTTTATTCTCAGCCTTTAAAGGGCTCATTAAAATGGATCGGTTTCCGAGCGCTCTGGATCCTGCTTCCATGCGCCCTTGAAACCAACCTACCACGTAGTTCCGGACAAGGTATTTTGCCGCCACTTCAGAAGGATTTTCTACGTACTTGTAGACAAGCCCTCGTCCGATTAATATTTCCTTAATTTCTGCATTCGTATACTCCGGGCCAGAATACAAATGGGTCAACTTCTGGTGTTGCTTGTCTGGATAAGTAGTATAATAGGCATGCAACGCCGAACCAAGTGCAATTCCGGCATCACCAGCATTTGGATATATCCAATGCGTATCCAGTTTTCCGGTATTCCAGAGTTTTTGATTGAGCTTTACATTCATAAAGCATCCTCCGGAACATATCAGATGGCGAGTGTTCTCTTTCTCAAGCCAGGGAAGAATAATATTAAACGCCTGTTCTTCAATAACACGCTGAACCTCGGCAGAAAAGTTTTCAATACCTAATTCATGTACCAGCCGGTTAAGTTTAAATGCATCTTTCCCATGGTAATGAATTGCCCCATGATCATTCCATCGCCCGAATTCACCGTAGTTGTGTTGTTTAACTAAATCACCATTCTTAAACTCTGGATAAAACCCGAGTAATGCCTTTGGTTGAGCGGTTCCATACGGCGCTAACCCCATGAGTTTCCACTCATCACAGCTTTGCCTCCAACCCATAGCTTCAGTTGCGTTTGCATAGAACCATCCCAATGAAGATGTGTTATCAAATTTCTTAAGACTTTCAATACAATTATTTTCAAATCTCCATATTGCGTTTGATACTAAGTCCCCTACGCCGTCCATAGTTACCACTAAGGCTTTTTCTCCATGTATTCCGGACGTGTAACAAGCGGATGCTGCATGCGCCAGGTGATGCTCTACAAAATAAATCTTACACGTTTCTGAAAGCTCCAATGGTTTTTGATAAAGAGGTAACACTGGAGAAATTGAAGAAGAATATATCTGATCTTTCAGGATTTTCTCTGAAAAAACATTCCCAATATATTTTCTTAAGCCTCGCGCGGTTTTATTTTGAGTTTGAGGGAGTATTGGTTCCGGAATAGAAAAGAACGAATGAAACGCATCCTGAACAAACGTGGTCGGGATTGCAAGGCAGTCTAATTCTTTAGAATTAATATTTCCGGCTTTCAAACAATATTGTATGGAATTGATTGGAAAAGAAGCGTCGTTTTTTACCCTTGTAAAACGCTCTTCAGCAACGTCGGCAATAATTTGCCCATCAATAATAAGCGCTGCCGAGGCATCATGACCATATCTTACTCCTAGAATATTCATCTATATACTTTGTTAGTTATACCCTAACTCGGTGAAATATTTACAATTTATATATTTTGAATTTATAAAATCTATATCTGATTTTGAAAAATAAGAGGTAACTTCTTCATTACTACCGTTTCTTACTTTGGCAGTTCTATTGTCATTATGATCAAATTGACTTATCCATGGGACTTTAAATTTATTCATCCTTTCAATTTCCTGCATTTTTTTAAACGTACTGTTTTCAACGATACGACTTACGGATTTGTCATCTAAATCCAAATCAACGAACATCAAAACCTGCTTCAAAATATCAAATGTGTTCATTTGTAAATCTTCATATTTAATGATTTTATATTTTGTGCCATTCTGGTTCTTTACAAAAGCCAGGTTTTTCATATAGAATTCGATATATTCAACGTATTTCTCTATTCCATAATTTGGGTTTCTAATGAAATCGTTAATTGGGCCGTTATAAATATGGTTTCTGTAAACACACTGGTGGTAGTATGAAATCATTACTCTGATGGGATTCCTAACCATGAATATTACACTATTTGGGCCAAAGTACTTATTAAACAGTTTTTTATAATGTTTGTCCTTTAATGAGAATTCGGGACTAAAACCATGTACGTAAAAAACTCTAGGCAGTTTTGATTCAGGATATTGCACATCGTTCATAGTATTGATTAATGGTATGTCGTATTTAAATGATTCAGCTTGATTTATCATATATCGCAACCATGTCCTACCACATTTGGGGAATTCCAACACAGTATAATAGTCTCTATCTCTACGCATTTGATTTATGAACAATGGACTTTTCTTATACAGGTTGAAACGGTTTAATGATCGCTTTATGCATAATTTAGCAAAATGATTTAGATTATTACATGGCATAGTATTATATGTTAATGTACAACATTGTTTGGAAGTTGTATACAATGTTGCATGTCATTTTACAGCAACAGCTGCATTAATTTCTCTGTCAATAGCTGTATCCTCTGAAACGTCATGCCCACATCTTATATCAGGTATTTTCAGAGCCTCCTACATGCCTCTTATAAAATCAATTAAATTTTTGTTCAGTATCATCGGAGACATTGTTTCTTTGAACCTGGTTTGTAAGTTTTTTGCGAGATTGGATCTCAGTGTTGCATCATCTGCTAACTGTTTAAGTGCTAAATACCATGCCTCTGTTGAATAGCATACAAAACCATTAACACCATCCTCTAATAATTGTAATGCGGAGGGGAACATATCTGCGACAACCGGTATTCCCAACTGTGCAAAAACTATTATTCTACCTGCATTACTTGTAGCCTTAAATCCAAGCAGATAATCAGTATCATGTTCGTTGAATAATTTAGCTTTTATCTTTTTAGATTTATTTTGCCTTACTGTATAAGTTGGAATTATATTGGGCACTATACCAATATCAACGCGGGAAAGGTACACTGTATAATTTTCTTCTGACCATTGAACATGTTTAACTTTTACTTTCTTAATATCAGGCAAACCCGTTGACCACTTTCCCAGGTTCTTTACATTATACATTACCCACATCTCAACTTCGTAACTATCAGACAATTTTTCTATCGCTTTTGTAATTCTGGGGTACATTGTTTTTAAATGAATAGCATTTCCATGATATCCTAATATAATCTTTTCAGATGCATGGTGCTCTTTCATTTTCAGTTGAAGTTCCGGATAAATATAATAGATGAAGATATTATGAGTAAATTTGAGGTACCAATCCTTCATTTCTATTCCATTGGCCAGGATAAAGTCGGCCCCTGAAGGTTGATCTTTCTGCGAAGGTCGTGGGTCTATCACTCCTATCTTAATATCCAAGTTTTTTTTCCTTGCTCCTTTGATATCTGCGTCATAACCCATGAATAATAGCACATCATAATCTGCATAATCTGTGTTATAGAAATCGATACTAATCCCATTCATGCTGTTTAAGCTTTTTAATTTACGGACATTTAGTATTGTAGATGGTGAATTAATGTGACGTGTTGTAAATAGTATTTTCATTAATGTGTTCTTGTATATTTTTATTAGTTCAAAACCGTGTATCTAAAACATTCGAACTTGCGCTTTTTTAGCTTCGCTTACAGATATTCTCGTCTAACTATATTTTCTATATAATATTATATTACTGAGATTCCTCTTTTTTATTAACTTCAATAATTTTATATAACTCACGACTTATGATTTCAGATGCTAATTGAGAACCTTTATCATTATAGTGAGCTGCATCAGCGATATATTCTTTTTCCTTAGGTATGTGGCTTGCTAAATCAATAACTAATACATCATTATCTTTTCCAACGTCACGAATAGTTTGATTAAAAATATCACACAGTTCCTTTATCCCTCGATAATCAATATTGAGTTTTCTCTGATCTATTTTGTAGTTAAAATTTTAAATTCAGTCAACATATTGTTTTTGTATACATCGCCAATAACTAAGGTTGCCCGGTTTATCAAGACCATTTTGCTTCATTTTTCAGATGCATTTGTTATAAAAATACGACTACATAGTCTAAGGTGGACTGGTTTGTCAAGACCATTTTATGCTATTTTTTAGATGCATTAACCATTTACAATATAACACAAAAAGTGTAACGGAAGGAGCCCGTAGGGCGACTGGAGTTACACTTTTTGCAAATCCACAAACCTCTCAT
>JABHIW010000111.1 GCA_018670825.1 Candidatus Scalindua sp. | reverse complement strand
TGGTCAACTCCTATAGCATTGGCGGGATGATCCTTTGTTATGAAACGCATAAACATGTGCTGGATTCTATCAGTCGTATCAAAAACACACGTGCACAACCCTCTTCTAGTTTTATCAAGGGCATTGAAAAACATCTCCTCTCTCTCATGGTGGTACTTATAAACCTGATGGAGAAAAACATCTTCATTTATAACCCTCTCATTCAATGCCCACGTGTCTTCGGCCAACCCTAACGTTGCATAGCTTCCCTGTAATTTAGATAGATAAATTGAATAAGATAAAGGGTAAGAAATAGGAAGAGAAGGTTTTTCAGGATCTATATTTATGGGACTCATATACATTTCAAAGTAGGGGTGAATCTGTTTAATAAAAAAGAGGCAGATTCCCCGTATTTTTATACCAGGACCGGCCTTGAAGGTTAATTTAATCCACGGTGAGTACAACCCCGGTTTCAACCTGAATTTATTTTTAGAAACCTTTACCTCTGCCTCTGCCTCTGCCTCTGCCTCTGTGTTTCCGTTAAGCGTAATCTCCAGGGGAATCCGCATCTCTTCGCCCTGTTTTAATGAATTTTTTTCAGGACCGGGAATATAAGTTCTGATCTTGTGATCTTCAATATTAACCGGGATATGAACTCCTCCTGTTTTTTTCTCATTTGAGCCACTATTATTGGAGGTATAAAAAGTAAATGTCCCCTGTGTCCCTCTCAGATCAGGTACACACATACCTGATAGTAAGGTACCATTGAGTTTCTCTGGTGGAAAGGTCATCGGCACCCTTATTATGGAACTGAAGATGCCATATTCATCCAGAATATTCCAGAAAGGCCTACCCTTCCTGAGCAATTTGACTATTGGTTTACCAATAGGTATCGAATAATTTCCTATAGAAATAGACCTGGACGATTTCTCTATCTTTGTTGAGGATAGTTCTAGAAGATAGGTTTTAAGGTTTCGGTTCAAGAAGTCAAATATATTATGTCTGGATGGATCAACACCTGTCATAAAGGTTGACCAGGCCACTGGTGATATCGCGGGGAGTGTGGTCTGTAGTTTCTGAAATGTTCCGGATTTACTCAATTTGGATAGATTTGGTAGTTTACCTTCTTTCATATATTGAGACGCTAACTCGGGATCCATTCCATCTAAACCTACGATAACAACACGTTTGACATCATATTTTGTATGTAAGGGTCTTTTCCTCCTGAAAGTCTTAACAAGAAACCGGATAGGCCAAAAGAGGAAGGTGAGTAACGCCAGAAAGAAAGTTATTAGTAATATAAAAAACGATGAGACAAAGGCAAAGCCTGCGCCAGGCCCAATATATGCATAAGCACTTTCAGTATTGTTAATCAATACTAATACAATAAAGATCGAAAACAAAAAAAACTTTTTCAAAATATTAGCAATCATCTCAATTTGCCCTGTATTGATCATTATTTAAATTAAGCCTTTGATTAAAAACCCCCTTTTCATTGGAATCATCCATACCCACAGTACCTGATGAAACCCTTTCTGCAATTCTGGGTTAACGCTCTCCCGTCCTGACTGTTATCAACCAGGCATGCCAAAATTTCTAAAAAACAATTTCTTATCATCCGGGATTGTTTATGGTTAATTAACATATCCGAGACTCTTAAGGGCATCCTTGGTTTGGTCGTCTGGCTCTCCCGCCGGCACAGCCGGCCCCGGTTTTGGAAGTTTAACCAGGTATTGCTTCAGCTGCGTCATCATCCCCTCAGCTCGTTTGGTGCCCTTATCGATTATATTTACATTTTCCTCGGGGTCATCCTTGAGGTTGAACAGCATGTGTTGGCCCTTGCTGTTCCAGATGAATTTGAAGTCACCTTCGAAAATCGATTGCCAGCTGCCATCCTCAGTGAAACGCGGTAGAGGATACGTCTCTGCTATGATTGGATGCTTGATTTGAGGCGGCGAGGTGCCTTGAATACTTCCCGGTATGGCTATTCCAACCCTTTCACAAATCATCGGTAGAATGTCAGTTAATTGCAACGGTAAATCCGTTCGTTTTGGAGACATTTCACCGGCTGGATATTTTATGAATAACGGAACGTGAAGCTCCTCCTGATAGAGATAATGACCGTGGCCGAATTTGCCATGCTCCCCAAACAATTCACCATGGTCTGCCGTAACGATAATCAGCGTGTTATCATACAAATTATCGTCCTTGAGTTTTTGTAAGAGCTGGCCGATATAATGGTCCATATATAAAATCTCAGCGTCATAAAGCGCACTGTTTTCTGCCTGCGTCGGTTTCCTTTTGGCAAAGTACTTGTCCTTGGGAAGAAACTTTAAAGCGAAATCTTCAGGGGGGCGATATGGGCCATGCGGGTCAAAATAATTCAGGAAAAGAAAAAACTCTTTCTCGCGAGCTCTTTTAAGCCAGTTCAGTGCACTGGCAGTAACCTGATTGGCCAGCCGACCGTTCACGGTACTTATTTGAGAGTCATTGTAATAGTCGAAACCTTTATTCAGGCCGAAAATCCGCTTCAACCAGGGACCGCCCACTTCCGCAGCAGTTGTGTACCCATTCTCCCTAAGAATCTCTGCCAACGTAACTTCGTTCTGAGCCAACCCACGCGCCCTGTATACGTCCCACGATTTCGGCCCTTTGATTGCATTGGTCAAAAGCAGCGGGCCATCGGGATCATAACGTGCCCCGTGACTCGAAGTAAATTTTCCAGTGAAAAGGGATGCATGCGAGGGAAGCGTCCAGCTTGATGGTGCGATTGCACGTGTATAAAGGACTGATTCTTCGACGAGTTTATCTAAGTTTGGACTTGTCTGTCGCCGGTATCCATAGCAACCCAGACGATCAGCCCGTGTGGTATCCAGCGTTATGAGGATAATGTTTGGTTTTTTTGCGTGTTGTCGTTTCCCACAGCCGCTAAGCAAAAGGCTTGGCGACAAGCCTGCCGCCAGACCACCGTAGAGTCCGTATTTCAACAACTCACGCCGACTCAAGCAGTTTGCCGATTTTTGTTTATGTTTCATACCTGGTATTTCTCGTCTCTGTTTTATGCTTAAAGGAGCGGTTACATTAGCACCCTTACTCACATTTATCGATCGAGCATTATATCATTTTTGCAGTTTGTTTTGCCATTATAATTCTGTTGAACAGGATGAAAGTTGGCTTCACATCATTATTCATTGGTTATATTCAATTAACGGTTTTGCCCAGTTACTGCAGGTATCCAAGACTTTTGAGAAGTTCTACTTCTTTAGGGGACAAAGGATCGACCGTCCTTCCTGTTCTACCGATTCTCAAAAAGTCTCTTAATCGTGAACGCATTAACTTTACCAGGGGAGTATGCTTGGAAGAGACATCTATATTTTCATCCGGGTTGTTAACTATATCGTAAAGTTCCATTTTCCCTGTTACACGATTGACGTGGAGTTTGTAGTGATTTTGGCGAATGAAACGCTTGATATCGTCGACGGTTTTGTTGTCAACTATGTTGTTCCAATCTGCTTCGCCAAAAAGTAATCGTTTTGGTGAACCTGCATTATTTCTTTGCCATAAGGACTGCAAGTCTATACCGTCTAAACCGGGAGGTGGGGAAATGCCCAGCATGGCTAGTAGAGTTGGCATCACATCGATCAGTGAGGCAATACCTTTGATACGCTGTCCTTGTGGCAAATTAGGTCCTCGCATAATTAGAGGAACATGGAGAACTTCCTGAAAAAAAGTCCGGCCATGGAGTACTCCTCCGTGTTCCATAAACTCTTCGCCGTGGTCTGACGTGACAATTATCAGGGTGTTGTCAAGCAGGTTTTTTTCTTCAAGGAGTGCAAATAACCTTTCCATTCCATCGTCCATTTGCCGAACACCGGCATCATACAGATCGATCAAGTGCTCAGTATCTGCTTGGTTTGGCAACGGTATCCGGCCGTATCGGAAGTCTAGCAGTTGGCTGGTACTGCCATCAACTATTCCATTATAGGGACGGACAAACTGCTTCTCATAGTGTGGCAGTGAATGATAGTCACTATGTACATCATAGTAATGCAGAAAAAGAAAAAATTTCTTGTCGCGGCGTTTAGACAGCCAGTTCCTGGCCTCGTCTTCGACTCTCGTTGGCTTTGTCCTGTCGGCGTATTCTTTAACGTAGAGAAACTCCTCAAATCCATGATCCAATCCATTTGTTTTGCTTAACCAATGTGAATTGACGATGCCGGAGGTTATGAAGTCGTGTTCCCTGAGAACTTCGGCCAAAGTTAAAACATCATCACGCAAACGATCTGTATGTGCTCTTACACCGTTTCGGCGGGGATACAATCCGGTCAACAGCGACGCATGCGCTGGTAGCGTCCATGGGCAAGTGGTGGATACGTCCTCGAAGAGCAGACCCTGCGAGGCGAATTTGTCTAGAATGGGTGAAGTGGGTCTTTGATATCCATAACAACTCAGATGGTCGGCACGTAGTGTGTCAATTGAGATCAATATGACGTTAGTTGCAGAACGCTGCCTTTTCCCGCAGCTACTTAGGAGAAGACTTCCTACCAGACTTGCGTTTAATCCTGCGTAGAGACCATTCTTGAGAAACTCTCGTCGGCTCTGATATCGCTGTGAATTTCGCCCGCCTTTCATCATTAACACTTCCTTTCCTGAAAACTAAACAATTTCACTGGAACAGGGTGATTATAATAATATATATTTCCCATATTTACAATTACTTGTCTCACAAATCACATTAGTTGTCAATATTATTAACAAGTCATAAATCATACTAACTTTGCCACTTGCAGTAACTTCCTCAACTCTTTGCATAGTTTGTAATTCAGATACAACTACACCCGCGTAAGAACGGTTTGCACCGGTTACTAATTTGCTATACTTTTTAAAATAATTTTCTTTGTGTGTTCCTATTTATCGTCAAGTAACTGGCTGGCCCTGATGATCTATACATCATCATGACAAACGGCTTAATCATTTATTTCTGTTGTTGTATTATTAATACTCTGCAAGATTGTCTTTTGCATAAATGTGACTAGGATTTATATTGCAAAACAAACCCCCGCTTTTATAATGATTGGCTATAAACAGTACGAGTCATTTTACCACATCTTAGTGAGTGGACAGGGAACTATCATTCTTATCTGAACTACCCCTTTTCCTATAGAAAATTAAGCGAGACTTGAAATATCACCTTATAAAGAAAGCGATTTTTTCACCCCTGAAGTACCTTAGGAAGAAAGCTTATGGGAAAAAATAAGGTAGTAGTGGTAATGCCAGCATACAATGCGGAGAGCACCTTAGAAAAGACAGTTAATGATATTCCTGAGGGGGTTGTTGGTGAAATAATACTTGTTGATGATGCAAGTAAAGACAATACTGTTGAGATTGCAAGAAATTTGGGCCTAACTGTCATTGTACATGATAAAAATATGGGTTACGGTGCTAATCAGAAGACATGCTATGAAACCGCATTTAAGCGTGGGGCTGACATAGTTGTTATGATCCATCCTGACTATCAGTATGACAGCCGCCTTACTCCCATTTTCATAGAAATCATAGAAAAAGGGATATGTGATTTTGTGCTGGGGTCGAGGGTGAGGACTCGTAAAGAAGCCCTCAGCTCAGGCATGCCATTTTACAAGTATTTATCAAACAGGTTTCTGACAATTATAGAGAATATAGTAACAGGCCAAAACCTGTCTGAATGGCATACCGGCTTTAGAGCTTTTTCAAGAACGGTGTTGGAGACAATTCCCTACCAGAATAATTCAAATGATTTTGTCTTTGATTCACAGTTTCTTCTTCAGGCAGCTTATGCCGGATTTATAATTGGGGATCTACCGGTTCCATGCCGTTATATGGAAGAGGCATCGTCTATCAATTTAAAGCGCAGTATTATTTATGGTCTCAGGACAATAAATACATTATTACAGTATATTTTGCAAAGATTGCATTTAGCAAAATTTAGAATTTTTGATTTTAATATGGACTGAGTAAAACAGAAAAGTGGCAAGAATGAGAAAAGGACGTATGAAGTCAAAGCCAAAACACATAAACGAAAAACTGTTAATGAAAGATAATAATGCTACCAATTTTCTTAATAAAAAATATTTTTACATGATATGTCTATTCCTCGTCATAGCAACACTTGCTGTTTACTGGCAAGTCCTGAATAATGATTTTGTTATCTATGATGATGATAAGTATGTCACAGAGAACACCCATGTGCATAAAGGTGTGACTTTTGACAGCTTAACTTGGGCATTCACATCTTCACATGCCAGCAACTGGCATCCACTTACATGGATCTCCCATATGATCGACTACCAACTATATGGTCTCAATGCCAGGGGTCATCACCTTACCAGTCTACTGTTTCATGTGGCTAACACGCTTCTACTGTTTCTGATTCTTGTACGAATGACCGGTACTCTGTGGCAAAGCTCTTTTGTTGCAGCGTTGTTTGCCCTCCATCCCCTTCATGTAGAGTCTGTTGCCTGGGTGGCAGAACGGAAGGATGTACTCAGCACATTTTTCATGATGCTGACTGTATGGGCGTACATCCTCTATGTTAAGAAGCGTGAAATCAAGGGATACTTGCTGGTAGTCCTGTTCTTTGTGCTTGGTCTCATGTCTAAGCCCATGCTTGTTACTCTGCCTTTTATACTGCTATTGCTGGACTTCTGGCCACTTGGACGTCTTTGCCTTCTACGCGATACCAAGAATGTAGCAACTGGTCAACATACAAATGAGAGAGCGGATATATTCCGGCTGGTATTAGAGAAAGCTCCTTTCTTTGCTCTTGCCGTAGGTTCAAGCATTGTTACTTTTATTGTTCAAGAACGTGGTGGGGCGATGGAAATAGCAAAGACGTATTCTATCCAGACACGTATCATTAATGCATTTGTTGCTTATACCGAGTATATAGTGGACATGATATGGCCTGTGAAGTTGGCACTTCTGTATCCTCATCCTGGCAATAGTCTACAGCTTTGGAAAGGTGTAGTCGCAGGGTTCGCGCTGGTATTAATAACCATATTGGTTATCCGCAAGGCTCGGAGAATCCCATATCTTGCAGTTGGGTGGTTATGGTATATTGTAACTCTTATTCCGGTGATTGGTATAGTACAGGTGGGCTCGCAGGCGATGGCAGATCGATACACATATGTAACACTGATAGGGTTGTTTATTATTATTGCCTGGGGCGCAAATGATTTACTATCAAAATGGCGTCACCGAAAAATATGGCTTAGTACATTAGCAGCTATCATTCTTCCGGTTTTAATAGTATTAACATGGAAACAAGTTCAATATTGGGAGAACGGTATTACACTTTTTAAACATACCCTTAGACATACTTCCAATAATTATGTAATACACAATAATCTAGGCATTGTTCTTAGAGAACAAGGCCGAACAGAAGAAGCCATCAAGCATTATCTACAAGCCCTGCGGTCAAATCCCGATTATGCACTGGCTCATTATAATCTTAGTAATGCCTATGCCGAACAAGGCAAAAATAAAAAGGTGATAGAGGCATGCAAGCATGCAATAAGGATTAAACCTGATTATGCAGATGCTCATTATAATCTTGGTGTTGCCTATGGTGGATCAGGCAAGTATGAAGAGGCAGTGGAGGCATTTAAGCAGGTGATAAGGATTGACTCTAATTATTTACAGGCTCATTATAATCTTGGTGGTGTCTATGCCGGGTTAGGCAAGTATAGAGATGCGATAGAGGCATTCCAGCAAGTGATAAGAATCGACCCTGATTATGCATTGGTTCGTAATAATCTTGGTATTGCCTATGGAGCATTAGGTAGGTATAAAGAGGCGGCTGAGGCATTCCAGCAGGCAATAAGGATTGACCCTGATGATGCAGATGCTCATTTAAGTCTCGGTATTGCCTATCTTAGTTTAAATGATAGAGGTTCTGCCTTAGAACAGTATAAAATACTTAAAAGCCTCGACCCTAAACTGGCAAAAAGGCTGTTTAGCGTAATTAAGCGTAATTAATAATTCATTAACAATATTTTCATCGAATACTACCTCCATATTGCTTATTACTCAAAATTAATCACGATATCTCCGTCTAAGACATTGACATAAAATGCTGAGAAATCATCTATGGTGGTAGACATGAATACTCCTATATTTTTGGGGTAAATTCTAAAACATAATAAAAAATGATGCCAACTCTTTATTTTATATTTCACTTATGCAATCAATTTAAAAACTTAACTATCCCATTTCCTTTTCCATGAATGCCCTTATGGATAACAAGGTTTTTGCCTTGGGTAATTCCGGAATTATAAGTGTCTTGGCAGCTACGGGAATAGCGGGATGAAGAGCGTGCAATCCTGGGATTTCTACGGCGATAAAACTCATTGAGCCGGGGGTCTCCCATCCAGACAAGCTTTTTGGATTGGTTTTCAACAACCCGGCTATCCAATTTGTTATAAAAACCGTCCAGAAGGCCATAAATGAAGGTTCTTCGATGCCTGTTTCCTTTGATTTTTTCTCGTCTCTTATACTCTGCCCATAGAAGCTCCGAGATATTTTGAAGGTAGTCATATACATACTCTGCCATCTCAACATTTTCCGGCGTACCGTAAATTTCCAAAACTTGACCACTTCGGTTTTTGTGCTGGTCATACCCGAATGTCCAGATAGCCTCTACAAAAAAAAATTTAGAAATTAAGGCACTGATTATGGACTTGATGGGATTACGCCTCCCCACTTCACCGATTTGCTTATAGATGTAGTTCCACTCAGTCTGTACATCCAATAACGACAGATTGTGTTTTAATAAAAATTCATGGGCTTTGGACATGGCGTTCTGGGCTTCATGCTCGTTGGGGCTTTGTGCCAACGCCAACAGCTTGTGGACTTTGTCCAGTATCTTGTAATTTTCTGAACTTACGGAGGAGGAATTATTGCGTTTTTCTACCCAGGATTGAATATCACCTGTGGCCGTGGGGTCAATACCATTTTCCCGACAAATCCGCTTGAATGCCTCTCCATGAGGAAGGTTGTCCCGGATTTCTAGAACTTCTTCTACATACTGATGGGCCATTTCATGGTAAAGAACCTCCTGTACATATTCCCATGTATAGTTATTGATGAGAATAATGCTGATGGACAGGCGTCGATAATAACCACCTCTCCACGTGCCTAAAACATCCTCTGAATAAGAGAGTTCAAGGCTTGGGAGGTGCATAGAGTCTTTAAAGTAATGAAAATTCGCAGTTTTCCAGTCTGCCTTCAATTGTCTGACCCAGGCGGTTTTTAATATGTTGTCTATGTCCGGCATGGAAGTCTTTTCGTTTGTGGAGTGCAGTAAGCGTGTACTGCTTTAGTACGCATCATCACGGTGATGCACTCCATATATCTAGCTTGTTAACCAGCGCATTGCTCTTTTTAAAATAAACATCATATGTTCGATATTTCTTACTTCTTTCAAGAGTTTTACAACTATTTTCCATCGAAAATAAAAAGTAAAAAAGGCTCTTCTTCTCAACCAATAAAGTTGTCGTTTAGTAAGGTTCTCATTAATGTAGTTTATCGTATGAAGGGATAGTTTCATCAAGTTCATGTCATAGCTGAATTTACCAGATTCCACAAGATCATCGTACTCTTTGGTCCCGGGATATGGCTGAAAGTATGAAACCCCTATTCGGTCAAGTTCAAGTGTCCTTGAATATTTTATTGTTTGTAAAATATCCTCCTTTGTTTCGCCAGGGAAGCCGATGATAAAGAAACCGCCTATGTCAATCCCCGCACTTTTAACTTTAGCAATGCTTTCCCTCATCTTTTCTGTTGTTATGCCTTTTCTCATACGTTTCAAGACGCGATCACTACCGCTTTCAACTCCTACATTTACCGCATAGCAACCGGCACGACGCATTAAACGAAGCTCATTTATATCAAGTATTTCAAGCCTTAGTCCGTTAGGAAAACACCATGTTATACCAAGATCTTCTTTCAGCAGAGTTTCACAAAACTCAACAAGGAGCTTTCTTTTAGCAGAAAAATTATCATCTTCAAAATGGATCTCTTTAACTCCATACGTTTTATTAAGAAATTTAATTTCCTCCATAATATTTTCTACACTTCTATGCCGTACCGTCTTACCCGATACTTTTGAGGCAGCACAAAAGGTACAGGGGAAAGGACATCCTCGTGTTGCGTATGTAGCGGCATAGGGAAACTGTCTGAAAAATGCGCCATGTGGAGATTTTGGGTAAGAAGCAGGAGGCATTATATCCCATCTGGGGAAAGGAATGGAATCCAAGTCTACAATTAATTCCGAAGGGTTTTTAACTATTTTTCCGTTTAACCTGAAAACAAGTCCGGGAATATCTTTTAGGATATCATGAGAAAAGTTTCTACATTCTGTATTCACAACAAATTTGGCAAGACTGTTTTCTCCATCACCGGTAAAACAAAAATCCACACCAGGTTCCACAAACTCCATAGTGGCTTCCGGCATCAAACTGGACTGGACACCTCCAAGCACAATGATAGATTCAGGGGAATGTACCTTTAGTTTACCAGAAAGATTTCTGATAGGTACTATATCCTTGGAATACCCGCTGAGGCAGATTAAGTCAAACCTTTTACTCGTAATTTCCTTTAAAAGACATTCCTCATCCATATTATCCCTGAGCATGTCAATCAAAGATACGTTACATGAACGTGGTAAGCTTGCAGCAAGATATCCATAATGAAGAGGTGGAATTATTTCGTCAGCTACACTATTTATCCTTATAAATACAACATTAAGGCTTTTTTTCATAAATATACTACATCTCCTTTCTTGCCTGAGATGATATTGGTTTACGTATTTTGATCTATAATATCATCTCAGGCAAGAAAGAGGTACATGATTTTGGTAATTTACAGCAGAATTGAAAAATTGTCGGTGGGCAAAAAACCCGTTCTGTAAAAACATTATATTTATTTGTAGAGGTTGGGTTTCTTACTCAACATTTCCTACTATCAATTTTCTTGCAAGTTTTAATTCTGGGAGTTTTGTACCAAGTTCCTCCATCTTTTTCAACACATTTTGCACTGTATTTAGATTCCAGTCATATTTTATCTTCTTCTCTATTTGCTGGATACCCACTAACCGTTTCGGAGCAAACCTCTTGACAAAACCTGCAACTCCTCCATATCCACCAGATTCAAAATCCTTGCTGAACCAATTGAATAGTTGTGTTGCGTTCAGCCTGTTATTAACCATTCTCAGGTGCAGAGGATTTTTCAACGCATTCACCACTACCTTGTTTAATTGCATGTCTATTCGATTACCGTCAAATATTTCCACTTTCAAGCTTGGACATCCCACCGAAGCACAGTTTATGGCGAAGTGTATACGCGGATCGGCAAGTGGACGGATAACATTGTGTTCAATGTTGTCAAGACTATAAAGCACACCCTCAACCTCGTGATGTCTGCTTTTCCAGCCGATCTTTTTCATACCCGCTACCGGATAATTATTAACAACATCAACTATAGTAAAAAAATTGTACGCATTGATCCAAAATGCAAGTTTGTATGTTTCCCCTTCTGGTGTCTTAACTATTTTTAATTTTTTCAGTTGGAGCATAATTTTTTTCTGAAGAGCAGGCTCACTCTTAATTTTTTCATAGTCAACAGATGCATGACTGAAATCTCCATCAATCGATGTAAACGTGTTTACCGTTACGACACTATTCAATATATCCTGATAGCAGTCCCAGAATGTGTTGTCTGCCTCAGCAAATGTCACTTGTGGCACAACAAAAAATATAATATAAAACACAATAATAATTTTTTTCACAATATATACTCCTTTATTGATTCAAACTTAATGTCAATTTGTGACACTCAAAGAAAAGGATTGGATTCCTTGCGAAAAGTCCTCGGCGCCTTTTGTCCGGGGAAGCAAGGTTTCTGCCTTGCCGGAAGAAGCCCACACCTACTACTTTATCCCCGCTCGCCAATCATCTTTACCATAACATGGTACTTGCTCCCGACTACGATTATGGCTATCTGCATGTCTTAATTTTGCGAAAGAGAGGACGTCCATTGGACACTCTGTTACGCAAGCCGAACATCGCACACACTCTACATCATTCATTGGGATACCCTTGTTTGCAAAATTCATAACGTCTATTCCCATATGACATACCCTTGTACAAATTTCGCAAGAGATGCAATCTTTCTTTTCTGATAGAATTCGGTATCTGGAGAACTTTGCGTATATGTGCATGAGTGCAGCAAGTGGACATCCATATCTGCACCAAATCCTTCCCCCTAGAAAAAAGTAGACACCGAGGCCAAGTATACCAGCAAAAACCACGTCTATTGAAAATTTGTATATTCCTGCCATTGTATAACTTAAAAGAGGAAAAGAATCCCATATACCTGATTTATTCAAATAGATAATCAGGGTAAAAATGATAGCAACAAAAAGGATGATCTGGCCGACATTTTCAAGTTTTTTAGCTCCTGGACCATGTGGTGTCTTACGCCGGTATTCATCTCCCAGTGTTTCAGCCATACCTCCACAACTGCAAATCCAACCACAATATACACCTTTGCCGTAATGTCTTATTAAATAGAATAGAATAAAACCAGACTGTACAAACGGAAACCAAGTCCAGAAAGTGCTACTTCCAAATTCCCACATATTAAGCGGCCAGAATAAGATAAAAGCAAAACTACTCCATTTGCCGCTCGGGAATAGTTCTGACACTATCCAGTGTTGTGCACCAAGGTTATCAAGGATGAGAGGTTTGTACAGGTAAAATGGAAATAGAAAAAGGAAGAAAATTTGAATCGATATAAGTGCTGTCATTTGCCAGAAAACATAGCGTGTTTTTCTGACATAGGTACGACGAATACCAAAGATGAGCATTGTTACGCAATAGAAAAGTGAATACCAGTATGTGGGAGACTCGATCCACTCTGCTATTCCCTCTGTATTATGCAGCAATTGAGAAAAATATAATATGGTAAAAAATGTGCTTACTCCTATGAAATATGTATACTTAAACGCACGCCATGGAGTTCGAAAATAAACATTTCCGTGTCTTACTAATAATCCAAGAGAACAGATTCCGGAAATTAAGAAAATCATCGAACCTGTCCATCCCAGAATGAAGTTTAATGATGGGTACCATTTGTAACCTGAAAGGGGCCAATTAAGCGGTGCTTGAAATGGTGCGCTTAGATATGCAATTATCTTTGCCGGTATTGTATCAGACCCTGCAAACACGTTAAAAGAGATTCCGGTTTTACCAAAATAGAGCATAGAGAAAAAACTTATTGATGCGACCATTAGCCACCACCATAATAATCCTTTCTCTCCTTCCATACGTATGCCACTTCGTTTGAAAAATTGTGTAGGTAATTCACGACCAATGAGAGTAAAAACAACGTCATTAGGTATAGTTTTAACATCTTCTTTTGTTTTCAGGACAACTTCTTTCTCCCGTATCTCGGTTACTGTTGATTCAAAAAATGGTGTAACCTTGCCTTGCTCTACCAGGTCGTTGAATCTGTTCATGTTTTCTTCTTTGGGCCTGGAAAGTTCTTCTTTACGGTAAGAGTGGATTATTTTATTCCCTGATTTTGCAAGTGCAATGGAACATTCCAATGAGCTGTCACCACCGCCAACAACCAGAATATTTTTTTCAGCAAATTCCCCGGGGTCATACAATTTGTTGAATACTTTTGGTAATAATTCACCGGGTACTTTAAGCTGTCTGCTGTTACCGGCTTTTCCTATGGCAAGCACGACCATGTCTGCCTTATAAGCACTTTTGTTTGTTTCGATATGGATTATGTTATCTTTGCGACTGAGTTTTTGAACAAAAGTTCCCACTTCAAAATTTAGACCTTCTCTTCCTATTTGGGACGTTAGTTCATCGAGGAGTGTTTCCTTGGTCCCATCATTCATTTCCAATGGGAGTTCTAACGGTACTCCATCCGGCCTTAAGGTAATAGGTTTTTCCTTTGGGAAATTCTCTATCGTATTTAAGATACGATTGGATTCTAAAACGATGTAATTAATGCCCTTTTTTTTACATTCGATTGCGGTGGAAATACCCGCAGGTCCGGCTCCGATAATGACCAAGTCATAAATATCAGAATTCTTCTCCTTTTCTAAGGCCATTTTTTGATCAGAGAAAAGTTGTCTTACTATTTTAGCCCCACCATCTGCTGCTAGTTTAAGCAAAGGTATGCCGGTCAAATCTCCCACAATATAGACACCCGGAACAGAGGTCTCTTTTTGATCGTCTATTTCAGGATAGCTCTCGACAATATTTTTGGGATTGTCCTTTTGCAACCAATTGAAATACTTAGAGACAACATTCATGGATACTTTCCCCTGATTTAATTGTATCGGAATTTCTATGTCGATAACACTTCGACTTCGCTCAGTGTGACGTCATCCTAAATGCCCGCCCTGGCCGGTACGAACGGGGAAGCCGAAGAATGGTTTTTGTCGTGATAACTGTCTAAAGCAATCCTACCCTCTTATATATGACAATATTATATACTGAAATATTCCCATATTAATCAGGATTTTCCCAATATACTAAAATGGGAAGAGTCAGTTTGCCCTATTTATCCTTCTTGCGTTTTGATTTGAAAAATGCAAGCCGTTTTTTGATCTCTTTATCAAATCCAAAATCTGTTGGTTTATAATACTCCTTGCCCTGAAGTTCATTTGGTAAACCGGATTGTCCTGCGTAACCACCATGATCATGTGGATACTTGTATCCTTTTCCATAACCAAGATCTTTCATCAGGTTTGTTGGTGCATTTCTGATGTGAAGAGGCACTCCCAATGCTCCTTTCTCTTTGACATCATTTAGCGCATCTAGATATGCCTTATATGAGGCGTTGCTCTTTGGAGCGGTAGCAAGATAAGTAACACCCTGTGATAACGGTATCCATCCCTCCGGCATTCCGACAAAATGAAATGCATCTTTAACTGACACTGCCACCTGGATGGCGACCGGATCAGCGTTACCAATATCCTCTGAGGCAAAGATAACCATACGTCTTGCAATAAAGAGAGGGTCTTCTCCGGCTTCCAGCATACGTGCCAGCCAGTAAAGTGCTGCATCCGGATCACTGTCACGCATGGATTTGATAAAAGCGGAAATCACGTTGTAATGTTCTTCTCCGCCCTTATCATACAGAAGTGCCTTTCGCTGCATGGCTTCCTGGGCAATTTTTAAAGTAATCGTTATCTTTCCTCCCCTATCGGGTTTCGTCAACATTAATGATGACTCAAGGGTGTTTAAGGCAACTCTCGCCTCGCCATGAGAAAGGTCTGCTATGAAATTAAGGGCATCATCATTTACCTTTATTTCTAAATTACCCAGCCCTCGCTCCTTGCTCGATAATGCACTGACAATAATAGTTTTGATGTTATCTATAGTAAGTTGTTCGAGGACCAGCACCTTGCAGCGAGAAAGGAGAGGTGCATTAATCTCGAATGAAGGGTTCTCTGTAGTAGCACCAATCAACGTAATAGTACCGTCTTCTACGTGATGTAGAAAGGCATCTTGCTGGGACTTATTGAATCTATGTATTTCATCAACAAAAAGGACGGTTCTTTTGCCATAATATTTAAGCTGTTGCCTGGCCTCTTCAATAACGGCACGAATTTCCTTGACGCCTGACAATACAGCAGAAAAGGAAACAAAGTGAGAGCCCATTGCCCTGGATATAATTAAGGCCAAAGTAGTTTTTCCTACTCCCGGTGGGCCCCAGAAAATCATGGAAACTAATTCCTTTCTTTCCATGAAGCCGCTGAGAATTTTATCGGGACCTACGAGGTGCTCCTGTCCGACAAATTCATCCAGGTTTTGCGGCCTCATCCTTTCTGCCAGTGGAGATTTTTTTGCAGACTTTGCTCTTGCGTCAAATAGGTCAGCCATTTTCAATTATCCTCAACTCTAATCCCTGTTGCAAAAGTGATAATATTTTTGCAAAGTTGCTAATGAATTCCAGTTCAAAAAATTTGAAATTACCATCAGCAGCTAAGTAGTTACTTAATGCAAATTTACCCCCTGATGACTGATTAGTCAATCATTTATGCTGTGTGATTATGCTTATTGTATGCATCAAGTTTGCATGAAGAGAAAAAAGTTGAATTTACCTGGTTGTTGTAATAATATTGCAAAGGCGAAGAAAACAATATTTATTCCTCAGTAACGTTAGAATAATACTTATAGAAAGGTATGATTATATGCTTAAGATTGATGACGGTTTTGAAAATTGTGACGAGATTTGTAAGATGATTGAGAATGTTGTTGAAGAGTTGGGTATAAATCAGAAACTGGAAAAAATTACGATTAAACATACTCCCGCAGATTCTCCTATAGACATGAACTATCCCAGTTCAGATAACATAACTCTGGTGTTGGAGATAGTGGACTCTTTAGACAACCTTGAGGGTCGGGTCAGGCATGAACTTATGCATGTGGCTGACCAGTTAAACGAAAAGTTTAAGCATAGAGGCTCTCTTGTTCCCCCTGAAGGTACCGGGGCATTCAGAAGGTACAAATACCTGTGGAATGTCTATATTGACAGCCGTCTTATAAAGAGCGGAAAACCTTCCTATGATACTCAAGAAGCCAGAGAAAGTGAGATAGAAGAGTGTTACCCGGAACTGAGTGCAGGCCTTAGGAAAAAGTGCTTTACCTTTCTCTGGGGACTGGGACTCCTTGATTTCGAACAAATCTCCGCAATGAGCTACGATCTCTTTTCAACATTTGAGGAGCTTCGGTTTCTTGCCGAATCACTTGGGGAAAAGCAAATGACATTTGAGACAATGGAAGAACTGAAGAACTACGAAAAATAAAGAAACTGCCGCAAAGTCCCCCTTTGAAGGGGGATTAGGGGGATGTCTGAACTCTTTAAGAAGGATTCAGGAAATTGTAAATGCCACAAAACACCATAATACCATACAACCCAAAGCTAAAACAATTTGCACGAGATTTGCGAAAGAACAGCACTTTGTCAGAAATTTTGCTTTGGAGGTAAATAAAGGAACAGGCTTTTAAATATGAATTTCACCGACAAGTACCCATTGATGAATTTATAGTAGATTTTTACTGTCATGAATTGATGTTGGCTATTGAAATAGATGGGAACAGTCACAATGGTAAATATGACTATGATATGAACAGACAAATGAAGTTGCAAGATTTGGGAGTTAAGTTTATACGTTTCTTTGATGTAGATGTGAAGAAAAATATGGTTGGTGTGTTAAATGCTCTGGAAAATAAAATAGATGAGATTGTTAGAACATCCCCCTAGCCCCTTTCAAAGGAGGAATTGATGTGTGGGTGGGGGGGAAGTCTATAAATACAAAAACCCAAGCCAAAACGGGGGAGGAAATGTTTTGACCTGGGTTTCTACACAAATAATAATTTGCGCAGCATAATAAAAACAAACTAATTCATATTAGAATACGTATTCTACGCCCAACGCAAGTATAGTTTCATCATCATTCGTTTGTGTTTCACCATCGCCATTAGTACGGGATATACCCATGCCAGCGTCCTCCTGACCATCTGAAACATTATACTTATTGTACCTGATTTCAGGCCTGATCAAAAGGTTCTCCGCAATAGTAATATTATGCGTATACGTTAATGAATACATTGAAATACCAAATGCCTTTGCACCATCATCATCATCAAAATACTCGTACCTGAAAGCACCCTGTTGATTGTCAGTGTAATCGTACATCGCATACACTACCGCTGCCCACCAGTGAGCACTACTATTTGCCCTAGTACTACCTTCTTGATTGGGATCAGCAAATCCAGTAAAAGCATTATCTTCAGCACGACCATGATCCCAGTTAAATCCGAGGCTCAGTTTCTCTACCTGTGGTAATGAATAAGTCATTACGATGTCGTACATAAATACGTTAGAACTTTGGTGCTTACCACTGAAACCAGTATTACCAGTAACAGGGCCACCAGCACTACCTGTACCTGATGGAGTTTCCGCTCCGTTTATTGTAGCCAGAGAGATGAAGAAATCGTCATTTGGCTGGTATGTAAGATAGGCTCCGTATGACTTCCCTTCGTTATTATCAATGTAACTGTCCCATCCATTAACAAGGTAAAGGGTTAAGCCCCATTTGTCACTTGGAAGGAACTCAGATACATCGAAGGATATACCCGTGTGCGTGAATGGTATTACATTATTGTAAACCATACCGTGCGTATAGTTCGGGTTGCCTATGTTTTCTACTAGTTCATAGCCAATCCATGTATACATTTTACCCATGGTAATTGAAACATGCTTTCCGAATACCGGTGCATTCCAGGTAATATTTGCTGCTGCTATGGCAAACCTGTCGTTGAAACCAGCTGCACCCTCGGTATCAGAAGAAGCACTCGTATCGTTTCCCGGACCAAAGAAAGTAATTCTCTGTGCTTTTTCACCCCAATACGTATGCATCTGCCAGCCTATTGGGTGCTCATCGGTAGCTTCCTTATCCATGAACATTGCAAAGTTTTCAAGCACAAATGAGTTGTCTTCGTTTTCACCCACGAAGTTTACTTTAGCGTTTGCATTCCTGTTAGTATAATTTTCGCCGGAGTTTCTCAAGTTGTACATGAAGTTGGTATCGATAAATCCACCAACAGTTACCCCTTTAAACAAACCGCCTAAAAGAGCAGAGCCTGCTAACGCATCTTCTACTGCACCTGAAATGTTTTCCTGCATTATTTCGGATCTTATTTCATCATTGAAATCAGCCCTTATGACATCTCTCAAGCCAAGTGTGGCTTCTTGAATGTCAGCCTTTGTTTCGCTTTTGAGTTCAGCCATCAACTCTTGCTTGAGTTCGGCCTTTAACTCTGCTCTAAGCTCTGCCTTAAGCGCTTCTTTATCAAAGCTCTGCGCAAAAGACACGCTGCCAAACGCCAAAATGGCGACCATTGGCAACAACAAATAAAACTTCATTTTACCCATAATTTTACCTCCCCATTAAAAAAAATAAAAATCCTATAAATTGTAGTGTGAACAACATGCCACACTAGATACACATACTATATGACACTTTCGACATTTCAAAAACGGCTAATTTCGCCAAATACAAACGGCAATTTTCAACACAAAAAGCATCTAACTGCTACGCATACAGTATGTTATTAAAGCAAAAAAAAAAGGAAAGTCAAGAATAAAATCATGCCACCGGCAAGTCCTATCAGACTTCCGGAGGGGAAATTATGGACTATTAAGTGATTATTATTATGCAATAAGCATATGCTGAATCAGTTTAAATTTGCCGATGGCCATGAATTTAGTAAATTATATAACTAATAACAAACTTATACATTGTAATACAAGTTAAGAGCTTAGAAGATATCGCAATAACAGGGCCAAAAGGTATATCTTCCTAATTAAAAAAATTGATAAGTAATATAATTCCCGTATCTGACACTCTTCGCTTAAAGATCTTTTGAGTCGCTTAAGGTGTGTATTATCAAGTACATCCGATGAAAGTCTACAAAATATTATCATACTCTAAGTGCCACTAAATTATAAATACGTACTCCTGTTACTTTAGATTTTAAAAGAACAGAGCACAATGGCAAAAACTGTCAAATATGCACCAACCAAGTACAGGTTTTACTAATCAAGGCTAATTGTTAGTTTAGATATCAATTTAATAAGTATTTTAAAATTCAGATGTTATGACTTTGTGTATATATTTATTCCTCCCTTTAAGTTATTTTTCAGGATTTGAAGTGTCAGATTATTGACGAAAAATCTTCAACATAAGTGCTGGCGGATAACAGCCTATACCCTGCTTGCTGATTTTCGCAAATTCATTTGTTCTAAGAATACATAACTACAATATATCGCATGGTTTATAACATTATAGCCTAATTAACCGCTTTATAAATATGTTGACAGTCAGAGTATATTATGGAAAAGCCTGGTTATCAAACGGTATGTCCAAAAAAATCAAATTCATAATACCGAGCAAAAACGGCAAAACCTTAGGAATTATCGATGAAACATCTGAAGCGTCACCCATGGAATGTAAAATATAAAAAGGCTGTAGAAATCCAGAGAAGATTAAAAAGGAGTATTGTTTTAAAGTGTACGTCAAAAAACTTTAAATATATTGCTGGCGCCGATGTCTCTTATCTACCTGAAAGGGCCATCAAATCCACACTCACCATAATGAGCCTGCAGGAAAGACTAGCAGGCGCAGTTCGGCAGGTACTAAAAAAAGCAAGATATTTTATGCAAGTTTAGTTGTATTTGAATTGAAAACGGTGGAAAGGGTTGAGACGGTTACGGCAAAAGGTAAGGTTGATTTCCCCTATATTCCCGGTTTGCTGAGTTTTCGTGAGTCGCCAATTTTATTGAAAGCATTTGCAAAGATTATGTCAACGCCCGATGTGGTTATATTAGATGCACAAGGTATCGCGCATCCTCGTGGAATCGGCTTGGCGTCGCATATTGAGCTACTGCTAGACAAACCGTCAATCGGGTGTGCAAAAACCCGGTTGATAGGTGATTACGGTGAGATAAGCGAAGAGGTTGGTTGTTATTCTCATCTTACCGTACATGATAATGTGTAGGTGCGGTGCTAAGAACACGGAAAAACGTCAAGCCTGTTTTTATCTCTCCCGGCCACAAAATTGATTTAAACGCATCCATTGATCTGGTTTTGAAAAGTTGTCGTGGATATCGGCTTCCGGAGCAGGTAAAAGAGTCACACAAACTGGCCAAGAAAACAGCAACCGGTAAGGAGTAATAAACGTGTTATTGAGAAGTGCTTTACAACAGAAAGCGTGTTAGCTACCTGAATCTTTTTCTTTCCTGGCATCCTCTTGTATCTGAGCGCAGTTTTTATCTTTTTCTTTCTTGATTCTCTCTGCAACCTGAGCAACGAACTCAGGATTCCCTTCCGCAGCCGCTTTCTTCTTTGCGTCCGCCTTCATCTGTTTTACATCAAAGATGTCTCCCAGGCACTCCTCCGCAGCACTACACCATATTACACATGTAGGAGCTTTGTCTTTAAATACGGTTTCACCACACCGACAGTCGGCCTTTTCCTCATCGCTCCAGATTTCAATCATATCACCGCACTTTGGGCACTTTCTTTCAAGTGGTTCGGGTACCATGGTTTTCATACTTCCGGGACATCTGACTTTTGCCATTTTAACTACCGCCTACTGTTGATAATCGCAATAATTTAATTTATCCTGTAATACTAAAAAAAATACACTATATCGTCAAGTAATTTTTGTGAATAACCTAATGATATGTCTGTAAAACGGTAGCAATCCCATCTCTTTCTCTTCATTTTAAATATTTAAAAAAGATTGACAACTAAAGAAATATGTGCGAAAAAACGTTCGACGATTCCGAGATTTTAGTATCGTGAAGTTGTGGTTTTTCCACGTTGAAAGGTTGTTTTATGGATATCATTAAAAGAGCGTTAGGACGGGATGAAATAAGAGAGATTGACCGAAAAGCAATAGAAGGGTACGAAATTCCTGGAATTATATTAATGGAAAATGCAGGCAGAAATGTCGCAGACGAGGTTTTGAAGATGCTGCCCGGGACAGATAAGTCTAGAGTCGCAATTTTTTGTGGAAAAGGAAATAATGGTGGTGACGGGTTTGTCATTGCTCGCCACCTTTATAATAAAGGCGTGGACGTTTCTGTGTACTTAACAACTGCGGCATCTCGCATTCTTTCCGACGGTGACGCCTCAACGAACCTGAAGATATTGCTGAATATGAATTTTGAGATAAAAGAGTTACAGGAAGAGCTTATCGGAGAAGTTGGAAGAGCACTTCACGATTATAATGTAATTATAGATGCAATCTTTGGAACTGGCTTAAGGGGCGAAGTCAGAGAACCTGCAAGGACCCTGATAGCGAAAATAAATGAAACCGACATACCTGTCGTATCTGTTGACATACCTTCCGGGTTGAGCTGTGATGATGGTGTCGTGCTTGGGATCGCAGTGAAAGCAACTAAAACCGTCACATTCGTTGCTGCCAAAATAGGTTTTTTTCAGAGAGACGGCAAAGAATATACCGGAGAGCTGATAGTGTCAGATATAAGCGTACCTAAGGAATTGATCGAAGAGTACCACAAAAAGCTATGATCTGATTGTGTTTAAAAATTTTCAGGTTTAAACTCCCCCTCCTAATTTACATTGAAAGTGCTTTTCCCCCTGCAATTGCCGGAACTATTGAAATTTGATCTCCATCATTGACCGGAGTATCCTGATTATCTTTAAACCTTATATCTTCATCATTAAGGTAGAAATTAATAAACCTTCTGATTTGCCCCTTCTCATCGCAGAGGCGTGCTTTAAACCCGTTGTGATTAGATTCAAGATTATCAATTACTTCTTTAATAGAATTACCTTCTACAATAACTTCTTCTGATCCGTTTGTTAACGACCTTAATGGTGTTGGAATTCTTACTTTAACCGACATGACGATACCTCTTTCTTTTTAATATATAAGTTATCTTTGGGATATTACTATTTTTTCTGTTGAACAGAACTCGGTATTTTATTTAATCTTATGCGTGTTGTCAAAAAGTTTAAACGGTACAGGCTTCTTTTTTCTCCATAATCGCGTTAAAACTCTCTATGTTTGCTTCAATAACGCACGGTTTTTCTACTTTATCCATTACTGCTTCAAGAGTTTTCAGGCCGTTACCCGTGATACACATGACGATAGACTCATCTCGCGGTAACTTACCCTGCTCTATAAGCTTTTTTGTTACCGCTACAGTAACACCTCCTGCAGTTTCTGTGAAAATACCCTCTGTCGATGCCAGAAGCTTTATTCCCTCAACCAACTCATCGTCAGAAACATCTTCGGCACATCCACCACTATTATTAATGGCCTTAACTGAGTAATATCCGTCCGCCGGATTTCCAATTGCTATGGAATGTGCTATCGTATTCGGTATAACAGGATCGATAACATCACTGTCTTTCTTTACAGCGGTAGAAATTGGTGATGAACCGGAAGCCTGAGC
>JABHIW010000097.1 GCA_018670825.1 Candidatus Scalindua sp. | reverse complement strand
GGGTCCACCCCGATAAGGTTATCTTCTCTTATCAAGGAGACGGTGACCTCGCAGCAATTGGAATAGCAGAAATTATACATACTGCCAACCGGGGTGAAAATATCACAGTGATATTTGTAAATAATGCCGTTTATGGTATGACAAACGGACAGATGGCGCCAACGACACTGATTAATCAAAAAACTCTGACTACACCTCAAGGGCGCAGTGAACAGAGTGATGGTGCGCCTCTGCGCATATGTGAACTCCTCTCCGTTCTGGATGGAAGCCAGTTTGTCGCCAGGGCCTCCGTAACTTCACCAAAAAACATAATTAAAACAAAGCAATTAATAGAAAAAGGTTTTAAGACTCAAATACAGAAAAAGGGATTTTCCCTGATAGAAGTCCTTTCCCCATGTCCGGTCTATTGGCGCATGAACTCCGTTGATTCTATAAAATTCATAGACGAAGAGATGGTCAAAACCTTTCCACTGGGTATTTTCAAAGACTGGGAAAGTCAGAATTAGAAAGGTTCAATAAGATGTCAGACAAAGTTATTTTAGCAGGGTTGGGTGGACAGGGGATGATGCTCCTCGGCAGGCTGATAGCACAAGCCGTGATGCTGGAAGGAAAAAACGTAACCTTTTTCCCGTCATATGGAACTGAAGTGCGAGGAGGAACAGCCTATTATCATCTGACAGTTTCAGATGAAGAAATTTATTCTCCCGTTATCGAAGAAGCAGACGCGCTCATTATGATGAACTACCCGTCCTACCTGAAGTTTAAAGATCTTCTCAAGCCAGACAGCATGCTCTTTATAAACTCAACCATGATTGATAAAATAGACAACGAAAAAGACATAGACGTTTTCAGGATTCCCGCCACAAAAATCGCAAATGATATTGGAAACGTCGTGGCATCAAACATGGTTATGCTGGGAGCGTACAACCAAGTAAAAAATCTTGTCTCCATCCCAATATTTCTCTCATGCCTTAAAAACGTCTTAAAAGGGAGAAAAGAGCCTTTCTTTGAAGTGAACAAATTAGCGATTGAACGTGGGGCTGATTTCGTAAAAAATTTCTGACTTTGACAAAAGCATAGATATTGCTAAATCACGAAATGTACTAACTATTCATTGGTAGGGATATCAGGATAGAATACCCTCTCGGCCGGTTCAGGAGTCTACTGAAAAAAACTCTGTTTTAATTTTAATATGGGAATCTGGATGGCCAGCTTGTGCTTGTGTTTCAGCTTTGTCCAGAGTAGGCGGAGAAGCAGTATCACCATCACTGTCTTTATCACTCACCTTCGCATTCAACGTTGGCAGAGATGACATCTTCTCTCTGATTCTTTCTTTAATAAGTTGTTCTTCCTCTTCAATAAATGAGTTAACAATAGGAATCCTTAGAACTAACTCGCGGACTACTTCTTCACTCGCCCTTGCCGCATAAACGTCTCTCATGCTCATAGAATTCTGGAACGAAGCGATTATGAAATCAAAAGGATTTGTTGCAACTCGGATATCATTATCATGTCTTACCTGTTCGCCTTCAAAAAAGACACTGCCATCTTTCGTAGAAACACATTTGATACTCAAGCCAATCCGAATTTGCTTATAAAGCAGATAATAGGAGTTTTTGTATTCTGTCACTTTACCAAAAACCAGTGCATCCGCACCAAGTATCTCGCCCAACTCTTGAGCCGGTATCTTATATAAGTCATTTGGCGTTGTAATTCCAAGTTCCTGCAACACCCTATCGACATACATTAACTCTATGTCTACAAATTCCCTGGAAGCAAAATGGCCAAAGAAAAATCTTCTCAATCTATTTGCGTAAGTCCAGTTCCAACCATCCGTTTCTTTTTTGCTGAACCTGGGGAGAGGGACTGAGTTCAGGATATATTTACCGCCTACCAGGTTATCAAACGGTAATATTGCGATCTTCCTGGGCGGGTCTGTATAAAACTTGTCAGAAATATCAAATTTTTTGTCTCCTGGATCAATCTGGTAAATTCTGTCCAGGGTCTTTTTCTTGCCGTGCTCTGCAAGACCTGTTTCTTCCTGAAAGAAAGGCTCTTCTCCCGTGGTTCTTCGTTCGCTATTGCGAGAAAAACATCCTGACGCAAGCAGCGAAATTAAAAGCAAGACGACTAAACTATTAACAATTTTTAAAAAAGAGGTAGATATTTTCATTTTGTTGTACACGGTAAACTCTGATATTAAAAAAGCATATTGGACGAGATAAAATAAATTAGCCGTCCGCTGCTTTGTAAACATAACAACACATTGTATTTAAATAAAATGGAACTGTCAATGACTTTAAACATCGTTCTTTGTTGAAAATTGCAAATCTATCATTCTGCATCTTCTCGAGAAACTTTTTTTCTGGACTGTTTCTTTTCAGATCGTTTCTTTTTGTTTTGAAGGATTTGTACCTTTACGTAGCGAGGTTTTTTCGTAAGGATGCGCTCTTTCTCTTTGATGTTTAGCTCCATTAACTTTACCTGGAGCCTTTTAAAGGCAAGTTCTCTGTTCTTTATTTGTGAACGTGATTCTGTCGCAATCACCCTTATACCGGTAAGTTTATGATATAATCTCACACAAGACATGGTCTTATTCTTGTGCTGGCCGCCGGGGCCAGAGCTTTTATAATAATCTAACCGAACTTCTTTTTTTAAATTTTTCAGATCAATTGAGTGTTTTTTCATCCTGCAAGCCTGACATGAAAGTGCAAGGGCCTTATACCGGATCTAACCCTCTAAGTTTTTCACATACTTCTGTGTTAGTTATTCTAACTTTTTCTTTCCAAAGAATCACTCTTTTTTCTTTTAACTCTAGTCTACCATTAATCTTAACGGTATAAATAGTAATCTGTTTTTTAGGTTTTACTATAGACGTCTCAAATAATATCTGTATAATAAAACCATACTGAAATAGCCATAAGGCAAATCATAATATGTGTTTAGGTGTGTACCTCAAGGCATATATGCCAGTGCTAAAACGTATTTGTAAGGTTTACTATACTACTTGCAGAATTGAAGAGATCGTTGAGAACACAAAATCGTTTGATCTTACCAGTCGGGATATTTTCTGTTTTAAAGACGAGAATATTAGCTTTACATTAAAGCCTTATGATTTTGTCCAGCAAAAACCCCAATAACTAATATCCTTAAATAACCAAAAAGGATCACCGGTAACTTTTTTTAGAGTACACAATGAAAAGACTGGATTTTACTATTCCTGTCCTGGGCAAACCAGCACGACAATTATCTTCTGTGTCAAAGAAACAGGATATCTGGCGGACAAGCTATGTGGGCGACGACCAATATATACTTTATGATATCTCTCTTTCCGGGGATCCACCGAGCCTCGATAATACCCAGCATAACCTGATAGAAAAGGCCGGCCCGAGGGAGAATATTTATTTCGATCCATCCAAGGTGCATGCAGGGATAGTTACTTGCGGCGGACTTTGTCCCGGACTCAACGATGTGATAAGGGCGATCGTTATGACCCTGTGGTATCGTTACGGTACAAAACGGATATCCGGTTTCATGTATGGATACCGAGGCCTCCTTTCGAAATTTAACCTGCCGGCTATGGAGTTGAATCCTGGAGTTGTATCTAATATTCATCGCCTCGGAGGTACTATCCTGGGCGCTTCACGAGGCTACGGTGATTGTGTTGAAGAGATCGTTGATTCCCTGGAACGGATGAACATTAACATGCTTTTTACCATAGGAGGCGACGGTACGCAAAAAGGAGCCCTTGATATTTCTGAAGAGGTAAAGAAACGAGGCCTGAAAATTTCTATAGTAGGGATACCCAAGACCATTGATAATGATCTAAGCTTTGTGCAGAGATCGTTCGGATTTGAGACTGCAGTTTCCCGTGCGGTCGATGCTGTCGCCTGCGCACATGTGGAGGCACATGATGGAGTAAACGGAATCGGGATTGTTAAAGTAATGGGACGTGAATCAGGGTTTATCGCTGCTAACACAGCCATGGCTATAAATGATGTGAATTATGTACTCATTCCGGAAGTACGTTTTGATCTTGAAGGTGAAAATGGTTTATTCGCCAGTCTGGAAAGGAGGCTTAAGCAAAGAAATCATGCCGTAATTCTGGTAGCAGAAGGCGCGGGGCAAGAGTATATGAAAGATTCCAGGGCCACAGACGCATCAGGTAATGTGAAGTTCAACGATATAGGCATTTTTCTCAAAGAACGAATTGGTGAATATTTTAAAGTGCGGGGAATAGACATTAACCTGAAATATATCGATCCAAGTTACATGATCCGAAGTGCTCCCGCGAATTCTAACGATTCCGTCTACTGTGCCAAACTTGGTGCTTATGTAGTACACGCTGCCATGGCAGGTAAGACCGGTATGATCGTGAGTCTTATTCATTCCCACTTTGTTCATGTTCCCATTCAGCTGGCGGTTTCAGGCAGAAAACACATCGACCCACACCAGGAACTCTGGCGTGACGTAATAGAGGCAACGGGTCAACCGCTACTTTTACAGGAACGCAGGATAAAACCCCGCACAAAAGATTAAAACGTTAAAAACCGACAAATAATTACAAAAATTACTCAAAATGATAAAGACCAAAATAATCGCCACACTCGGTCCATCCTGCAATAGACCCGATATTATTGAGCCAATGATCGATAATGGTGTAGATATCTTCCGATTGAACTTTTCTCACGGTACATTCGACTGGCATACTCAATCACTTAAAGTATTGAATGCCGTTCGCAAACAGCATCGCCACACAACTGCAGTAATGGGTGATTTGTGCGGACCTAAAATACGTATCGGACGTATCCAACCGGATGGAGAGATATTGAAAGAAGGAGATGAAGTCCGCATTGTACACAGTGAAGAACAGGGTAACATAGAACGTTTTGGTACAAATTATGAATATTTCTCTCAAGATGTTAAAGTTGACCAGCGCATCTTTATCGATGATGGCCAAATTGCCTTGCGTGTTATCCGTAAAGATAATTATCAGACAGTATGCAAGGTCATGACTGGGGGACCATTACATAGCCATAAGGGGATCAATCTGCCTGACACAACAATAAGTAAACCATCAATCACAGAACGTGACTGGGAATGCGTTGATTGGGCCATCCGGCATAAAGTAGATTTTCTGGCATTAAGTTTTGTAAAGTCAGCAGAAGCAATAAATCAATTAAAACGTTATCTAGGTAAAGCGGGTGCGGATATAAAAGTAGTTGCCAAGATCGAAACACCACAGGCATTGACTCATCTGGAAAGCATCATTCTGGCCAGTGATGCAATATTAGTTGCACGAGGTGACCTCGGCGTTGAAATGGACCTTGCCGAGGTACCAATTATACAAAAGAAAATAACTCTAATCTGTCGACGTCTCGGTAGACCGGTAATAGTCGCCACTCAGATGTTGCAAAGTATGATTGATAGACCTGTTGCAACCAGAGCTGAAGTCTCAGACGTAGCTAATGCTATAATGGATTTAACAGATGCCGTTATGCTTTCCGGTGAAACCGCTGTGGGCAAATACCCGCTCAAGGCAACAGATACAATAAGGCGTATTGCTCGCGTAACAGAAAATTTTGTTGATAAGGATAAAGATGTACAACGTAGAACTATTGTAACGGACGAGTCTGCCCTGACTGCGGCAATGGCTCACAGCGTGGGTACAATTGTTCATGACATCTCTGCGAAGCTTGTAGCCGTATGGTCGCAAACCGGGACAACTGCCAGGTTGCTCAGCAAGGAACGTATCAGCGTCCCCATCCTCGCATTAAGCTCCGACCAGCGTACGTGCAACCAGATGAGTCTGCATTATGGTGTGATACCGCATTGTCAACCAATTCCGGAAAATATCGATAGGTTTGCCCAAATTGTGGACCGCTATATTATCAGTCGCAAATGGGCTCAAGTTGGAGAGAAAGTTGTCCTGGTCGTCGGCCAATGCATCGGTATCGCCGGAGCTACCAATGCGGTTATAGTTCACACAATTAGTGATCGCCAATAACTACCATAATATATTTCATTAGGTGCTTAGTACATGAATAGTAATAAAAAAGTTCTGGTGATTAACTGTGGCAGTTCTTCGGTTAGATTTCAGTTTATTAATATGTCTAATGAAAAAGCCCTTGCTGCCGGAATAGTTGAAAAGCTTGGGATGTCTCAATCCCTTATTAAATTAAAGTTTGGTGATAATGATTTTACAAAAGAGTGCAACTCTCTTGATCACAGTTCAGCAATTTCACAAATTCTTGATGCTATCACATCCGGCCAGTTCGGAGCCATCCGTCATAAAAGTGAAATATCCGCAGTAGGACACCGGGTTGTTCACGGAGCGGAACAGTTCTCGGAATCGGTGCTTATAACAGAAGATACTATCAAACAGATCCAATCCTGCGTTGAGCTAGCCCCACTTCACAATCATCATAATTTGAAGGGAATACAGGAATGTAAAGAACTTCTGCCAGGCATTCCACAGGTAGCTGTCTTTGACACCGCTTTTCATCACACAATGGAAGATTATGTTTATATATATGCCCTTGCCTATAGATTTTATGAAAAATACCGATTCAGACGGTATGGGTTCCACGGTACCAGCCATTTTTACGTAGCAAATAAAGCGGCAGAAATTGTAGGAAAGGACATACGTAAGCTAAAGATTATCACGTGTCATCTGGGAAATGGAGCAAGTGTTGCGGCGGTTAAGTATGGCAAATCGATAGACACATCTATGGGGTTCACACCTTTGGAAGGCCTGGTAATGGGAACCAGATGTGGAGATGTTGATCCCGCAATGGCCCTGTTCATAATGGAAAAGGAGGGGCTTAGCCCGCATGAGTGCGACATGCTGATGAACCATGAATGCGGCCTGATAGGAATTTCAGGAATCAGCTCAGACATGCGGGATCTTATTAAGGCATATAAAGAAGGAAACGACAGAGCAAGGCTCGCTTTGCAGATGTATACATACCGGATCAGGAAATATATTGGTATGTATTCAGCATCTATGAACGGTGTCGACGTAATAGTTTTTACCGGTGGGATAGGTGAAAATGCGGGACTTATTAGAAGTATGTGTTGCACTGATATGGAATATCTTGGTATTGATTTTGATGAGGACAAAAACAAGAAGACCATTGGAATAGAAGGAGAATTAACTGCTCGGAATTCTAAAGTCAGGGTGCTATGCGTGCCAACAAATGAAGAACTGGTAATAGCCAGAGATACGTCACGAATAGTTAATGAAAAATAAAATATGTCCTTGCTTTCATCCGAATTAGAATTCTCAGAAGGCTTAACTTTAAAGGAATGAACAAAACATGGCAAAAAATATCTATCTGGCTTCCACCGGCCCAGAATCAGGGAAGGGCATAATCTGTCTTGGATTAATCAACGCCTTCAGGGGCATGGTTACAAATGTCGGTTATTTTAAGCCCATAGGACAGAAATACAGGAAGAATGAAGATCACGATAAAGAATCAATAATGATTAAGGAAATATATGGTATTGAAGACAAACCGCAACACATAAACCCGGTATCCATAAAAGAATTAAATCATTACATTACCAGTAATGATCAAGAAACCTTTTTTCATAAAGTGCAGGAATCTTACAGGAAAGTGGAAAGGGATAAAGACATAGTCGTTATTGAAGGTACTGATTTTTTAGGAATGAAGTCAGCTTTTGAGTTTGATATAAATGCTGACATTGCTAATAACCTGAATGCCGGAATAATTCTTATTGAAGACGGATATGGAAAATCTATGGACGAAATATCTTCCGGTGTGTTAACCGCCAAAGATTCCTTTGATGAGCAGTCCTGTGACTTTCTGGGTGTTATTATTAATAAAGTAGAAGCTGAAAGATTTTCAGAGGTTGATCAAAGTATGAGAAAAATACTTCAGAAGCACAAAATAGATTATTTAGGCACTGTCCCCTACGATTCAATTCTACCAAAACCCCGTTTATATGACATTGCCAGGAGCCTTGATGCGGAAGTGTTGTTTGGACAGGACTATCTTTCGAATATCGCAGTTGAAACGATAATCGCCTCAATGCGTTTTGATAATGCCATAAAGTATATAAATGACGGAACTCTCATTATTACGGGAGGAGACAGGACTGAGATACTTATTGGATGTATAGCTTCATTCATCTCTCCTTCCTGCCCAAACATATCGGGTATCGTTTTAACAGGAGGTATCGTCCCTAATGACAATATAAGGAATCTGATCGAAACATTATATGAATTACCGCTTCCTATTTTCAGTGTTAAGTGTAACACAATAGAAACGGTGAATATAATCAACTCTCTTGTTGTACACATATCTTCACATGATATCCAGAAGATTGATATTGCAAAATCCATGGTCTACCGGTATGTCGATTACGAAAAGATAAACAATAAACTGAAACTTGAAAAGGCCAGAAAACGTACTCCCGAGATATTTAAATATGAAATCCTGGAGAAGGCACGTTCTGAAAAGAAGCGTATAGTCCTACCGGAGGGAGAGGATGATCGAACACTGAAGGCTGCTGAATGGATACGAGACAGAGAGATTGCAGGTTTAATACTCCTTGGCGACGAGGAACTGATCAACAAAAAAGCAGCACTGTTGGGAATAAAACTGGGCAGTGAAATCGAGATCATAAACCCTATTAAATCAGAAAAACTTGAGGATTATATTAACACCTATTATGAGCTAAGAAAACACAAACATTACGAAATGGATGTTGCACGTGACCGAATGCAGGATGCAATCTATTTTGGGACCATGATGGTATACAAAAGGGAAGCAGATGGCCTGGTATCCGGTGCCGTTCACACAACACAGCATACCATCAGGCCCGCATTTGAAATAATCAAGACAATGCCTGGAATAGCAAACGCTTCAAGCATATTCTTCATGTGTCTGAAAGACAGGGTGCTGGTATATGGAGACTGTGCAATAATTCCTATTCCAACTACAGAACAGCTTGCTGATATTGCTATCACAAGTGCGGATACTGCGGTGAAATTTGGTATTGATCCGTATATTGCTATGCTTTCATATTCAACTGGCAAATCAGGAAAGGGACCGGAAGTCATCAAGGTAAGAGAAGCCACTGAGATTGCAAGGAGCAAGAGGCCGGATCTGCCCATTGAGGGGCCGATACAGTACGATGCCGCTATTGATCCGGTTGTTGCCAGTATCAAGCTTCCGGACAGCAAGGTTGCGGGCAAGGCTAGCATCTTTATCTTTCCTGACCTCAATACCGGCAACAATACTTATAAGGCGGTACAGAGGTCTTCCGGCGCTGTTGCTATAGGTCCGATAACACAGGGTTTAAAGATGCCCGTAAACGATCTCAGCCGAGGATGCCTTGTGGAAGACATCGTTTATACGATAGCCATAACTGCAATACAGGCACAGTCAGGATAGACATTATTATTTTTGCCTTTTTCAATAAAAGATTTATATGTTAGAATCGGTTTCGTTATTACAAATTATTAACACTTTTTAGGGCTTAAAATGGCAACTATATTACCGTTCAAAGGATTAAGATATAATCCTGAAAAAATAAAAGATATTTCTAAAGTAATAACTCCTCCTTATGACGTTATCTCTGAAAAGGAAAGAGATGATTACTATGAACTCCACCCGGACAATATAATACGGCTGATCCTGAGTAAAGACCTTCCTGGAGATGATCAATCTAATAATAAATACACAAGGTCCTCAGTATTTTTCGATACATGGAGAAAAGAAAAAATCCTGAAAGAGGAAACCGAGCCTGCTATATATATTTATGCACAAGAGTTCACATTGTCAGGTAAGAAATACATACGAAGAGGCTTCATCTCTTTGGTAAAACTGGAAGATTTTCAAACAGGAGAAATTTACCCGCACGAACATACACTTGCAAAACCAAAAGAAGATCGAATGAATTTGATGAAAGCCTGTAATGCAAATCTAAGTCAGGTATTTACCTTCTTTGAAGACGAAGACGCTATAATATCTAGTTTTTTACATAAAGTGTCTGAAGGAGAACCGGGAACTGGTGCAACCCCTGATATTGACTTTACGGATATTTATGGTGTCAAAAATTCGCTCTGGGCCATAAAAGACAAAGCTGTTATTGAAAAGTTAATTGTAGAAATGAAGGACAGGGCACTGTTTATTGCAGACGGTCACCACCGCTATGAAACAGCACTGTTTTATAGAGACCTTGTAAAGGGCGCGAAAAAGGAGCAGGACAGTAACGACGATTCTCCGGCTGACTATATCATGATGATGTGCGTCTCTATGGAAGACCCGGGGCTTCAAATCTTGCCCACACACAGACTGGCCAGAAATGTAAAAGACCTTGATCCCGAAAAGATAAAGAGTTCATTAAATGAGGTTTTTGATATCAGTGACCTGGGGCGTGATTGCAATGCAGAAACATTAACACAAAAACTCAGTGAAGATGCTCACAAACATAAAATTGCCATGTATATAGGCGAAAGCGACAAAAAATTCTATATTCTAACACTGCGTGATGAAAAACTTCTCGACCCGATTTTGACAGGTGAATATATTGAATGGAAGTCTAT
>JABHIW010000048.1 GCA_018670825.1 Candidatus Scalindua sp. | reverse complement strand
GAAAATATAAAAGATACATATTTACAATTAACAAAAATACTACAGAGGTGGTATGTCTCGGTTCAGACAGAAAACCAGATTTTGAAGTTTTTTCAAATTGTTGCTAATTGGAAAGGTAAAAAGACTGATAATCGGATTAGAAGGAGTCTTTAAAGCTTCATTTCCGTACAGAAACTAAATAAGCCCAACTAACACCTGAATATACTGCCTCAAACTATCTGTTCCTGCATAATGTACACCCAATGCTCTAGATTCTGTATTATCAATACTGTTTTTAGGCTTTTTGGGCGTACCGCTGATTTTGGACTTGGAATTACATATCTCTTTGGCCATTTCTGCTATGGACAGGTTGTCGATATAGAAGTCTGACAGGTTATAAACTTTTCCAAAAGCATTTTTGTTGTCAATTGCTGAATCTATGGCATATGCAACGTCTGTAACATCTACTATTTTACCGCCTCCTACAACCTCTACGTCAACTCCGTTTTTAATGTTTTTAACTAAGTCGTACCACTCAGAGTTGGAAAGTTTTGGATCGATACCGTAGATACCTACGGGCCGGAACATGGTTGTATTAATGCTCTTTGACAAGAAATACGAATGGCAGAACGCCTCCACCGAAGCCTTATAGGCACCGTAGTTTGAGTCTGGCATAAGGGGGTGCAGTTCGTCGAGTTTGATGTCGGGAAAGATATGGCCGTAAACCGCACAGGAACTGGTAAATATGAATTGTTTAACTCCCTGCTGTTTTGCGGCATCTAACAGTTCCAGGCTGCCTGTTAGATTTACATCAAGTAATCGACTGATGTCATTTTGGGCGGATGCGTGAAAACCTGCTCCGTTTCTCTCATAGGCCATGTGGATGACTATGTCAGCCCCCTCTACAAATTCCCTTAGGGCTTCCTTGTTACCCAGATCTCCCTGTACAAATGTAATTTTCTCTCCATATTCACTAAGGTGTGAAATATTGCTGGTACTCCGTACAAGCGCCCGCATCTGAACGCCTCTCTCAAAGAGTTTCTTTGCTACATAATGTCCCAGGAAACCTGACAAACCGGTAATAGCAATTTTCATGATTTAAATATTATAGAAATTTTCATTTTAAGTAACAATTAACGAAGAAGATGCATCCTTGTCATTCTGAGCGAAGTGAAGAATCTCTTGTTAATAAACCAACAAAGTTTTGTAAGTTCAATAATATATCCATAAAAGAGATTCTTCAGTTGTTCCTCCTTCAGAATGACATGTTGCTGGATAAGGTTCTTCCGAAGGGTGTTAAATTAATCCAAGGATTTGAGACTTGAGAACTTAAGAAATTTCTCAAGTGTAATCCCTGTTTCCGGTTTCTCTCTGCCCTCTATGAATTGTTTTTTCGTGTCATTTTGTGTTTTTCCGTGGTTGGCTTTTCTTCTCATGCTAAAATATCTCATCCAGTTTCTTCGAGATCAGTGAAAGGGTTTTGTCTTTTGTAAGGTACTCTACTTCACCCGGGTGTACTTTCAAATCGGTCAGCATCTTCTTAACCTTTTTCCATCCGGTCTCTATTTTCTTATCACTGGTTTCCAGATATAAATTCGAGACTAATTCTCCTAACTTCTGTACAAGACGAAGGTCCTTGTTGTCGTAAAAATTTCTGATAGCCTTTTGTTGGTATTTGGTGTAGCCTTTTTCGTTCATCCTGGTCCCTTTACTCTTTCTCTTTCTTCCCGAAAGGCAATAACTTCTTTAAGGTATCTGCGGCCTTTCCTACTGTCTCCTTAGCCGTTTCAGCAGCTTTTTCCTCTATTAATTCTTTTCCAACTTCTATAGCCTTAACGGGAGCTCCCAGCGCCTTTTCAGCCGTTTTCCTGACTGTTTCTGTCAGCCCTTTCTGTAACTTCACTATATCAAAATTGGCCAGACGGGCAATGGTGGTATTCTTAAGGGCCTTAACGATAATAAGACGGACAAAAGATTGGGGATCTGTTATATTTTCATACTGTTCGTGAATATTTACATTAAACTCTTTCACCTTAGGTGGAGTCCCTTTTGAATAATCTTTATAGATAACCCTGTCTATTCTCAACGCTAATAAATCTATCTGGATATCCGGCATTTCTGTTTTTTCTTTTTTCCCATCGTCCTTTTTTACTACCTCTCCTTCTGTCTCTTTGACAACTCTTAATGAATCAAGATTCAGCTCGCCGGCCTCATTCTTCACGACGATAAATTCTTTTAAATTTAATCTGACCTCTTCAAGGTGTGCCTTCCCTCCCATAATGGCGCCCAGATTATAATCTACATAAATTTCTGGCAAATCCATCATTAATTTATCTTTGAATCCTGACGGATTGTATAGTTGCAATTCATTTATGCCGATTAATGATTTAAACACACCAACATTCATACTCCTTATGCTCAGCTTAAGACCCGTCATTGCCTTTACTCCGGTAGTTACGGAGGTCTTAATAATCATGTTTTTACCAAAAAAAAGTGCAATTATTACGACCAATACTATAGCCGGAATTGTGATAATTTTCCTTCCCATACTGCAACCCTCCTCTTTTTCTGTTTTTCAATAAAATTGAATTATAGTGTTAAGCTTGTATCAGTTACATTATATTACGCCCAAAGACTTTCCAATATTTTCAAAATGATCTATAGCCCATGTAAGGTCCTTCTCACTGTGAGTAGCCGAAAGCATCACACGGATACGTGCCTTGCCAACAGGCACTGTAGGGTACCCAATTGATTGTGCAAAAATACCAACATCGAATAGCTTCTGACTGAAATCCCTTGCCACTTTGGCATCACCTATCATAACCGGTGTTATAGGAGTCTTTGTCATTCCGATATTAAATCCGAGTTGTTTCATTCTGCCCTGGAAAAATCGGGTGTTTGACCAGAGTTTCTTGACAAGATCATCTGACTTGTTCAGTGTCTTCACAACTGCGATACATGCCGCTACGTCGGCAGCGGTTACTGCACTTGAAAAAAGGAAAGGGCGTCCTTTCTGCATCAGATAATCCGTCAGCCGTTTAGTCCCCGCAATGTAACCTCCCACGACTCCGAATGCTTTTGACATGGTACCCACTTCAATATCCACCTTGCCGTGCAGATTGAAATGGTCAACAATTCCTCTGCCTCCTCTGCCAAGGACACCTTCACCATGCGCGTCGTCCACCATGGTGATTGCGTTATATTTTTCCGCTATTTCTACGATTTCGGGTAATGGTGCAATATCTCCCTCCATACTGAAGACACCATCAGTAATAATAAGTTTCCGTTCAATATCTTTTTCGGCATGGATTTTCTCCTGAAGGTCTTCGGGGTTACCGTGTTTATATCGTACAACTCTGGTCTTTGCGAGGCGGCATCCATCAATGATGCTTGCATGGTTGAGCTCATCTGAAAATACAACATCTGCTTTTCCAACAATTGCCGGGATAACGGCAAGATTTGCACAGAATCCGGATTGGAATGAGATCGTGCTCTCCGCTCCCTTAAATTGCGCAAGTTTCTGCTCCAAATCTTTATGCAGTGTCGTTGTCCCGGCAATTGTCCTGACCGCTGCCGGGCCTACGCCGTATGTATCTATTGCGTTATGAGAAGCAGTTTTCGATTGTGAATCATTAGCAAGCCCCAGATAATTGTTTGAACTGAGATTGAGTACCTTTTTCCCGTCTACAGTAATCCATGCCCCTTGAGGTCCTTCAATCGTACGGATGTTAATAAGCAGCCCGGCCTCCTTGAGCCTGTCCAATTCTTCATTAATGAAATTTAGTTTGTCCATGATACGTATTCTTTAAGTAAGTCCTTCGTATTTAAAATCCTGATAAACTGTGTCCAAAATTAAGTTTTTATACTTTCAAAATAACCTTTCCGCATTTTCCGTCCCTCATGAGTTTTATACCCTTTTCAAAATCCTTTAATGGGAACTGGTGAGTGAGGATTGGGTCAGGGTTGACAATGCCGGAAGATAAGAAGCGAGATGTCTTATGCCAGGAGGAAAAGACTTTTCTCCCTGTTATTCCATAGATGCGGATCTTCTTAAAAATAACCTCTTTGTTGAGATCTATTGAAACACGCTTTTCGTAAATACCCAGGATGGAGATCCTGCCTCCGGGTGTAATGACTTTCAGCCCCTGGTTCAGGGCTTGATTATTTCCTGAGAATTCCAGAACTACGTCTACACCATTATTATTGGTGGCTTCAAGGATGAGGGGGGTGATATCTTTTTTCATGGGATTAAGAGCCATGTGGGCTCCCATTTTTTTGCTAATAGCTAACCGGTAATTGTTTGGGTCTGACACAATAATTAATGATGCACCGCTTGCCCTGGCAATACCAGTGGCGAATAGTCCGATTGGTCCAGCACCGAGAATTAAGACCGTTTTTGCAGAGACATCTTCCGCCATGACGGTATCAATGGCATTCCCGAAAGGTTCTTGAATGGTGGCCCATTTATCAGGAATGTTTGAATTGTTTTTCCAGAGAACATGTTCTGGCAAGACAAGGTATTCTGAAAGAGCTCCATCATAGTCTACTCCCAGTAATTTGAGATTCCTGCATACTTCAGAATATCCGTTACTGCATTGGTAACAGTGTCCACAGGAGATGTGGCTTTCGGCAGAAACACGGTCTCCGGCCTTTACGTGAGTTACTTCATTACCAATTTTTTCTACTATTCCAACAAACTCATGGCCAATTATGCGTGGTGGTGTGAAGCGATGCCGTGCCCAGTGCGTCCAGTCGTATATATGCACATCAGTACCACAGATAGAGGCAAGTGTGACCTTTATAAGCACATCTCTTGGCCCGACCTGCGGAGTGGGTACATTTATAAGCTCCATACCCTTTTTACGTTTTGCCTTAACTACTGCCTTCATTTAGAAACACCAATAATAAGCTTTATACAGAAAATTTAAATATGAAATATAGTAGTATATAACTCCCAATATATCAATGTTTATCGGCTAATTTGAGCAAAAAAAAGTTTACATTTTTCTGCCATATGTTATGATTCACACGTTGTTTGCGTTGTTCTTATAACGTTCCTCAGTGTTAAAACGAGATAGGAGGTATTTATGCTTAACATTAACACAAAACAATTCTCAATCATCACACTTTTCATTTTCATCTTTTTCGTTCCGTATATTTCGCCTACTTCTTTCGCACAAAAAGCAGAAGAGGTTGACTCTTTAAACCTTGAAACGCTTTTGGGTGATACAACATCAACGCCAGGGGTGATGTCGGGTAGCATGAAATTCCAATACGAGATGGCCGAGCTGCTGGGTGAAAGAGTCGGTCCGGACGATTCCGGAAGCATACACCATGCGGGTGGGCTTTCAAGCTTTTATACCGGACCGGAGAAACTCTTTCCCGGAAAGGGAAAGTACGGACATCTTTATAATTTTCTGCGTGTGGTACGATGGTATGACCCTGCATATTACTATAACAGTGACACCTTTCATCCTGGCAGTACCGTAGAAGGAGAATTCACAAATAGAGAGTGCGTTACCTGTCATGCAATAGAAAGTCCCGGGATTGTAAAACAGTGGAAACAGAGCAAACACGCAAAACCATTAGAGGGAAAAGATGTAGTCGGATGTGACAGATGTCATGGGAAGAATCATAAAAAGCTCAAAATGCCTGCTTACGATCTTTGCGGTGAATGCCACGAAAAGCAATTACGTGGGCATCGCCAAAGTGGTCAAGGTTCGCATGCTAATGCCTATCATCTTGAGTTGATCGAGTTAGGGTGTCAGACGGAGAAACCCGCCGAAGAGACAGCTGCCTGCCTCGGCTGTCATGCCATTGAGAACCGATGTGATGGCTGTCATACCCGGCACCGATTTTTTACCGCAGAAGCCAGAAAGCCAACTAGTTGTGCGGTCTGTCATTCCGGTCCTGAACAGTATGAGTATGAGATGTATATGCAATCATACCATGGTATGATTTACCAGGGAGAAGGGCAGACCTGGGATTGGTCGAAACCCCTTAACGCGGAAAACTATGTAGTTCCAACATGCGCATACTGTCATATGCCTAAAGGCGACCATAATGTTATCAGCACATCTACTGTTTATACTTACATGGGTACTTCTCTTGTAGACAGGGGGGCCGATAAGTACAGAGCGACAAGGGATGCTTGGATTTCAGTTTGTAAGGATTGTCATTCTCTCCGGTTCGCTAGAGATCATTTAGAGGCGATGGACGAAGCGGTTAAACTCAGTTTTGTTAAATACCGCGAGGCAATGCGCATTGTAATGGACTTGTATAATCACAATCTGCTAGACCCCATGCCTGCCGACCTCGCCCCTGATTCTACCGGCCACAATGTCTTCAGCCTTTTGCCAGGAAAGGGGGAGATGCGAAAATATAACGTATCTAACATAGAGAGATTAGCATACGAAATGTTGGTAGATATCATCGATGCTATCTTTAAGGCAAAGTCACACAATGCATATTACAGTCCCGTTTATGGGTATTGGGAATGGGCCCAGGACCGATGGCTTATACTGATCAAGGATGAGGCAAGTAAGCTCAAACGCTTTGCCGAGATAGAAGAAAAAATAGGAATCAAGCACGATGCGTATTCTTTCTGGAAGCGCGGCGAGTATACTGACTTGCTACTGGGTTGGAAGAGAAAGGAATGAGTGAGGCTCTTTATTAGAGACTTATATAGTCACTGCTAGATATAGCTTTTTATGTTAAAGCGGAGATTATAAAAAATAGGAAATCCCGATTTTCTTGATAAAGATTTAATACTTGAACATGAAATAAACAAGCGGTATTATAACGATTCTTGGCAATATGCTATGCTGCTTGCGCGTGGATAGTAGTAAGCTGAGTCTGTTTTCTTAATCAAGTTAGTCGTTAAACAAACCTATTAATAGGAGGCAAGGGTTATATCATGATTACGGTAAAAGAAATACTGAAGGATAAAGCTGGTGATATTCTGACCATTTCACCTAAGGATACGGTGTACAGGGCGTTGGAAATAATGGCGGAAAAAGACCTCGGTGCGTTAGTGGTCGTTGAAAATGGAAAAGTTGCAGGGCTATTTTCCGAACGCGATTATGCAAGAAATATTGTTCTACTGGGAAAATCATCAAAGGATACGCTGGTCAAAGACCTGATGAATCCAAAGCCATGTTGTATTCATTCTGAACATACACTGAACGACTGTATGGCTTTGATAACTGAAAAACGTACACGTCATCTACCAGTACTTGACGGGGAGAAGCTGATTGGTATTGTAAGTATCGGTGATGTTGTGAAGCAGTATATTGTTGATAAAGAATTTACCATTAAACAACTCGAAAATTACATTGCAGGTGGTTTGTGAGACTAATGCCTTAAGGGCATGCCGGGTTCAATTTGAACGAGACGGTATTTCTTTGGTGTATGTTAAATTCTTGCCTGGATGTGTTTCTTAGGTCATATGGTAGTAGGTGCTGGGAGAGAAGGTCCCAGCACAATAATTAAATACATACCTTTTGCAATAGCGCTTCAGCCATTACATTCCTTGAGCAGTGATTTTATCAGTTATGTTCAACTGAAATGGTTTTTTCAAGCATTCTAGAGGTCGTGCTCAGTTACTGCCTGTAAAACACAATATTATCGTGGAAACGCTCTTGCCTGCTTTTGCGAAAAACCACTTCATTGCCTATCAAGGCCTTCTCATGCTTTAATAGGTCGTGTCAATTTAATAAGTCTTTTCTAAAAACCGCTTATGCGATAGCTCCTTTTATTTTTCTGGAAAACATAAGCTTTAAAATTGTATCTAAATCCAACTCTATCTGTACCAGCTGCTTACGTCATAATACCCCCTTTTTAAAGCATAAAATTAATAGATATAATTTGCTTGTATAGCGCAAAGACATTATGTCGTTGAAAAATTTACGTTCCAATTGCGATTTGACATTTTGTCAATTATTGTTTTTATGACCTAAGGGCTATATCATTAGTAAAAAATATATATCTATCGTTTTTTAAAACACTTATGACAATAAAATGAATCGTATTTTTCTTAAATATAGTTTTGGTATCACAATTGCTTTCTTCTCTGTAGCACTATTTGGTTCAAGAGCATTTCTTGTTTTATAATGCTTTGGTATTAGGTTCTAAGTTTTGTACAGTAATTTTTAAGTTGCGATATGGTACGAGGGTAAGGAAGGCCGTCATGTTGTATTGCGATATTTTATTTTTTTTACTTTCCTATTTTGAAGGGGGGGAATGGATTTATGAAAGCAACAGTTGATACGTTTACTGGTGCAGCGATTGCAAAGGAAGATATGATAAGGAATAAGTTCGGGCAGTATTGGGTTCTCTCAATGCTGGCAGGTTTTTATGTCGGACTTGGAATTCTGCTTATATTCACGGTTGGAGCTCAATTCGCTTCTGTGAAGTCTGTGGCCACTAAGGTGATCATGGGATGTTCGTTTGGTATCGCTCTGACGCTCGTAATTTTTGCGGGTTCGGAATTGTTTACGGGTAACAATATGGTGATGTTGATTGGTTGCCTTAAGGGAAAAACAGGTTGGGGCTGGATGATTTGGCTCTGGTTTATTTGCTGGGTTGCTAATCTCGCTGGTTGCTTGCTGTTAGGTGTTATCTGGGCTAATACAGGTTTGGGAGATGGAAACACTACGGGTAAATTTATCGCTAAGGTTGCTGGCGCTAAAATGAATGGGCCATTTTGGTTTCTGTTCTTTCGTGGTATTCTCTGTAACATGCTTGTGTGCTTGGCCGTCTGGATGAGCGCAAAGGCTAAAAATGAGGCTGCAAGAATATTCCTGATATTCTGGTGTCTCTATGCCTTTATTGCCTGCGGTTATGAGCATAGTATTGCTAACATGACTATTTTTAGTTGTGCTCTTATGACAGCTCACCCTGCTAACGTTTCTTGCGGAGGATTTGCTTGGAACATGGCTGCTGTTACATTCGGTAACATCGTAGGTGGTTGTGCTATTGGGCTGGCGTACTGTTACGCTGTGTCGTCTCCTGATGAAGGTTTGGTTCCTGGTGGTGATGGGGGTCAGTCTAGGAGTGTTGTAGATCCGACTCAAGGTGCAATACCAGGTGGTCAGATAGTTGGAGTAGATGAAAATGACAACACGATTGTTGAGGTGCTTCCAAGTTCATCTCGATAAGGTTGGTTTTTTGTTTATATTAGTATTAGTAGTTTAGTATGGGCAGGCACATTGACGCGGCGGGGCATGCGCTCGGTCGCGTCAATGTTCTGCGACTATCCTTCAAGTTTAAGTGCAGTGAATGCCCTAAACTCGGCAGACAGTCTCAGGTGTAGTTTTTTTTCAAAGATGTGCATTCTCTGTTTTGTGTATAAGACAGTGTCGTTAAGGAAAAAGTAGTCCCAGGATAAGCTTCAACTAAGTATAGAATTTATTAATACTGTATTTTTAGAAATATCTTCATGGGGAGAATAGAGCTATGTCGTTATTGAGTAAAATTAGTGAATTGCCTAGGGCACCGCAGCCTCCAGTAGCATGGAAGGTGTTGTGGATTACTTCTCTAGGTACCGTGATTGGCGTAGGGATTACGGCATTTCTTGCTTTTGCCTGGAAATGCCCCCTGCTGTTAGGACCCTTTGGTGCAACAGCAGTTTTAGTTTATGGCGCCTACAAGGCTCCATTGGCACAACCAAGGAATGTCTTGCTAGGGCATTTTCTTGGAGCATTAATGGGTGTCGCCGTATATGATTTTTTTGGTCTCTCGTGGTGGTCACTAACACTTGGTGTTGTTCTGGCAATCATTTTCATGGCAGTGACTTATTCCGTTCATCCACCGGCAGGTGCAACTGCGTACGTGGCTATTCAGACCGGTGGTCTGGGTATGGATTATTGGTATATTTTAAACCCTGTTCTTCTTGGGGCTTTTATTTTGCTCTTGGTTGCTATTATTATAAATAGGATGGGCAAAAGGGATTATCCCGTAGCCTGGTGGTGATATCTGGCAAAGCTATCTACTGGATAACGATTCCAGTGACCGAAAGTAATTGTGGTTGCGGGGCTATTCTGTTTTTTTGTTCATTGTAAGTTGTTTGGTGGCAGGAAATATATTTCCTGCTATGTGTGGTACTTTAATGCGCTATATAAAAAATAGATAGAATGAGAAGTATGCCAAACTGAGCTTGTATGTTTTATTCTGCAGACCGGCAAAACGCTCTTGAGTTTCAATAGAAAATTATAAATATGCATTTTATGGAGAAAAATAATGAAAATATCGATTAAAAATTACATCATACTAATGCTGATTTTCTTCACTCTGCTACCGTTTGTTTTGCTTAGGATTATTGCATACCCTAAAATACAGTCTGATCTTAAGACGGTAATTATGGATAATCTCGAAACTGTAGGTAACAAGCAGGCGGACATTGTGTCAACATGGATGAGGGAAAGGATGAAGGATGTTATCGTTGTTGCAAATAATCCTTCTGCGGTTAGTAGCGTAAAAGGGGATAGCGACCATGATGCATTTGTGGAGTACTTGGAATTAGTTGTTGCAGAGTATGGATATAAAGGTGCTTTTGTAAGTGATGAAGATGGAATAGTCACGCTTGCTACCTCAGAAGAAAATGTAGAGAATGTTTCGAGCCGAGATTTTTTCAAACAGGCTATCCAGGGGAAAACATCTGCGACAAGTATCATACCGTCTGAAATTGCCCTCACAAATGAGTTTGATGAGAAAGAGGTAGGCTTGCCCACTATGTTTGTGTCCACGCCACTTAAGGGTGAGAATGATGCTATTGTCGGCGTTGTGGTTTTCAGAATTCATGTTGCTACTTTGAGCAATTTACTGCAAAGTCAAAAGTTTGGGAAGACAGGTGAGACTTATATTGTAGGTAAAGATGGATATATGCTTACGGAATCAAGGTTTACTGACAATTTAAAGAAAACTGGAGCAATTAGAACAAGGAGTGCCTTGGAATTAAAACTGGTTAATCCAGATACCGGTAAGTTGGCATATGGTGTTAACCAGTGTCTTAAAGGAAAAAACGGTTCCAGCTCGAAAGGCTATAAAGATTATGCAGGAATATCCGTTTTGGGAGTATGGCATTGGCTGCCTGAACTTGAGTGGGGTGTTGTTACGGAGATAGACAAGGCTGAAGTTTATGGAGTGGCATACAACCTCAATACCCTTGGTTGGGTATTACTATTTGGAATCGCATTCCCGATTGTGTTTTTTGCATACGTCGTTGGTAAAAAAATATCTGCTCCGATAATTGAGCTGACTGAGGCTACTGAAAAGATGTCAGCGGGAGATCTGACTCAGCGGGTAAATATAGATAGAGGAGATGAGCTTGGTGTCCTGGCAACCTCCTTTAATACAATGGCAGGGGCGCTCGATAAAAAAACAAAGGAAATAGGAGAGTCAGAGTCAGCTTACAGGGAATTATTTAATGCTCTCCAAGCTGGTATTTATCAGTGTGAACCCGGAGTTGAAGGCAGCTTTACATGGGTAAATCAGTCTTGTGCAGAAATGTTTGGCTATGGATCACCTGAGGAGATGGAGGGTACTAAGGTAAAGGATATCTATGTGGATCAGGCTGATAGGAAAAAGCTGGTAGATAAGCTTGAAAAAGAGGGTGCCTCGAAAGATTTTACGTCCTATTGTGTAAATAAAAATGGAGAGAAATTTTACACTGAACGTACTTCAAATATGGTGAAGGACGATAAAGGAAAACCTGTTCGTATTGAGGGTGTGATCAGGGACATTAGCGACCGAAAGAAAAAGGAAGATGATCTGCAAAAGAGAGCCAAAAAAAGCCAGAGTTGAAAGCGTAAAAAGTTGTATGCTGTAAGGACATAGGTAAATTATACTTGATGTTTGTTTTTGGCAACGATTTTATAATAAATAACACTCTACACTAAACAAGGAGTAGGAAATTATGGGTAATGGAAACTCTAAGGGTCTTTCAGTAAATGCGAAGACTATTATTCTGCTGATATTGTTTTTGGATGTCGGATTTACGGTTAAGATGATACATAAATACAACGACATGAAGGATGCGGGCTTTGTCAGGGAAAAAACATTTGCTGAAAATATGGAAAAAAGGGTTATGAAGGCTTTTGGTTCGCCAGAAGAGGCGCTAAAGCTGGTTGAAGATGCTTCGAGACAAAAGGATGATGCGGAGAAAATTGCAGCAGATCTAAGAACTGAAAATGCCGATTTGAAAAGCAAAAACAGGCAACTTGCAGAAGAAATAGAAAAGCTTAAACATTGATGTGTCGCAGCCGGAAGGAACAGTAAATCAACTTAATAAGTATTGATTTCACTGGTGGAGAACATATTTATAACGTAGCGCAAGGTATATTATAAATATTAATAGCTTGCTATTGTTACTACTCCTGTATTTTTCCGAGTGTTATAAAGTATTGACTTATGTCAACCGCAATTCATAAGCCGTGAATTAGGCAGTGTATATACAGTTATGGGTAGAACCATAACCTGTGCTCGCTTAAATTATGGTGCCTCGCACCACGCACGAAGGAAGATAGGTATCGCTCCTGTCAAAGTAGAAGGTCGGAGTACCTCTATAATAATTAAATTTGGGTACGGATGCCGCTTTAGATTGAGAACTCATGTCTAATTGAATGTTTGTTGCTTGATCATATAAGCGGGGTCTTTTCCTGTAGTTTAAAATTTAGTTTGAAATAATAATGAAAGTGTTATAATCAAGAATTATGTATAAGAGTTCAAAGGTAAATGAAATTCCTTTGAACTCTTTTCTTTGTCTAAACCACACGGTTCTGTTAGGAAAATTGTTAGCTGGGTAAGTGGATTGAAAGTAAAGATGTGTGGGATAGGTGTATTTGTCGATTTAATAATGACATAAGTTTTTTTAAAGTTTTGGGAGGAATAATCTGTGGCATATTTGAATGGTAAGAAAGGAATTAGTGGAAAAAGCAATATGTTCTGGAAGAGCTTTCTTTTCAGTGCAATTGTTGCTGTTTTTGTTTCCATGCTTTGCCTTGGTAATTTCGCATCGGCAGGAGACAGACTTGAAGGAAAAGACCTTTATAACAAATACTGCGCACCGTGTCACGGTGAAGAAGGAGACGGATACGGCCCATTATATGGAGCTCTTTATCCAAAACCTAGAGATTTCACAAAAGGTCAATATAAGATTCGTACCAACGCTACAGGTTCTTTACCTACGGATGCAGATCTTATTCATGTGATTTCTGTTGGCGTTCATGGAACATCTATGATGCCGTGGGATATTCTTGATATAGATCAAATCAAATCGCTGCTTCCGGTATTAAAGAGTTTTTCTGAAGCCTGGCAGTTCAGAAAACCTGAGGCATCAGTAGTTGTTGGAAATGAGTTGAGAGCTACACAGAAGACGATTGCAAGGGGTAGAGAACTTTATCAGCAGAAAGAGTGCTTTAAGTGTCATGGCGAGACAGGAAATGGCGATGGCCCAAGCAGTTACGATCTTGAAGATGAATGGGAGATTCCGATTTTGCCTTATGATTTTACCCGTGGGGATAAGTTTAAAGGCGGAGCAACAAATAAGGATATCTATATGAGATTTACAACAGGTATGAACGGTACACCGATGCCATCCTTTGCCAACGAACTGTCAGATGAAGATCGCTGGTGTATGGTGCATTTTGTAAAGTCTCTAGGAGAGAAGAAAACAACAAAAGAACACGCTGAGTAAGCTAGTTAAGATTTTTTATATAAATTAAAGGAGAATAAGTATTATGAATTATGCGAAAAAACTGATGCTTTTCCTTACTATGGCGTTGCTGGTTATAGCCATACAGTTTTCAGGATCAGTCCGGGCTCATGAGGAAAAGGCCGCAGAGAAAGAACCATACGTAGCAAAAACTATGGATATTTATGAAGGCTTTCCTGACTGGTACAGTCCGGTATTTAAGGACAATGTTGGCCTGAGTGAGGGTGCTGGCCTCTTCAAAGACTATTACAAGCCATTGAAGATGCAGATGTATATGTCCCCAATGAGACATTATGTACAAATGGATATTTTGGATCATTCACTGTTTATTGAAAAAGGGCGCAGAGATCTCTGTATCAGGTGTCATGATGGTATCAATACCGGAGCCGTAGATGATTGGAAAGGCTCTGCTCATTTCAATCCAAGGAAAACCGATTTGATTGCCCGTAAGACTAAGATCATAGAGGAATCAATAGGAAGAGAAATTATCAATGTTGACTGTTTCGACTGTCACGCTGATACGGTGAAAAACGAGATAAGAATGCCAAACGCTGAAGTATGTAGCGAATGCCATGAAAGACAGGTACGTCAGTTCAACAGCGAGAAGAACCATGGTCGTCCAAACCACATACAGGCGATGGAAGCTAACGTTCTTGTTCCCTGGTATGCTGAGGCAGATAGAAGGGGATGGGGCGCTGGACAAGGCGGTTGTGATATGTGCCATGGTATCTCTACCAAATGTGATCCATGCCACACAAGACACTCATTCTCTGCTGCTGAGGCTAGACAGCCAAAAGCTTGTATGACTTGTCACATGGGTCCTGATCATCCGGATTCTGAGTCGTATGGTGAGTCAAAGCATGGAATAATTCTAGAGATGGAAGGAGAGGAATATAATTTTGATAAGCCTCTTGCTCATGTACAGGTTGGTGAAGACTATCGTACACCAACATGTCAGTTCTGCCATATGTATCAGGGTGGCGGAAGGTTTACCCATAATTTTGTTTCAAAGGGTATCTGGCGTATGGGTACTGTGCCTCCGTCAAATATTGAGTATGAGTCATCACTCAAGGATTATCCTTATGGGATAAACATAATAGCTCCAAAGATTGATCTATACTCAGATGAGAACCTTGATAAGAGGGATAAATGGATAGAAGTCTGTTCAAACTGTCATAGTCCTCGATTTGCGACTACCTGGTTAGAGCAGCTCGATCAATACATGTTCCAGGCTTTCAAGATTACGGATAGTGCGCAGCTTATAATTGATAAGCTCATTGCTGATGATATTCTCTACCCGTCTGTGGGAGAGCGTGATATATATCCTCTAGGTGATAAAATTGCCGAATTGCTGCCTGCGTCCCTGATCGGAGATGGTGTATATAACGCCTTCAAGCAATTAGGAGGAAAGGTGCCCGTTGTTGGACCAATCCTTGGTGTATACGCAATGTTTTACCAGGGTGAAAATAATCCTTCTTTGATAGAGACGGAATATGCCAAGATGTGGTTCTGGTATAAACTTCAGGGTTACAAAGGTTATGCCCACGCACAGCAGGACGTAATGTGGTGGTGGGGACAGGCACCAATGCTTATGCAGCTCGGAAAGATACAATCAGAGAATATGAGATTGCGTAGAGAGCATGCATTAGAGCAGGGATTAGAGCCTGGATTAGGTGGCGCACAGCCAGTCTCACACAGCAAGAGTGAAGGCCATAAAAGTGCACCAACGAAGAGTGGTATACCAGTTGGTAATGTATGGGAAGTAGATGAGTTGGATTATTAAATAAGTACATTAATGCGGATGCAAATTGTCCGTAATGATGAAATAGAAAAAAAGGCGCTCAATTTCTGAGCGCCTTTTTTTTTGTGAAAACCCGAAGACAGAGTTATATTCATTATCAGGGATAATTGTTCAAACAAACAATTTAATTAGATTGCTCACTATTTCTTTTATATAATACAAATTATTTTTCATTATCAAAATTTAGTGAAACGTACATGAAAATAACAAACTTATTGATTCTTATAGTGATGTTTTTCCCCTGCCCTTATCTTTATGCACAGGGGGAACAAGCGGTAGATGCAAACCAGCATAAAGCACAGGAATTTGAAAAACTGGGTGAATTTCTTAAGGCTGCAGAGATGTATGAAGAATCTGCACAAGTAGAAAAAGACTCTCCTGGTACGATAAAATCAAATATAGTAACAAACTTGAATCAAGCTGCTTACTATTATACTCTGGCCGGTCAATATAAAATAGCTACCAACAAAATTGATGAAGCTTTGAAAATCGGTAGAAAGCTTAAGCGGGAAGATATCGTCACCGACTGTCTCAACCGCTTTGGGTATTTTTACAATTATTTGAATAAATATGATGTGGCTATCAAGTATTATCTGGAGGCCTTAGATATATACAGAAAGCTGGGACAGGAGGGGGAAATTGCCACTAACCTCAACGACATCGGTAATGCTTACAATTCCTTGGGTCAACATGATATGGCAATCAAATATATTGAGGAAGCTCTAGATATTGACAAGAAACTCGGACGTGAAGACAAGATTGCCTCAGGCCTCTATAATATTGGTGGAGTCTACGAAACTATTGGAAAATATGATAAAACCATTGAGTACTATGAAAAAGCGTTATCCATAGAGAGAAAGCTGGGACTGGAAGAAAAAATTCCAAATGGGCTTAACAATATTGGTAATATTTACAGATCCATGGATAAATATGTTACCGCCATCAAGTATTATGAAGAATCGTTGGATATATATAGAAAATTGAGGAAGAACGATAGCATTGTCTATGGACGCATAATAAATAAAATTAGCGATATTTGCAAAACTACAGGTCAATACGAAAAGGCCATTAAGTATTATAAAGAGGCCCTGGACATATACAAAGATCTAGATCAGAGTGGTAGTGTAGCTGCCTGCCTTAACAATATTGGGAGTGTTTACCAATCTCAAGGGCAACAAGAAAAGGCTGTCAAGTATTTTGAAAATGCTCTGGGTATTACCAGGAAACCGGAACAGGATGATAATACATCCATAAGTCTCAATAATATTGGAAATGTTTATGATTCTCTGGGGCAAGATGACAAAGCCATAGAGTATTATGAAAAGGCTTTAGCGGTAGATAGAAATTTGAGTAAAGAAGTTGAGGAGGATCTTATTGATAAAAACCTTATTTTGTTTTACCGCTTTTACTGGAACAAACATGACAAGGTTATCTACCCCTATGAACAGGTTCTGGCTCATAATAGAAAAATTGGAAAGGATACTGATATATACAGAGATCTCAACAGGATTGGTATAGTTCTCATTTCACAGGAAAAATATAAAACTGCAATTAGCTATTTTAAGGAATCTGTATCCATAATAGAAGAGTTGCGTAAAACAACGACCGGAGAGATGCGCAAGGGTTTATTGGCTGATCTTCGATACTCTTATCAACTGCTGACCCTTGCATATATCAAGGATGATAATGCTGATTCCGCCTTTCAGACGATTGAACTCGTCAGGGCAAAACTCCTGATTGATAAGTTTGCCGTAAGTGATAATAATAGAAAAAAGAAAGAAAAAAGAATTTGGCTACAGGAGGTAGAACAAATCCAGGAAACTCTGGATGATGATACCGTTATAATTGTCTATGCAAATGTAAACATGGAAAAATTTGTTCAGATTGCTATTACAAGAACAGAAATTATGGGTAAAGAGGTATCGAACAAATCATTTATCAAATCGTCCATTGACAAATACGACACGCAGATAAAGACGTTATTAGCAAACCAACAAAACCTAAGCGGAAATAAGAATGATTTTAGTAATATTGTCAACTATTACGGTTCTTTATTAAGAGGGCCTCCATTACAGGACAAAAGTGGCAGTCGGACGAATATTTACCGGCACAGAGAAAGTCCACATAAAACAAATGCCAAAGAGATTGGAGGAGCACTATATGAACTACTCATCAAACCTATAGAGGGGCAGATCAAGGAGAAGAATAATCTTATTATTGTTCCGGATGGAATTCTGGCATTTGTGCCTTTCGAGGCCCTGACAGACGAAAATGGACAATACCTGGTAGAAAAGCATAGCATAAGCTACATCCAATCTTTGGATATACGTAAACTCATCAGGAAACGAAAATACGATAAAGATCGTAAACCGTTACTGGCATTTGGCGGGGCTGTTTACGAAGATTCAGTTTTTAAGGCAGAACCGATAGAGAACAAGGTCCAGCTGGCGATTCTAACAAAAAATATTTACTCCAATCTTGAAAATATCCAGATAGATCTTTTAATGAAAACATTTTATCCTGACCTTAAAGATATCCGGTCTGTTGGAAATGCTTACAATGTCCTGGGTATCACTTCATGGCCTGACCTGCCGGAAACATTGAATGAGGTTAATCATATAAAAAAAATAATCCATAAGTCAAATATCTTTACCGGTAAGAATGTTACTGAAAAAGATATAAAGGAGCTGTCCGATGATTGGAAATTCTTTGATTACAAAGCGCTTCATTTTGCAACCCATGGACTTGTAGTTCCTGAGGTACCGGAGCTTTCTGCCCTGGTCTTATCACAATTCAAAGATATGGGAAAGGAAGATGGGTATTTACGTACCGAGGAAATTCCAAAAATGGAAATCAGGGCAGATCTGGTGACCCTGTCAGCATTTGATACGGGGTTGGGAGGGATTTACGAGAATGATGGTTTTGTCAGGTTAATACATTCCTTTGTTTTATCCGGTGCAAAGGCGGTTTCTGTCTCGCTCTGGAGAGTGGCAGATGAATCTACCTCGCAGTTTATGGCAACAATGTATGGCCTTGTTCAAGACAAAGGCATTCGCTATATAGATGCCACTACAGAAGTAAAACGCCAATTTATTAATGGTGACTTTGGAGAGGAATACAGAGCACCACACTACTGGGCGCCGTTTGTGTATTATGGGAATTAATAGCCTGATAAACGTTTTTGATCATTTCTGGCAGAATAGTTATTAAGAGATTTCTTTATGATATCTAAACAACCAGACGTTAGCTTTCTGACCGGTTAGTACCAAATAATAAAATCACTGGCCCTGCCCATCCCTGCCGGTAGACAGGGGCGCGTATTGTAATTTGAAGATTTGTTTGGAATTTGTTATTTGCCATTTTCGGTTATCTTTTTCTTCCTGGATCGCCTCCTCAAGTATTCTCCTCCTTAATATGACATAAACAATTTTATGATTTCGGTACAGTCTACCGGCCTGAACATACTGTTCGGACTGGTAGGCATACCACTTCGTCTCTCTTCCGACATCTATCTTCTGTCACTTCTCATCCGGTCTCTGTCTTCTCCTTCTTTTCCTCAAATATATACTTCCCATCCCAGCCAGGCCAATTCCGAGAAGAGCAACCGTTGAGGGTTCAGGTACAGGCTGTGTTCCCGTAGAATTACCAAAAACAAGGTCAAAAGCGAAACCTGCACCCAGATCATCGGTGGTAAGATCCAGCAGGAACTTCATATCCAGATTACCAGTAAGACCAACTGTCCAGTCACCTAAGTTCAAGGTATTGTCGTCAAAGTAGCTGAGCGCCGTACCTATATTCCCGAAAATCTGATCCTCTACTGTAATCCCCTCCATCTGGATCCTGAAGCGCATTGAGTCAAATCCATTGCCTGATGATAACGGATCAAGTAGTCCTACTAACATGTCCTGCTGCGTACCTAAAAGAGACATATCCAAGTTCCAGTCTACGAAACTGCTGTATGTTTTTGACGCGCCGGAGCCGCTGTCAGAGTATGCTCCTCCCATAACTACCAGGCCGAGAATATCGCTTGTGCCTCCGACATCAAAATTTGAAATAACATTCGAGTTACCTGCTAAAGCAATATTTGTATCCAATATACTCGGAAGTCCAGTGCCGAAGGCGGCTGATTCCATGCCAAAAGCAGCTGCCGTATCCAGGGCAGTGTTACTGACACCTGCACGTGCTTCAGAAATACTGGTACTTGCCACCTGTGCAATAGATTTTGCTTGCAGAAAGTTTACCATTCCACCGCCGGAGCGGGCATCCGCTGTGGCAGTACCGCTAATACCGGTCGCTGTCGCTGTCGCCACTGCTGTACCGTCAAAACTACCTTGTGCGCCGTTTCCACCTGTAGCATTGGATTTGACGGTTGTGGTAAAGTTACCTGTTCCGGTAGCGACGGCTGTTGCATCACCACCTTGCCCGCCAGCCGGTCCTCCTATACTATTGGCGCCGAAGCCACCGTCTGCATCTGCCGTTACGGTAACGAACTGTGTTCCACTATTTGTTCCGCTTGCTGTAGAAAATCCGCTGCCACCGCCTCCGCCCGTACCTGTGCCACTGGAGACAGTTCCACCAGCCCCGCCCAAAGCAAAGTCGGTTACCGTCACAGTTCCGTTGCCTGCCCCAACACCAGTAGAAACGCTTGTAGCGTTGCCGCCAGATCCTGCCTGACTGCTGGTACCGCCGATTACACCTCCACCGGCACCAGCTCTTGCATCACCATGGGCAATTACCGTAGTCCCGGAAGCGGTTGTGGTAGCTGAGGCGGTAGAATCGGCGTTGCCGCCATTGCCGCTATTAGCTCCGCCTGTGCTAATGCCTCCTACGCCACCTCGCGCATCAGTGTCTACACGTGAAGTCCCGGTATCGTTTGAGGTCACTGCCGTTGTCGAACCTGTACCGCCGCTTCCTGCAGCGCCGCTTGACGAATTCTTCTGGCCGCCACTCCCGCCATTGGCATCCACAGTTATGCGCAGAGAAGCAGAACTTTTTGTACGTGTCAGTGAACTTTTCGCATTTCCTGCTGTACCGACGATGCCATCAGCCACTCTTCCACCGCTACTCCCGGTTACGTTCTGATTCAGTAGTATCGCTCCCGTTGTGGTGCCATCAACCATATCGGTAATACTTACCGTAGCACCGTCTCCTGAATTGGCACTTGCTGTTCCTCTGCCGCCAGTACCTCCGATAGCAGTACCCGTCATTGTTACCGCACCACCTCCATTAGATGTGCCGGCTACCGTTCCGAATGAGGCTGCTCCTCCACTACCGGAATCACTTCCCGCTGCCGTTCCTCCAACACCTCCATCAGCCGTTACTGTGCCTGTCACATTAGCATTTCCTGTCAGATTCAGTGAAGACGTTGCGCTGCCTCCTGCACCGCCGCCACTTCCACTCGTGCCGGCCCCACCGGCACCCCCGTCAGCATTGCTGGTGCCTGTCAGGTTGCTACCACCAAGATGGGCTTTGGTTAGAGATGAGGTGGCGTTGCCTGCCGTTCCTACTGTTCCGCCATCGCTTCCGCCGCCCGCACCTCCCTGTGATGTCTGGATTAATGTCAGATTGCCGCCCGAAGAACCGCTTACGGCATTCGTCATAATGGACGCGGCTCCCGCTCCTCCGTTGGCAGAACTTGCTCCAAAACCACCATCACCACCGGATTGGGTGGCTGTTGCGCTGGCGCTACCGGTTCCGGAAGAGATCCCTGACGCCGTAGCCGTCGCTGTGCCTCCATCTCCGCCTTGCTTCAATGCTCCCATTCCCTGGCCTCCATTAAATCCATCTGCATCTGCAGTTACTGTCACGGATTGTACTCCGCTATTGGTCCCGCTTGCATCAGAGGTGCCGCTACCGCCGTTACCACCTGAACCCGTGCCACTGAAGACCGTTCCTCCTGTACCACCCCAGGAGAGGTCAGTTACTGAAACAGCACCGTTGCCGACTCCGGTACCGGTTGAGTTACTTGTAGCATTACCGCCAGATCCTGCCTGACTGCCGCTTCCGCTGGTTACATTACCGCCGATACCTGCTCTGGTATCACCATGAGCGTTTACCGTAGTTCCGGATGCGGTTGCGGCCGATGAGGCAGTTGACGCTGCGTTACCGCCTGTGCCGCCATTTGCACCGTTTGAACCGGAACCACCAGCGCCACCCCGCGCATCAGTATCTACACGAGAAGTTCCTGTATCATTTGAGGATACTGCCGTTATTGAACCTGTACCGCCGTTTCCTGAAGTGCCGCTTGATGAATTCCTTGCTCCACCACTCCCGGCATTGGAAGCCATAGTAATCTGCAGAGAACCGGCACTTTTAGAACGTGTAAGAGAGTTTGTCGCGTCTCCTGCTGTGCCAGTGAGGCCATCCTGCACATTTCCACTCTTACCTCCGGTTGCGGTTTGAGTCAGTGTTACCGTTCCCGTTGTAGTGGTGCTGGTACCATCGACCTTATCAAGAAGATTTACAGAAGCGCCGTCTCCGGCATTGGCGCTTCCTGTTGCCGCTCCACCATTACCTCCGTTAGCGGTACCCGTCATAATTATCCTGCCACTACTCGTACCGCTGCCATTAGATGTGCCTGTCACAGACCCAAGTGAGGCTACTCCGCCATTACCGGCATCACTTCCAGCGGCACTGCCGCCAGCGCCGCCATCAGCCGTCACTGTCCCTGTAACCCTATCATTACCTGTCAGGCTTAAGGATGATGTGGCGCTGCCGCCGCTTCCACCGCCGCTTCCACTTGTGCCAGCGCCTCCAACTCCGCCGTCCGAGTTGCTGGTGCCTGTTAAGCGACTGCCACCAGAATGGTCTTTGGTTAGAGATGAGGAGGCATTACCCGCCGCTCCTACGCTCCCGCCAGCGCTTCCTCCACCCGCACCACCCTGTGATGTCTGGGTCAAAGTCAAATTGCCACCTGTTGAACCACTCACCGCATCCGTCATCGTGGATCCAGCTCCCGCTCCACCATCAGCTAAGCTTGCTCCAAAACCTCCGTCCCCTCCTGATTGATTTGCAGTTACGGTGACTGCGCCGGTGCCTGAAGAGGTCCCTACTGCCGTAGCTGCTGCCGCGCCTCCATCTCCACCATTTTCTGAGGCTCCCATACCCTGCCCTCCATTGAATCCATCCGCATCTGACGATACCGTAACAGCTTGTGCTCCACTGTTGGTCCCGCTTGCATCAGAGGTGCCGCTTCCGCCGTCACCCCCAGAACCAGTGCCGCTGGAGACGGTTCCACCTGTACCTCCCTTGGCAATGTCAGATACATTGACAAAGCTGTTTCCGACTCCGGTACCTGAAGAGGTGCTTATGGCATTGCCGGCTGTACCCGCCTGGCTGCCGCTGCCATTTAATATACCTCCTCCTGTTCCCCCTCTGGCATCACCATGGGCATTTACCGTAGTTCCGAATGCGGTTGTAGCTGCTGTTGCGTTAGACGTAGCGTTTCCCCCTGCACCTCCGTCGGCAGCACCTGAACCGGCACCTCCTACGCCACCCCGTGCATCTGTGTCTACACGCGAAGTGCCGGTATCATTTGAGGCATCTGCAGTTGTCGAGCCTGAACCGCCGCTTCCTGCAGTGCCGCTTGTCGAAGTCTTTGTCCCGCCATTCCCGGCAGTGGAAGTCATAGCTATATTCAGAGAACTGGCGCTTTTAGCACGTGTAACAGAACTTGTCGAATTTCCCGCTGTACCAATGAGGCCGTCCTCTACATTACCACTGTTACCACCGGTTGCGTTCTGGATTAGAGTTATCGCTCCGGATGTGGTGCCATCAATCTTGTCAATAATAGTTGTATCAGCGCCGTTTCCGGCATTGGCAGTTCCTGTCGCCGCACCTCCATCACCAGCGTTTGCTGTGGTAGTTGTGATTACGGTACCACCATTGGATGTTCCGGATATTGCACCTAAGGTGGCTGTCGCACCATTGCCGGCATTGCCGCTTCCTGTTGCCGTACCTCCCTTGCCCCCGGTAGCTGTTCCAGACATGTTTACTGTACTGCTGCCATTGGACATACCGGTTACCGTTCCTAATGATGCTACTCCGCCATTACCAGTATTGCTTCCTGCCGCCGTACCCGCAGCGCCACCATCTGCTGTTGCAGTACCGTTAACAGTAGCACTCCCCGTCAGGTCTAAGGATGCCGTAGCACTTCCGCCGCTTCCGCCGCTACTTCCACTCGTGCCGGAGCCTCCGGCTCCGCCGTCTGCATTACTGATGGCTGTCAGGGTACTCCCTCCAAGATGGACTTCGGTCAGAGATGAGGTGGCATTTCCTGCCGCACCTACGGTTCCACCTTCACTTCCTCCACCTGTACCGCCCTGTGACGTCTGGGTCAGTGTCAAATTTCCACTCGTTGAGCCGCTCACGGCATCCGTCATAGTGGATCCGGCTCCCGTACCTCCATTGGCTGAGCTTGCTCCAAAACCTCCAGCGCCTGCGGATTGGGTTGCTGTTACGCTGACAGTACCGGTGCCGGAAGATATCCCTGACGCCGTCGCTGCTGCCGTACTTCCGTTTCCTCCATTCTCTAAGGCTCCTATGCCCTGGCCGCCATTTGATCCATTCGCGTCTGCATTAACAGTAACACTCTGCGTACCACTATTGGTTCCACTTGCATCAGAGGTGCCGTTGCCGCCGTCACCACCCGAACCTGTGCCGCTAGTGACAGTACCACCGGTGCCTCCCCAGGCCAGGTCGGTTACATTTACTGTTCCGTTGCCTACTCCGGTACCTGTAGAGTTACTAGCGGCATTACCGCCTGATCCCGCCTGACTGTTGCTGCCATTTAATATACCACCGCCTGTACCTGCCCTGGCGTCACCAAAGGACCATACAGTAGTACCAGACGCTGTTGTAGTAGCCGATGTTGTAGACGTTGCGCTACCGCCAGCGCCGCCATTTGCCCCGGTTGTGCCGGTCCCCCCGACGCCACCTCGTGCATCTGTATCTGCACGTGAAGTGCCGGTATCATTAGAGGCTGTTGCAATTGCCGTACCGCTACCACCGCTTGCAGCCGTGCCGCTTGTCGAAGCCCTTGTAGCGCCAGATCCTCCATTAGCGTCTGTTGTGACTCGTAGTAAACTGGAACTTTTTGCACGTGTAAGCGAACTTGCCGCATTTCCCGCTGTGCCATTGAGGCCATTCTGCACGGTTCCACTGTTACCACCGGTTACGTTCTGATTCAATATTAAGGTCCCTGTTGTGCTGCCATTAACTATGTCAGTAAGGTTTACCCCTGTACCGTTTCCGGCATTAGCGCTACCTGTCGCCAATCCCCCAGCGCCTCCCATTGCCGTACCGGTCACGTTTACTGTACCTCCGCCATTTGAGGTGCCTGAGACTGCACCCAGTGAGGCGCTGCCTCCATCACCGGCGCTTGCAGTTACACCAGGCGCATCTTTTCCGGCCCTACCAAGTCCGCCAATTGCGGTTGCAGCGACGGTTGCACTACCAGTTCCGTTGTTGGTTGCTGTAGACGAAGCAGTTGCCGCACCTCCATTGCCGCCATTGCCGCCGTCACCAGCGGTTCCTCCACCGCTGGCGGCGCCACCAGAGCCGCCGTTACCACCATGGCCTGAAGTGGCTCCTGCCGTAGCTGAGGCATTTCCCGCGACTACCGTGGTGCCTGCTGTAGCGTCAGCATCTCCACCGTCGGCGCCGTTACCGCCATCGCCGCCATTTGAGCCAGCCGGGGTTCCTGTACCACCAACTCCGCCTAATCCTCCAGTGCCACCCGTGGCGGTGGCCGTGTTGGTGGCATCGCCACTGACGGCACTAGCAGTTGCATTACCGCCAACTCCACCGTTAGTGCCGTTGGTGCCGGGATTGCCATTGATACCATTCGTACCAGATGTTCCTGCGCTTCCGACGTCTGTTATGGAAAAGGCAACTGAAGTCCCTTGTAATACAAATAGTAGAACAACGGCTATAAAAACAGCTTTCCAGTTAAGTAAACATTTATCTGGTAATGATAACATTTCATTTCCTTCCATGAAAAAGTATAAAAATGTTAGTCTCGATTAAATTCAAAGCATAGCCCACCGCGCCTGTCTGAACGGGTGCGATAAACTATGCTTGTTTCTTATTTTCGCTGGTTCAATCTTGTAGATTGAACTTAACATTTCGGTTCAGGCTACAAGCCTGAACCAGCATCTTTAAAACTTTGTGCTTCGCGGCTTCCCACTTGGCAATACCGTCCAGACGGGTGCAGTGAATACCCGAAAACTCAAAGGTTGAGCGGTTGTAACAGAGGTAGTTGAAGGTTTCTTGAATAGAATGGGTGTTACTATAAAAAGCAAATGCCTGACTAAACTGAAGTCATGAATTATATTTATGTTGTTGCGGATGAGGCAGTGGTTGTTAAGGATACTTGTCCATTGAAATGACGGCATCCTTTCCGCACATATGTCTGGTGTATACATTCAGTTTGTCTTTCGAAAATCGTTATCGTACTCGATCAAAAGCTGATGATATTTTATGGTGGATAATATCCTGTGCAGTATAATGTTTACAGTTTAAAACTCAATAATTTTCTTTAAGAAAAAGTGGTTTTTTTGTGGTATTACTAAGCACCTAAAGATGTGTCACGGTCTTATCGTTATTGTCAGTGATTTATGGTGAAATTAGTGTTGAATTGTATATTTTTTGGGTAGAATTGAAAACTATTCAGGCGAGTATGGAAACCGGCATTATATTTTGTTGTAGAGTTCGTCTCTCAGCCTAAACGACAAGTCGGGCAGGTCAAGCGAGCCAATAATAAAGGCTGTTTATCCGCCCGGACAAATACGTTTGCCTTACAGCTATTTTAATTTAGGAATTCTAAATTTGTATTTATTTCTTTTTTTTTCAGTTTTTTACATAATGCTCTGATCTCGCACATGCCCCACAATCCGGGCAATCATCTGTAAAGCAGTCAGGGGTAAATTCCTGTTCAAAAGATTTCTTCCTCTCGCTTATCAGGAATTCTTTTATTAACCCACAGCTCAGATGGTCCCAGGGAAGGACTTCATCTTCTCTTCTCTCTCTGGATAAGTAAAAGTTTTCATCCAGACCCACTTTTTCAAACATGCTTATCCATTTGTTGTAATCAAAATGTTCATCCCAGGAGTCAAACCTGCAGCCGTCCTGCCAGGCTTGAAGGATTACGTTTCCCAGTCTTCTGTCACCACGCGCAAATATTCCCTCCAGTATGCTTCTCTCCGGTTTGTTGAATTTGACGCGAATCCTTCTGTGCCTGATCTTATTCATTATGATGCGCCTAATCTCTTTTATTCTTTCCAGTGAAACCATTGGTTCCCATTGAAATGGAGTATGAGCCTTGGGGACGAAAGTCGATATCGTTATATTCACGTTCCCATTCGAACCTTTGACCTCTTTCTTAAGGCTTGAAATTTTGTAAGCCATGTTTGCTATCTCTTCAATGTCCTCATCCGTCTCGGTAGGGAGGCCAACCATAAAGTATAGTTTGACCAGGTTCCATCCCTCTTTATACGCCTCTTTAACTCCCGCGAAGAGATCCTCGTTTGATATGTTTTTGTTGATTACTTTCCTGAGTCTTGTAGTAGCTGCTTCAGGAGCCAATGTTATACCGGATTTGCGTACGGTATTGAGCAAAGAAGGTAATCCGGTCAACTGATCAGAAACCCTTATGGAAGGAAATGCTATGTTTACTTTCTTCTGATCAAAAGTCTCACCCATGCGGGTCATCAAGTCTTTCAGATGAGGATAGTCACTTATCGACAATGCTCCAAGAGATATTTCGTCATGGCCCGTGTTACGATAACAATCAGAGGACATATTAAGGATTTTGTCCACTGAGCGTATCCTGTTTGGCCGTTTTGTCATTCCTGCCTGGCAGAACCTGCACCCTTGTGTACAACCTCGCATAACTTCAATGGCGATACGGTCAAAGACTGTCTGTACATAGGGAATGATCGGATTTGCAGGAAAATATGCTTTACCAAGGTTGCTGACTGATGCGCCATGCACAACAGGAGGAACACCGGGTTGGTTTGGTTCTATTTTGTTTATAACTCCATCAGGATCATAAGTGACATCATAAAGAGAGGGGGCATAAAGGTTACTCATCTTTTTTACCAGCGAGAGGATCTTCTCCTCTCTTGACAAGCTTTCTGTGTTTTTAAGCTCCTTAAAGCATTCGATAAATTGAGGTAGTTTCTCCTCTCCATCACCAAGAAAGAAGATATCAATAAAATCAGAAATTGGTTCAGGGGTAAGTGCCAGAGGCCCACCCGCAATGATTAAGGGATCACTCTCTGATCTTTCTTTACTTTTCAGCGGTATCTTTGCAAGATCAAGCATATTAAGCACGTTTGTAAATGACATCTCATATTGCAGCGAGAACCCAATAATATCAAATTCCTTTAAAGGTCTGAATGTCTCCAGGGAGTATAATGGTATATCGTGTTCTCGCAGAGCAGTTTCCATGTCAGACCATGGCGCAAATACCCTTTCACAAGCCGTGTCTTTCCGTTCGTTTAAAAGACCGTATAAAATCTGCATGCCCATGTGTGACATTCCTATTGCGTACGTATCCGGAAAGGCAAGGGCAATGGTAACGTCTATATCGTTATCTTCCTTTTTGATGGAATTCCACTCTTCTCCAATATACTGTCCAGGTGTTTCCACAAAAGGTAAAATCTTATTTTCTACATAACTACGAATATTATTCATAAAATCCATCCTTCGCTAAAGCGACTTTATTTCTCATTCTTACATTAAATATAAATGATAATGCTATAAAGGATGTTACCAGGGAAGAACCTCCATAGCTGATAAAAGGTAATGGCAAACCGGTAATTGGTGCGAGCCCTATTGTCATGGCGATATTTATGAGTATTTGCGCGGCAAACATGGCGGTGAAACCTGTTACAATCAATCTGCCATAGGGATCTCTTGTATTTACTGCAATACCTATGCTGCACGCAAGGAAAAGTACATAAAGGCACAAGAGTGCACAGCTTCTATAAAATCCCCATTCTTCAGTTATAACAGAAAAGATAAAATCCGTATGTCCTTGTGGAAGGAAGTTAAGCTGGCTCTGTATGCCTTTTCCCCATCCGCTACCAAAACTGCCACCGGAACCAATTGCTATTAATGACTGCATCCTGTGATAACCTGCTCCCCAGCTATTTACCGTGTCCGGCCAGAGAAAACTTACTATTCTTGCCTTTTGATAGCCTTTAAGCACAAAATACCAGAAAAGGGGAATTGTGGATAAGGCAATAACTGTGATAGTGATCATATACCTGGTCCTGACACCGGCAATAAACATAATTGAAAATAATACAGGAAGCAGGATCAAGCTTGTGCCCAGATCAGGCTGTTTCATAATCAATGCCATTGGCAGTAGTGTTAAAGCTAATGGAAAGAAAACACCGCTAAATCCTTCAAGACTTTTTTTGTCCACAAAATACCGTGAAACAACTAAAACAAGGACTATTTTCATCATCTCAGACGGTTGTATCGAGATAGGGCCTACCATCAACCATCTTTGTGCGCCATACACCGTTTTACCAAATAACAAAACTAAACACAAACAAAAGAGGACAATTAAATATAAAATATATGAAATCTTTCCGATTGAATAATAATCAACTATTAACAAGACAGAAAAGACGACTACCCCTACACCTATCCAGATTATTTGTTTAAACGCAAAGCTCTCTGATGAAGCACTCCAGACAAAGAGAAACCCAGTGGTCAGTAACAGGCAAGTGACTAGAAATATCAGCCAGTCAAAATTTCTTAAACCAACGAGACTATACATTTAAACAATTCTCCTCAAACGTTAATTTTTGTTCTTCAAGTACTTCTATTCAATCTTCCTTGCAAGGCAATGTCATTGAAATAAGATATTCTGAATTCCAAAGTCACTTCAAGATTAACAGTAGATATGCTGCCCAACATTTCTTGCTAGATTCCGATCTGTATTAAAAGCTTCTTGACTATAGGGCCGGCAATTTCTGCACCGTGTCCTTCCGTATGCTCTACTACAACAACAAAACAGTACTTTGGCTTTTCAAAAGGGGCATAGCCGACAAACCACGCGTGATTTTCGTTTTCTCGTGCTGTTTGTGTTGTTCCGGTTTTTCCTGCTACGTGCAATTCTTTCAGGCCGACTTTTCTCGCAGTGCCACTGGTCACTACCTTACGTAATGAATGCTGTATAATATTCATATTTTTTTCTGATATATCTATTTTTTCTGTCAGTTCATATTTATTGCTTGCTAATGTATTTCCCTTATAATCGGATATTTTCCGGAGAATATGAGGTTTCGTATGCCAGCCACCATTTGCAATTGTGGCTATCATCCTCGCCATCTGTATCGGTGTAACCAGCATTGCTCCCTGGCCAATTGACAAATTTATCGTCTGGGAAAAAGATCTTGATTTTGGAATATTTCCCTTTTTTTCATAAGCCAGATCAATATCGGTTGTATTTCCCAAACCAAAATTCTTTGCCCATTTTTCTAATAACTTTCCTCCAAGGATTTTTGCCGTTTCAAAGAAGAAGACATTACACGAATATTGCATGGCCTCTTCTACATTCAATAATCCGTGGCCATACTTTGTAAGACATCGAAAACGGATATTTCCCACTTTCAACGATCCGTAACAGGAAAAGTGAGTGTTTTCGTCTATTTTATTTTCTTCCAGTGCCGCAATTGCCGTGACAATTTTAAAAGTTGATCCTGGGGGCAAGACACTTTGAATTGGTCTATTGAGGAAGGGTTTAAGAGGGTTTTTGCTAAGGGCTGTGTAGTCCGCATTAAGCGTATTTAAATTATATCTGGGAAAGGATGCTATCGCAATGACTTCACCATTCCACGGATCCATTACAATAACGGAACCTTTTTTATTCCCAAGCGCTTTTTCCGCAATACCCTGTATTCTACTATCGATGGTAAGGAAAATGTTATTACCGGGAATTGAGGGTCTTTCCAGAATAAGCTTATCTACACGCATTGTATCAAGTGTTACTTCTTCAAATCTCTCTCCAGGAATGCCCATTAAACTTGAATTATATGTCTTTTCAATTCCGCTTTTTCCAATTAAGGCGTCCATCGAAATTGCCTTTTGAGTAAAAAACTCTGACTCTGATTCACCGCTTTTTTTAAGATTGTCAAACCATCTTTTCTTAAAGTTATAGTTTTGTATTTCTCCATTACCCAACTTTCCAACATAGCCTATTACATGTGAAGACATATCTCCCTGAGGGTACCATCTTACCGGATTTGTCTCTATCTGTATGCCTGGCAGGTTCAACATTTCCACTTCGAACTTTGCAACCTTTTCCCAGGGTATGTGCGAGGCTATTGAGTGCGGTATAGTTTCTTCTCTGATACGTATTTTTCTTTTGTTTTTCCTTTCAACTGCCTGTTTGATATTTTCTACTTTTTTTACAATTTTTGTTGCTTTATCGAAAATATCGGTATAGGGAATGTCAAGTAATTCAGCGACCTTCTCTACCCACATTACCTTGTCAATATGACATCCGCTACATAGATTATGATATTTCCCCTGTTTTCTCCCCTCTGACACTTCAGGTAATATATTTTGATTAAAGCACGAGTATGCATTAAACAGTTTTTTATACATAACGGTGAGTTCAAAAGAGTGTTTATCTACAGCCAGAACCAAACCGTTTCTGTCATAAATTGTTCCCCGTAATGTATCGATGCCAACGGTCCTTATTCTTTTGTTATTAGATATGCCACTGAATTTTCCTCCTTCAATCATCTGTATGTAAAACAGTTTGCAGAGGATTACAAAGAATAGTACTGCTATAGTTCCAAAAAATATTTTAAAACGTTTCTTTTGCATTATCTTATTTTTCTTCTTAAAGACGGGAACCCGAATGAAGTGTAAAATCTGTTGAGCAACCAGAATACCGGAGGAACAATTATTGAATTATAAGTTGCGATGAGGGGGCATTTCAATGCCAAAGGTAATAAGCCTGCTGCGGTAAATGATATTGAAAACATAAAAAGATAGAGAAAATTATATATTATTGAAATTATAAACGTAACTGAAATTTGTGTAGCCAGATGCCTGCCATATATATTATCTTTGATTATTGATATTATATATCCCATAAGAACAAATAAAACGGTATTTAAACCGAAAAGACCCTCAGTAAAACAATCTTTAGCGAGGCCTATTGACCAGTTTGTATGCAATGATCGTTCGGGTTTAGCGTTTAATGTATGGAATACCAGAAAGATGATAAAGAGATCAGGTTGTATACCCAGAACGCTTATATGTTGCAATACTGTTGTCTGGACTAATGATATGCATAAAATAACACTTATTATTGTAACCCAAGGCATGAGGTTTTGTATCTCTGAAAAATATTTTTAAATCACATGGCACGGCGTAATTGCAACTGTTTCGCCAAGATCACACTGGTGCCAGGTTTGAAGTGTCTAAAATGGACTAAAGTTAAAAAATAAAAGATTTGTTTTTTGCCACAACTTCAAACTCTAGGTACTTTTAACTTTTTATGAGACAAAAAAGTTTTCCAAAAAAAAGAAGATTCCCCAGAGTAATAGTATGCTACCAATAAGTTAGGAAAAACTTACCTGGGAATATTTTCTACTTTTTGTTTCTTAATTACTAATACATGCTCTATTTTTGAAATAGCTACTCTTGGCTTAATCTTAATATCTTTGAACAGCTTTGCATTTTTCTGTTTGACCTCGATAACATCACCAATATAGAGAGATTTTGGGAAAGCTCCTCCAATGCCTGATGAGATAACCTTATCTGACTCATTTATCTCTGTCTGCCTGGGTACATATTTCATTATACATGTACCATCGGCGGTTCCCTGGACTATTCCCTGTGTCCTTGATTCCAAAAGTCGTGATGGGACATTGGACGCCGGATCAGTAATCAGAATAACCCTTCCGGATGAACGTCCTATAGCTGAGATACGGCCCATAAGTGTATTTCCGAAAACGACAATATCACCAACTGAAGCGCCTTGTTTTGTTCCAACATCAATAATAATACTTTTTCTAAAGTTTGAGACATCATAGCCTATGATATCTGCAATTATTGGTTTCTCATCACTCTCGTTGTTCTTTTTAAATTCCGATACAACGTCCAGCTTCTGCTTATATACATTTATGTCATTTTGCTGTTTGACTATTTTGTTTTTAAGGAGGAAGACTTCTTTCTCCAACTCCTCATTCATTTCAGCATTACTTGCAAATGATGCCAGCTTTTTAAACCTGTTTTTAACGAAATCTGATGTTTGAGATATTATCTTTTGAACTGGTGCAAGGGGTGATGCAACTGTCACTTTGATGTTGTTTGTTATGCTTGCCGGTATGGTTAAAAGCGATATGGATATTATAACGAGAATGTAAATTATACTACTTTTAATGGATCTGCCAAAATCAGGATTCAAGTTCCCTGTCCCACAAAACATCCTTATATAAATCAAGATCTTCCAGAAGTATGCCTGTTCCTCTTGCGACTGCCGTAATAGGATCATTCGACATCTCTACCGGAAGCCCCGTTTCTTCAGCCGCTAATTTATCTAAACCCCTGATCATCACACCACCACCAACCATAGTCATACCAGTAGTTAACAAATCGGACGCTAATTCCGGTGATGCTTTTTCCAACGTCTTCCTTATCGCTTCTATAATAGCGTCTATTGCAGGCTTAAGCGCTTCTCTCATCTCTTCGGAGGTAATAGTGACTGCTCTTGGTAATCCGGCAATGGCATCACGACCTCTCACTTCTGTTGTAAGTTCTTCCTCTAATTTGTAAGCTGAACCAATTTCAACCTTAACACTTTCCGCTGTTCTGTAACCAATATCCAGGCTATAAGTACGTCTTACATACTGGACTATTGCGTCATCCATTGCGTCACCGGCAACCCTCAAACTTTCATGCGCAAAAATATCTCCTAATGAAATGACGGCAACTTCTGTTGTACCGCCTCCGATGTCTACTATCATACTGGCAACCGGTTCTCCAACGGGAAGCCCTGCGCCAATAGCTGCAGCTTTAGGCTCAGATATTAAATAAACCTCTCTGGCCCCTGCTCTTTCCGCTGAATTTACAACAGCACGTTTCTCCACAGCAGTGATACCAGATGGAATTGCGACTACGACCCTTGGCCGTATCCCCCATTTTCTCTTATGCACCTTTAAAATAAAGTACTTAAGCATCGCCTCTGTAATATCAAAATCAGCGATAACACCATTTTTCATCGGCCTGATCACAGAAATGCTGTTTGGCGCTTTTTCCAGCATAGCTTTGGCAGATTGTCCTACAGCATTTCCGTTTAATAAGACTTTATTTGTTCCGGGTTTTACTGCAACCACAGATGGCTCAAACAGCACGACGCCCTGGCCGGGAATACATACCAGAGTATTCGCCGTTCCCAGGTCGATGCCCATATCAGTGGAAGCCAACCCTAACATATAATCTAATGGATGCATATTTTTGTTGTATTTTTCCTGTACTAGAGATATAAGCTAAATTTTTACATAGGCTTACGTCAGAGATTATACGGCAGCCCCTCTAAATGTCAAGCTAAAATTCTCCTTGTCAAAGCTGCGAAAAACAGTGCAGCGGTTACTGATAAACATGAAATCGCAAACACATCACCGTAGTTTGTATACCATGATTTTACAGAATTTTCAAATCTGATTCTGTTACACAATATACCTTCGGTCTCTTTGTACTTTCCTTCATTGTTTAGATAATCATATATTTCACCGTTTGGCGCAATAAAGGAAGAAATGCCGCTATTGGCAGCTCGTGCAATACTGATCCGGTTTTCTACAGCCCTGAATACCATTACTGTCAGATGCTGGTCAAGTTCAGAACTGTCATGAAACCAGGCATCATTGGTAATATTTATCATAAAGTCGGCACCATCTTTCCTGAATTTCCTTACTAAAGGCGCAACGGTATCTTCATAACAGATTATTACGCCGAATTTACAAAGTCTGTTGTCTTTCTCAGTATCAAGTTCAAATATAGTCCTCTGTCCGCCTCCGCTCAAACTTACACTATAGGGTACTATGTAAGAAAAGAATGAAAGCCACTCTTCAAAAGGGATGAATTCTCCAAAAGGCACGAGGTATATTTTGTCATAACGGTTTACATATCTTCCGTTCCTGTCATAATAGAAAGCCGTATTAAAATACAAGGCTTCTGCATTCCGCACATCAATAGCCGTACCTCCTAATATCAAGTTGGCAGAGGTTGCGTCTGTTATAGTCCTGACCGATTCTTTAGACAATCTGTCAATCTCCCTGTCAAGGAGTTTCGGATTGGCATTTAGGATGCCCGGTACCATAGTCTCCGGCCAGACAATTACGTCAACACTCTTCCCGGCAGCTTTTAGTGAAAGGTCTATGTATTTCAACAATGTCTTCTTCTTCTGTTCTTTATCGGCCTGGATCTTGACGCCTTGCGGAATATTTCCCTGAACAACACAAATGTTGGGGCCATTCGGCAAAGCGTGATTACCTTTTAGGTCAAAATAGCCATAGGCCAGGGCTATAGATATCAGGAGACAAGGTATAATTATTGTTATCCAAAAAACTCGTCCTTTTTTGACAGAAGAGACATCTGGAGTCATCTCTGATCTGTGGAAATATTTTAACAGGAGTGGTCCTATCAAATCCGCAATTGACGCGTTAACTGCAACGATCAGAAATGATAAACCATATACGCCGGTAATGTCGGCAATCTGTATCAAAGGTAAATGTAAATATTGACTGTGTCCGGCAAAAAACCATGGAAAGCCAAAAAAGGGAAATGACCTCAAATATTCAAACGTCACCCAGGCAAACGGGGCGATAAAGAGATGCGGCAGCCGCAGCCATTTGCGTATGAAATGTATGACAAGGCCAAAAACGTAGAAATAAAGCGCTAAATAGAGAGCTAACAATATCCAGCCAAAACCGGTAACAGACCAGAGCCATGTTAAGTTGAAAACAAAGAACAGAAAACCAGTTAAATACGAAAACAGTCCTGTCCGGTATCCAGTCGAAATTATTATAAACCATGGTACCAAAGCAATCCAGGCCAGATAACTTATACATGGTGATGGAAATGAGAATGAAAAGAGAAGGACTGTGAGAGAAGAGAGAAAGAGGTTTACGTAAAAAGGTTTTTTGTACAATATTTTATTCCCGGTAAATTGCCCTTAGCTTGTGCAGTTAAATATCTGGAATCCTCCCGAAAGGCCTGCCCGACTACGTCGTTCGGGCGGGGAGGTATAACCCCGCTTCCCCGGACGTAAAGCGCCGAGGACTTTTCGCGGGGAATCCAGATTCGCACTCCCTTTATACAATTAAGAAAAAACTGGCCTACTTAAAGTAAACCGTCTGTCAACATCACTTCTACCATATCACCTGCTTTCAGTTTCTCGACTGACTCTCTGATAATCAACAAGCCATTGGCCTTGGTTATTGAGAACAGATCTCCGGAACCATGCCAGTCTATGAGAGAAACTTTCCAGCCTGGCCCCTCTTGTTTTAATAATGCCGGTCGGTATTCGCGACGCATTTTCTTAATTTTAATCTCTTTTTCCAACACAGCATGGATTATCGGATGTTCATAAGACGTATAGCCCATCATTTTTTTAATGCATGGCTTTACAAACAATTCAAAAGTAACAAAAGTTGACACAGGATTTCCCGGAAGCGCGAAAATTAATTTGTCACCTTTCATGCCAAAGACTGTAGGTTTACCCGGCCTGAGGGCCACTTTTTCAAAGAATATTTTAACACCAAGATCCAGTAATACCTCTCCGACAAGGTCATACTCACCCATTGATACTCCACCGGACAGTATCAATATATCTTTCTTTAGACCCTTCTGGATCAATTTCTTTATATCACCTCTGTTATCATTAACTCTTCCCAGTATCTCAACGTCAGTGACAATCTGTCTGGCCTGGGCAGCCAGTGAGTAGCTATTACTATTACGTATCTGCCAGGGTTTTGGTTTCCTATTAATATCTACCAATTCATCTCCTGTTGAGATAATGCCCACACTCGGTGTTGCATGCACCTGAACGTTGTTTTTACCAACTGCCGCAAGGATACCGGTCTCCTGAGCCCTTATTCTTGTTCCTTTTGAAAGGACAGTTTTGCCGACTCGAACGTCCTCTGCCTTCCTGGCAATATTTGCCCCTTTTCCTATTTTCTTAAGGATACGCACCTTCTTGTCGTTATCTAGAGCCTTTGTCTCTTCCACTTTTATAACAGCATCCGCTCCGGCAGGCACTGGTGCACCTGTCATGATCTTCGAGGCTTGTCCTCTGCCGACCCTTTTCTTCGGGTTATATCCGGCACGTATGCTTTCTATAACGTCAAGATCTGTCGGTGGTTTTATATCTTTCGCGATTACCGCGTATCCATCCATTGCAGACCGGTTAAACGGCGGCATATTTAAATCTGACTTTACGCCCTCAGCCAGGCAGAGCCCGGCTGCATCTTCCAGTTTCACTTTTTCCGGTGGTAGTTTCTTTCCCTTTCTTAGAACGATCTTTAACGCTTCATCAACACTTATCATAATCTCTCCTTTTTATTTTATGGTTCCGTAGAAGCAATTCACGAATTGTCCTTACGGGTTTTGTTGTATACTGTTTCTATAATTATCAGCTTTCATGTAATTTCAGCTTTTTAATGAAGTACCGGGAGTTTTTCTCTAAAGAAATGCACTCGTACCAATACTAATTCTTTAACGAAATGTTGTCAACGTTGATTTTAATGTTTAGAAGAGACAAAAGATAAGTTCCTGTCCGACAGATTCCAAGCAGGTATTGAGATGTGAGAGAGAGGCCCAATTAACTTTATTATGATGCTTCTAGATTTCTGCTTTCGCATAGCTAAACTCAGCGAGAATGACAGAGAAAGGCAAATCTAACTTTTATGATTTACCAGTCTATCTAACAGGATATCTTCAATATTACGCCTTGAATCAAGAACAGACATCACAAATACATTCTTTTCTATTACTTTGTATACCACCCTCCATGGATCAATTATAATCTCGCGGTACTGTAAAATATTGAATTCCCGTAATTCCGGAACAATACGCCCCCGTTCAGGAAAACTATATAAAGCTGCTGATTTTTTTTTAATCTTAGTTAATACTTTTAGGGCATTTGACAGACTATCTATTGCTATATATTCAATTATGAGTTCAAGGTCTAGTTCAGCAGTATTCGACCAAATTACTTTATATCTACTCTTCATTTCTCTCTTTTCTTCAGTAGCATTTCTAATTTCTCAAATACTTTTTCTTGTGTCTTGGTTTTTCCTTTTTTTATGGTTTCTTCGCCTTGAGAAATCAGTTTTAACATTCCAATAGCATTGCGCATGTTTTCATAGCTTTTTGGGTCCTGTATTACTGCTTTAGGTTCACCGTTCTGAGTAATAATAACCGGACGGTGAGTTTCATTAATTTGTTTCAGTAAATCTGCTGATTTTGATTTAAGATAACTTACAGGTTTTATGTCTGTTGCAATGTTCATAAATTTTACCTTTTATTATGGATTTTTCAAATTAAGTCAGTCTTTTTATGGTACCAAATTATGTCCACAAGTCAAGTCTCGTAATTCAGTTAATAGGACAATAATTGCATTCGTATAAATTAAACTTAACGTTTTGACCACGCTCTAAAAGGTTTGGTTAATACTCTTTTTTAATTATTGTTCTTTTTCGCCCTTGATCTGCTTTTATCTGTGTAAATCCGTGTCCTATGTTTTTACGTTTTAATCAAGCTTTTTTTGCGACAATGACAATTTCCAGAGATTCCGGGCTGATGGCTGTGCCGGTAACATCGGAAAAGAATTCTTCAACTTTAAAACCATTCTCTTCAAATTCATTCCTGAGAGAGTCCTCGCTATAATATTGTAACCAGTTGTATACGACACGTGTTCGTTTCTCTTCGATTATCGTGTATTTGTCCAGTATCACTTTTTCCTCATCATATTTGAAGATATTTTGAAAACAGTAATAATTTTCAGGTGACCAGAAACCATCGAGACGGCTGTGTTCGTATGTTTCTGTCTCCTCTCTCTGATCAAAAGCATTCAGTGAATATACATCAATCAGAAGAGAACCACCGGGTTTCAGAAATTTATAAAACTTTTCTAGCATTGTCTTCCTCTGCGACGGGCTCAATGCACAAAAATCACACAATAGCAGTGTTATCAGGTCGAACCATTCCTCTGTCTCAAACTCAAGATAGTTTTGCTGGACATAGTTAATAGCTAACCCTTTCTGTTTCGCCACTTCCTTAGCATATCGGATAAACCTCTCGGAAAAATCAATTCCGGTAACATCGGCTCCTTTTTCTGCAAGCCGGGTAGCATACGTTCCCATACCACAGCCAAAATCCGCAACCCGTCTGTTTTGATTTAATCCGAAATGATTGACTATCCAATCTACAGAGTGATTAACGAACTCTTCATTTTGAATCGAAACTTCAAAATCTTCGTTCAGGTGAGACTCAAGCATTTTCTTTGAAGTGTGATTATCAGTCCATAATACGTCTGCCGTATTAAATTGAAAAGGTGCAGGACGTAAATTTATTTTCTCTAATTGTTTGAACATTTATTACTTTTTGTTTTCTTTACCTACTGCCAATTATCTATTGTCAACTGAGTTCAGTCTTCTCGCTTTCAGCATCCTGACTATTTGTCAATCGGGCAGTCCTGGCTCTCTTAATTTCTATTTATCTTTCAACTTTCTATTTCTTCTGCTGGGTTCAGCGTTAATCGGAATACATGTTATTATTTTTTTTATATCCGATTCTTCTATCCTTATACTTTTTTTCCTTTGGCATGCAGTTATTCCTGAGATATTTATAGGTAAAATCCAGAATCTTTTCTGTAGCCATGTGTTAGGCGATTGAATTAAAACATCCGTAGTATTGTATATAACAAGAATTCCGTGAGCAGCACTTGTCTCTTTGTCCAAATATTCACTTAATTGAATAATATTGCTTGTAATGTGTCGTTCGATAGTATCAAGCCTTGCAATGTTTTTAAATATTTTAGTTTCTATAACGTATGTTTCTCCTGGCTGATCTACCATTAGGTCAATCTCAGAAGTACCAAACAGCTTACCGTAAGAATAAATGTCTCTTTCTAGTAAATATGAACACAATTCTTTTTGCAAGTACAACTCATTCGGGGTATTTTTTTTCTGGAATATCGAAGCTTTCTCTTTAGCAAAAATTTCGTATTTCAATTTATATTGAAACAGGGCTTTCTCAATATCTGTTTGCCTGGTGATATAGTAATCGGTAATTTTTAAGAGCCTTCGTAATTCATATAAGACTAATTTATAACTTGTATTACGATTGGTAGTATTGCTCTCAAACCAGGTATTCTTATTTGTTTTATCTTCCATCGTTTCGTAAGATACTATACATCCTTCAGGAGAAAGCCCTAATGGTTTGCAAAGCTCGTCCTTTTTGCAATTAAGAATGTTTTCCCAAAAATCTATTACTCTATTTATTATTCTAATTATCATTAACTCGTTAAGATTTAGATCCTTGACATAAGATTTATGGATACCTAATATGCGAGCTATCCCAAAAGAAAATATAGGTGTTGATGTTTGTCCAGCTTTAAGTCTTTTAACAATTATTTTAGGTCGAAAAAGAACAAGATATTGAGTGATTCTTTTTCTTAGATTATCAATGCCACAAGGTTTAAAAAAAACTGTACCCAATATTTTAGTGTCAAATGTAAATCCATGTCTTTTATTTCTGAATTCTTCCTTTATATATGACCACAGTATTTTTATATCGTTATCTGATAAGCCTTTTAGTTTTCCATCTATCATGGCTTGAAGCTTTATAGTTGGAGCTTTATCTCCTAGAATACAAATCATTTGTTCGAAATCACTGTTTGTGTACAATTCAAGTTGAAAAAGCAGATTTATTTTTCCTAGCTTTTCAGCATCTTTTTTCATCTTCTTAAGTTCTTTAAGAAGATCATCAAGTTCATCTTTTAAATAGATTTTTTTGCCACTATTAAATACGTAGCTACACTTATAGAATTCTGCTTTATCAAATAATTTTGCAGCATTATAAATTGCATCGAGGTCTATCTTTTGAAGGTCTTTTAGGCGAGTTTCAATATCTCTAAAATTAATACCATTTCCCAAGTTTTCAAACAGCGAGCGAATAAATATTTTAAAATCGCCATCGATTAAATCGAAATCATTTTGTTGATTTTGATAAATTAGGTGAAGTTTATTCTCAAAATCCTCTATAAGAAATTCATATTGATCGCTAAACATTTATACTCCTGACTAATTATTCATTGGTTATAAGGAACACATCCCAATTTCTCCCCGCCCTGGGGGCTTTCCATCTTTGCAATGTTGACATCATATGTACCGGAGTTTACCATATCGATATATTCCTGTATTATTTTAGGTTTGTTTCCGCATGCTTTTATTACAGATGGTTTGTCTATTAATTCCATGATTTTTTTCATATAAAATTATTCAGTTAAGATATTACATTATTGTGGCTTTATCCATAATATTTATCATCCAGCCATTTAAACGGATTTGTTCTAATATATTCTGAAATATGCAAATAGGATTTTTCATTACGGATAATATGTTCATAATAATTCCGTTGCCACAGTTTTTTATTAAACGGTGTCCAATGATTATTTTTTACGTTACGAATGTATTCATTGGTGGACATCGTTTTAAACCATTGTATCATTGTGTGTAGGGGCGAACCTGTGTGTTCGCCCTTTTTGTGTTTGTCATCGGTGTGTTCGCCCACATTATCAGGGCAGACACGCAGGTCTGCCCCTACGGGTATGGGGTTTGTATTGATGATTTGTATTATTCCGTGGAAATGGTTTGGCATTACAATGAATTCGTCCAATTCAATATTTGGGAATCTGTTTTTCAATTCATTTCACCATTTTTGAATCATTATCCCTGGATCATTCAAATCCATTTTTTTCATTTGTTATTTTGCCAAACAGATGCAGACTGTTTTGTGTGTAGAGGGTGATGAAATATAAACCTGTCTGTGAATAATCATATCCCTTCAATCTGATTGAACGGTGATGATGTCTCTCAGGGTTGTATTTCATATATCATTTACTGATCAGCTTAATACCATCATTCTCAATAGCAATAAGCTTTCTCTTATAAATAGCACCTATCGCTTTTTTATACGTCTTCTTACTTACGCCGAACAGCTTATAGATAGTTTCCGGGGAGCTTTTATCTGTTACCGGTAAAAAACCGCCTTTCGTTTTCAGGGCAGCAAGAATTGTATCTGTAATGTCATCGACCTTTTCATATCCGGTTTTATGCAGACTAAGATCTATTTTAGTATCATCCCTTACTTTTTTGATATATCCTTTTATTTTCTGCCCACTTTTTAATGGCTGGAACACTTCATTAGAATAGAGCACTCCCCAATGCGTACCATTTATGATTGCTTTATAACCGATATCGGTCTGATTGCATATCAGCAATTCTACTTCCTGGCCTGCATAAAAATCGCCTGGCTCGTTGTCAAGGTATCTATCCAGCCTTGTGGTTGCTGCAATACGGTTACTTTTCTTATCGACATAAACTCTGACTACATACGATTTACCTTGTTCCATATTTGGGGATTGTTCACGGAATGGTACCATCAGATCTTTGAGTAATCCCCAGTCGAGGAATACTCCGACAGAATCGACTGAAACGGCTTTCAGCGAGGCAAAGTCTCCTACCATTGCATAGGGCTTTTCGGTAGTGGCGATAAAACGGTCTTCAGAATCGAGATAGATAAAAACCTCGATGTTATCATCAACTTTACAATTTTCAGGAACATACTTGCGCGGCAGCAGAATTTCTTCATGCTCTCCGCCGTCAAGGTAAACTCCGAAATCAACTTCTTTTACCACTCTTAAGTTGTTTAATACTCCAATTTTTGCCATGAATAAATTATCCTTCCTGCACATTAACTTGTTTTCACGTTTTGCATCACCACTCCATACTACCCACCACGTTCTTATTGAGAACAGTGCCTTGTCCTTGAATAATACCGGGGTGTTGGGCCAATCCTTTTCTACAGGATTATAATGGCTTTCTTCCAACTTGTGAATGAAATAAACTGGTGTAATGTATTTCCTGTTTTAACTATCTGTTTTACCGTTATCTGCAATTAACTTTTTTGTCTGACTGATCTGTTCTTTTGCTTTAATACTGGAAAACAACTCCAGGCTTTTCTTCCAATAGTCGCAGGCTTTGTCCAGTTCTCCATGAAGTTTATAGACGTTGCCAAGGTTGCCGTAGTCTGAAGCCATACCTTTTTTTTGTTCGAGGGATTTATTAATTTCAAGTGATTTCAGATGAGATTCTTCTGCCTTGTCAAGCTCTCCATGGATTTTGTAGATGTTGCCAAGATTGCCGTAGTCAGCAGCCATGCCTCTCTTTTGTTCGAGAGACTTATTAATTTTAAGTGATTTCAGATGAGATTCTTCTGCCTTGTCAAGCTCTCCGCGTTTTTTATAAAGAATACCGAGATTACAGTATTGCATCGCCATGCCTTCTTGCCGGTCGAGTGATTCATTAATTTCAAGTGATTTCAGATAAAATTCTTCTGCTTTGTCGTACTCTCCAAGTGTGTAATAGATGATACCAAGATTGCCGTTCGCGAAAGCCATATCTTCCTGTCGATCGAGAGTTTCATTAATTTCGAGTGATTTTAAATAAGACTCTTCGGCCTTATCCAATTGTCCACTGTTTTTATAGATAGTACCAAGGTTACCGTAACCAATAGCCTGAAGGGACTTGTCTTCACCAGCCAATTTAAGAAATTTTTCATAAGCTTTTCTGGACTCATTTAAATTGCCTGACCAATATGAAATACGACTTAATCTATGCCATGCGTCAATATTGAGAGGATCCAGTTTTACCGCTTTTCTAAATGCGGCTAATGCTTTGTGTGGGCTTTGTAAGAAAATGATGTTACCGATGTCAATACAGTCAAGGGCAGCATCCGTTGATGGATATTCTAATTGTTTTGCTTGGTTCTGAGCTGATTTTTTTAGTAGATCTGTTGCCTTTGTTACCTCGTTTTTGCTTAGTTCCTGTAAAGCCGCTTTTTTGGATTCATTAGCGGTGTCCTGCCGTAAACGTCCAATGGTGTTCTTAAGCTCCTGAATTTCAGCCTCTTTTTCCTTAGATGATTGTTGATCCGGAAGGTGGCAGGCAAGCTCTGCCGCAAGTTTTTCCAGGTTTATCAGGGTAATATCGGGAGCACCAAAATCACGAATATTATCGTCCTCCTCTACACCTGGTCCTTTGGAAGAACGTTTTGAGAATAATGATAAAGGTGCAGTAATAATATTTTTAACAGTAACGGGTATTCTTTTATACCAACTAAGCTTGCGGGTGGATCCAGGCTCGTTGTTTATAGTGAGATCATCAGTGGAATCAGCGATCTGAGCATTGTCCTCGTACTCATCATCCTCATATTCATCTTCATACTCGTCATCATCGTCTTCTAAATCTGATCCTCTGGAAGAACGTTTCGAGAATAGAGATAAAGGTATGGTAATAATACTCTTAAAAAATTTGGCTATCTTTTTTAACCAGTGCCAGACATGATTTTTTATCCAGTTTAGCCAGCGCATTGTTTCTCCGGTTTAATATAGTTTCCGGGTTAATATACTTAAGTGGATTATAGAATGCCAGAAATATATTGCTTTATTTACCGGAGCATTGTTGCATTCTCAACTTCATGTGGTGTAAGGATGATTATGGAAGACCTCTAACCATTTTAAAACAAATTCTGAGGTTTACGTTATCCCTTAATATTTCCGATGGGTTTCAGCTTTACAACTTTTTTTGTTATACCCAATTTGTCCATAGTTTCAACGACCTCTGATATGTCCTTATAGGCAATGCCGGCTTCTTCTGCCAGGCCTGACATTGATGCGGTCTTAACAAGAATGCCATCTTTGTCCATAGCCTTCAGGAGTTGGTCACCTCTTGCTTTTTTTCTGGCGGCACTTCTTGACATCGTCCTGCCTGCACCGTGCATTGTCGATCCAAATGTTTCCTCCATTGCCTTTTCAGTACCTGCCAGCAGATAGGAACCGGTTTGCATTGAACCACCTACAATAACGGGTTGTCCGACGTCTTTGTAGATTTCAGGAAGCTCCTTGCTGCCGGGTCCGAATGACCTTGTTGAACCTTTTCTGTGGACTAAGACTTCTTTCTCTTTACCGTTTATTTTATATTTCTCTACTCTTGCGATATTGTGGGCCACGTCATACACTATCTCTATTCCCAGTTTTTCAGCATCGGTATCAAAAACTTTTGAGAAGCTTTCTCTGATCCTGTGAGTAATGATCTGCCTGTTTGCAAAGGCACTATTTGCGGCGCAAAGCATTGCCTTATAATAGTCTGAACCTTCCGGAGATTTAAAAGGAGCACAGGCAAGTTCTCTGTCTCTTACCGTCATACCGTACTTCTTCATTGCTTTATCGAATACCCGCAGGTAGTCTGTCGCGACTTGATGGCCAAAACCTCTCGACCCGCAATGCACCATAATGACTATCTGATTTTGTTCTCTGATTCCGAATATGTTTGCCACCTTCTCGTCAAAGATATTTTCTATTGTCACCAGCTGAATTTCAAGATAATGGTTCCCGGAACCAAGAGTGCCTAACTGGTTTATTCCTCTCGATATGGCCTTTTCACTCACCTTTGATGGGTCCGCACCGGGGATATGCCCACGTTCTTCTATCTTTTCACGGTCATGAGGCCAGCCGTAACCATTCTCTATACACCAGTCCGCTCCTCTTTCCATGATTTCTTTAAGCTGTGATACTGAAACCTTCAGGGAGCCCTTGGCACCCACTCCTGCTGGAACAGCCCGGAATAACTCGTTTACGAGTTCCCGGAGCCGAGGCTTTACTTCATCTACTTTTAAATTTGTAGTCATCAATCTCATTCCGCAATTTATGTCAAAACCTATTCCACCGGGAGAGATAATACCATCTTTAGTATCAAAAGCGGCTACACCGCCAATAGGAAACCCGTATCCCCAATGACCGTCAGGCATACAGAGCGCGTATTTCTGAATACCGGGCAGGCAGGCTACATTAGTAATTTGCTCAAAAACACCTTTATCCATGTGCTCAAGAAGTGTGTCGCTTGCGTATATTCTTGCCGGGACAAGCATGCCTTCTTTCTCTGTTTTGGGGATCTCCCATAAACAGTCTGAGATTTTATTAACTTTCATTTTGGTTTCCATGTTATTGCCTTTTATTTGTCCCCTCACCCTCCCCGGACAAAAAATGCCGAGGACTTTACCCTCTCCCCAAAGGGGAGAGGAAAAAACGACCAACGCTTAGAGTAGTTTCATATATCCAGAATAAATCTGGATATCCATTTACCGTCCTTTTCATACACTTCGAACAGGTGAAAGGTTATCGCCTTTACATCACATCTGAGATCGTGTTTAGATTGATTAATTTCTTCACCAAGTATTTCCGCATCAAGTTGGTAGTTACTGTTTTTTGTTATCTTTATATCATATTTACCGAAAAGCATATATTCTGCATCTTTTAAGTATATTATTTCGGCAAGCCAGTCAAACAGCAAACCATCTATTTCTGAATTCTCCAGATGCAGAACTTTCTTGATTTTCAGTTGAATGCCACTGGTATCTGCCATTACTTCAAAAGTTGCCATTGCTGACGCAGAGAACAATTCCTCCAGAGTATCTCCACGAGACTCTATTGCTACGTCGGCCGTTGCTATATCATCGAGAAAAATATATTCTTCCATTGGCAAATTATAGCAAATCACTTTGGAAAGTTAACGTATTTTTCTTTGAATCACAGGATCAATAAATGGTCATTTTAAAGATGAACAATCTGGTTGAATTATAAGGTATGTAAAATGGGGGATATCTTGAATGCTGATACTCCTTGAAGAAGAGATATTATGATAAAGCATTACAATACAAAAGAATAGTGCTACATACAATGCTTCCGGTTTTTTTCACTTTATTCTATCGGATCTTCTTTCCTTCTGTTTTTTATTTTTCCTCTCACCATCAATATAACAATAATGATGTAGATGAATACTGCTTGAATCAGGAGCAATAAGGCATCAAGAACCTTCCCGTTTCTCAATACCAGTGCACTCATACCCAGTGATGCCGTAAGAAAATAGATAAAATGAACGGTCTGTTTAGGGCTCAATCCAAGAGTGGTAAGTCTATGATGAAGATGGTCCTTACCGGTGAATTCCAACCATTCTCTGAAATTTGCAACTTTATGTGAGGCAATTCTGGAAATAGTTGTATAAGTCATATCAAAGATAAATATACCCATTATGAGTACGGGCATTGCGTAGGCCTTTATGGGAGACTTGGAACCCCAGTCTCCTACGATGATCATACTCGCTAACAAGAATCCCACAAAAGTACTTCCTGCATCACCAAGAAAAATTAAAGCGGGCTTTTTGTATCTTAAATTAAATGGTAAAAACCCTAAACAACTTCCAGCTAATGTAATTGAGAGAATCATCAAATAATATTGATGTGTTTGTATCGCAAGAATACTCAAGAATACAGAACATATTATCGTGAGGCCAGCAGCAAGGCCATCCATTCCGTCGAAGAAGTTTAGTGAATTAGTTATACCAAGCATCCATATGAACGTTATAGCAATCTCCAATGTATAACCCCACCAGACATTTGGTAGAAAATCTGCTACCACACCATAATAAATCATAATAGATACTGCTATGATCTGAACAAGCAGCTTTAATCTCGCGCGAAGGCATACAATATCATCAATAAGCCCTACAACAAATACGATGGTGGCCCCAATAGCAACACCTTTTAATTCTAAAGAATAAGCGTTGGTATAGATAATTGTACTTGCAAATGCGAGATATACGGCAACTCCACCAAGAAGGGCAGTAGGGGTTTTGTGTATTTTTCTTTTATTATCAGGGTTGTCAGTAATGTTTAGTCCTAGAGCAATCCTTTTAACCACAGGAATACATAAATAGCTAATCAGAGATGATATGATTAATGCATATAACCATTCAACCTTTTGATGGAAAAACCAATGCCTTACAGCCGGGCAGATAAAAAAGATAAATATGAAGAATATTACAATATTATGTTTACATGGGATATAGTCTCTGATTCTGGAATTAACAAATGTACTTTTCAATTTATGTATTCCTTTTCAGATATAGTTTAAGAACATCCAGGACTTTACAGAATTCTTTATCGGTTAAGGATGGATATATTGGTATAGAAATAGTATTGTTCCAGACTGTATCAGTATTTGGGAATCCATTAATTTGAAGGTATTTATGTATTGGCTTAAAGATGGGCCGTGCGCAGGTTACTCCTCTTTCGGAAAAGAAACTCAGCGCCTTTGGAATGCTTCCTTGTATTTGAATAGGGAAACGAAAAAAAATATGTTCTCTGCCTTTATAACGGAGAGAAGGGACATTGCAAAATTCCTGTAACTCTGACGAATATCTTTTTGCAATATTCACTCTTTTCAATACGAAAGAATTCAACTTTTTAAGTTGTGTTATACCCATTGCGGCCTGAATATCCATCATCTTATAATTGTAACGAACGGTGTAGTTTTTCTTATTATCATAATCTCTGAAATCTCTGATTTTTTTTAGCAAATTTTTAGAATTAGACATTACCATTCCACCTTCCCCTGTAGAAAGGACTTTCGTTGCGTAGAACGAGAAACAGGAGATCCTACCAACGCTTCCCGCTTTTTTCCCTTTATAAACTGCTCCGATCGCTTGTGCGCAGTCTTCAATAACGGGGATTCCAAGTGAAATGATCTCATCGATATCTGCAGGCAAACCAAACAGATGTGGTAAAATTATTGCCTTTGTAGATTTCTTTATTCTTTTTTTCAGATCGTGAATATCTATATTGTACGTTTCAGGATCAATGTCTACCAGGATTGGATGTGCACCAACGTACTTTACCACGTTTAGCAAGGCCGTGCATACAAAACTTGGTATAGCGACGGAATCACCTTTTTTTATTCCAATGGCAAGAAGAGAGAGATGTAGCGCGGATGTTCCCGTATTCGTTGCCACTGCACCCTTAACACCGATAAACTTTGCCGCCTTTTTCTCAAATTTCTCTACCACTTCACCCTGGACGATTAGTCCTGAACGAATTACTTCAGATACCGAAAATAGATCACTTTCATCTAATGTGGGTCTCGAATGAGGGATCGTAAAATTTTGTACCATTAAGTATTTATGAATAAGCGTAAAGAATTAAATGCTTCCGCGTAATTTACCCTGCCCTGAATACCTCTGAAATGTGCTGCTGATTTAGCCGCTTCAATGATCGATAGACCTTCAATGTTAGTTCTTGAAACCTGGGAGACGTGCGCATTCAGGCAATTATACTTTGTATCAAGGGTGCCTGTAATATCGACAAATACATTGGGCGTGAAATTTTGTGTAGTTGGTCCTTCGTAAAAAAGTACATTCTGAATATACCTTGTTGCTGATATTGTCGAAACGGCCAGGTTTCTGTGATCTTGATGCGTGTCATCAAAATAATTAACAAAAATAAAACCGGGTTTTATCTCTTTTAGAAAACCTTCTATTTCTGCAATAAGTTTCTGGCTCTGTACGATTTCTGTGTCTTTATAATCACCAAAGTACAACTTTTCTACTCCTAATATTCGTGCGGAGTTTTCCTGCTCTTTTTGTCTGACTTCAAGATCTCCTCCTTTACCACCCTTTGACATTACCAGTATATATACTTTATGTCCCTTCTCACTATATTTTAGTAATGTACCACCACATCCAAATTCAATATCATCCGGGTGGGCACCTATGGCTAGTATGTTCATAATGTCTCCACAAACAGGGTATTCTTGTTGTTCAGATTTTAAACAGACTTCCGTAAAACTTACACAACTTGTTTTACATTTTCTACAAAAAAATATATAATACTTACTGTTTGTTTTGGTCAGGTTACACTTAGGAAATTATTTCGTCTCTTTTTTATACAAGAATCGTTAAAAATATCAGACGGTAATCTTAAAATTTTTTCTACAAAATGTTAGCAAACGATTATAAATTGCGACTTACCAGATATTTGATTTCTTTCAAAAGGAAAGGATTTTTAGCTTATGAAACCTGACTTTACGCTGGATTGCTACGGTTTACTCTGTCCGATGCCTGTATTTAAGGCGTCTCAAAAAATAAAAGAATTGGAGACCGGACAAATCCTGGAAATTATTTCAACCGATGATGGAATAAAGAGTGACATTAAGGCGTGGTGTGAAAAGACGGGAAATGAATTGCTGCAAATAGATGAAGACGATGGAGAGATCCATACCTTTGTCCGCAAACTCAAGCCTGATGGCTAGTGCTAATATGCACTTTGCCATAAAACAAAGTACATATTAGCCTGTAGTTACTCTTTATCAACGCTGGCCAAAGAGATACAATTTCTTCCCGCTTATTTGGGCACCTTTTCCCAGTCCGCGAGAAAATTCTTCAGCCCTTCATCAGTCAATGGGTGTTTTACAATATTGTTGAATACTGCAAATGGTATTGTCGCTATATCAGCACCCATAAGAGCAGCGTCTCTTACATGTAATGGATTTCGAATACTGGCAACGATTATCTCTGTCTCAAAACCATAATTATCATAGATAGTTCTAATCTCATCAATTACTTCCATCCCCGTGTGCCCTTTATCATCAAGCCTGCCAACAAACGGGCTGATATAAGTGGCGCCTACCTTTGCAGCAAGCAGGGCCTGATTTGATGAAAAGCAGAGGGTTACGTTCACCTTTATTCCTTCTGAAGTAAGAACCTTCACTGCCTTTAGTCCATCCTTAATGAGGGGAACTTTTACGACAATGTTATCCGCTATTTTTGCCAAATCCCTTCCTTCTTTAATTATACCTTCAGTATCAGTACTGACTACTTCGGCACTTACCGGACCTTTTACGATTGTACATATCTCTTCAATAGTTTCCTTAAAAGGTCGTCCGGTTCTTGATATCAGTGTAGGGTTGGTTGTCACACCATCCAGGATACCGAGACTCTCTGCTTCTTTTATCTCATTTACATCGGCTGTATCAATAAAAAATTTCATTCTATCTCCTTCCAAAAAAATAATTATTTAATCTTGTTTTCAATTCCTGCAGTAACAAGATATACATTGTCTGCTTCTCTAGCAATAATCTGGTTAGCGTAACCTGCAATATCGCGAAACCTCCTCGAAATCGCATTATCAGGTACAACTCCGTAACCAACTTCATTGGTTACGATTATAACATGAAAAGGTGTATTCTTACAAACACTACACAATTTGTTTATTGCATCGATTATGTGCTCATCTCCTTCTTCTTTATGGCTGCCAAGAAGCATATTTGTGACATAAATGGTAATACAATCAATTAATATAACATCGACAGTTCCATTAATATTTGAAATAGCCTTATCGAGCGCTAAGGGTGCTTCAATCGTTTTCCACTCTGCTGGCCTACTCTTCCGGTGTTTTTGTATTCGCTCAAGCATCTCAGCGTCATTAGCCTGTGAAGATTGTCCGGAATCTGCAGTTGCAATATAACAAACATGCTTGTGGTTTTTTGCAAGCTTTGTTGCAAACGCGGACTTACCGCTTCTTGTACCACCGATTATGAGTGTTAGTTCTGACATAAAGTTGAGTTAATCGCAGAAAACTCTGAGATTGCAAAGAAAAAAACAACAAAGAAGAATCTTGGCGTTTTAGTGACTTTGTGGCAATTCTTAAATAACTAAAAAAGAAAGTAATACCGTCAATTCACTTAGTTCATTTAAAGCACCCAGGGTGTCTCCTGTCATTCCGCCAATTTTCTTTTTAATGTATGAAACGAAAAAAATAACAATAATGAATACGATAAAGAATATAAAAATTCCCTTAATTCCACAAAACAAAAATATAAGTATTCCCGGTACGAACGAAGAAAAGAGAGCATGTCTTATTTTGACGTTTTCAATAATTATTTTCCCCGTACCTCCTTCGTCTCGTGCATAGTTTGACAGCGCGGCACCCAGTATTTGAGACCAACGGCCAATAGCGCACATAAAGAGAAGAACTTTACCTTTCTCGCAAGCATAGAGATATACAGGATTCAAATCATTTATTGTTTTGTAGTCAGAGATAAAAGATAACCCGGCAATAGATTTAGGATCAATGGAAACTAGGCATATATATTTCAGGCCAACAGTACAGATAAGGCACAATGCGCCATAACTTCCTATCTGACTGTCCCGCATTATGCCTAGCCGTCTTTCCCTGGTGCTTCCCCCAAAAATACCATCGCAGGTATCAGCAAACCCATCAAGGTGAAAACCGCCCGTTACAACAATGTAAATGATCAAAATTATTGCATCGGCAACCAGATGTGGAAAGAATCGAGTTGCAGGGATATATATAAATGTCAACATAAACCCTATTAGCAAGCCAATTATGGGAAACCAGAATACTACCTTCCCCACCGTTGGTTGTCTTTCACACCATCTTTTACCGGCAGGAATCGTTGTTAAAAACTTCAGTGCCCAGAAAAAATCTTTCATAGTTTATTGGATAACTTTTCCTTCCATATACCATGGGATATCAATTCCCATTTGGTTAAGGACAGTAGGTGTCACATCCATTATCTGCAGATCATCTCTCTTTTCAGAATGATATCCGTTATTACCACTCATCACAAATATTCCGTGTTGAGAGTGATTTGCATCATCAGCGCCGGTATCATTCTCGTTTGTCCATAAAGTATTGTGTCCTACGCTGCCAATAGATCTCCAGGCCAGGTCACCATAATATACAATCAAATCTGGTGGTATGTTTCTGCATTCTGTGTAAATGTCCTCCGGCTTAAAGACCCTGGTATTAATTTTCCGGCCTGTCTCATCTCTCTGATCTTCAAGGGCCGTTATTAACTCATTTCTGAAAAATTCATAATTCTGTTTTGGCACTATCCCTCTCGGTTCACGATCTTTTACATTAAAGAATAATCTTCCATAGTAACCTCCCTCACCCCACACCGTGGTTTTGTCCCAATCAATCAGGTGTTTGCTGATTTGCGTAACTTCATCAGGATAATGTATCAGCTTGAGATATCCATTATTTATCAGCCACTCGTTTATGCAGATACCACCTTCCATCATCATGGCTCCGTGGTCTGAGACTATCAAGATAAGGGCGTCCTCGTCTAATAACGCAATGGTTCGACCAATTTCATCATCTATATATTTGTAGTAGTCAAAAATAACATTCTCATATTTATTACCTGGTAAGTATGCAGGATGTCTGTCATCAAAGAATCTCCAGAAGGCGTGTTGTATTCTGTCTGTTCCCATTTCCACCATCATGAGAAAATCCCAATCTTTATTTTGTATAAAATGCCGGGTAAGTTTAAACCTCTTTCTTGTCATTTCATAGATTGTGTGTAGAACCTGCTCTTTCTCTACACCCCTGAAATCTTTTACGTCCAGTATATAGCCGTCTGAAACCCTTTCCACCTCATGCTTCAACTCGTCAGGCCAGGTATACTGATGGTTTTTGTCCGGTGTAAGGAAGCAGCTGATCATTAAACCATTGTGAATAGTTTTGAGAGGATATGTCAGTGGTACGCCGATGATGATTGGTCTTTTACCATGCCGTGCAAGTATATTCCAGATGGTTTCTTCCTTGACTGTGTTAGAATCTGCAAAATGCAGACCTTCGTAATCATAATTAGCCCTATTCCTGAAACCGTAGATTCCCAGTTTACCCGGGTTCGCGCTGGTAACCATTGATGCCCATGCCGGGCATGTGATAGCGGGTATCGTACTTTCCAGTTTGCCGGAGATACCGTTTGAGACAAGACGTTTTATATTAGGCAGATAATCAAGCCACTTATCAAAAACCAGTTCCGGTGGGGCTGCATCCAGGCCAAATATTATTACTTTACGTTTAGATAAATTCATTATTTAGAGATTCTAAAATGCAAGTTCCCAACCCGAATGAAATAGAAAGAGAGACAGTTCACCGCAGAACGTTTTTTTTTAGCTTTAAAGATATTTCTTTTCTTTGCGTACTTGGCGCCTTTGCGGTGAATAATTACCTATGATCAGAAGTAACATTTACCAGATCATACTCGATATTGCCCAAACCGATTTCATGGGCGTGGTTAAGCTGCACGGTATAATCAATTTCCGGCCAGATATGGTTAAAGTAATCTTTTCCGGTGTGTTCGTTTATTAAGTCTATCGTTGCTTTTTCAACGGCTACCGGGTCTCTTGAAACAACGATGCCGATATCTGAGATATCCGGTTCAAACGGTTCATCCATACAGTCACAATGTTTTGTAATGTGTGTGAGGAAATTAAAGAACGCTGCCTTCTCCCTTTTCTTTCCTAAAATTGCCAGGCAATATTCCGCGACTTTTTTCTGTAAATTTGCAGTGTCCTCATCCCATGCGATCTTAACAGCACTGAATTGACAGACGGCCAGACATTCGCCACAACCAATACATGTATCAGGATTAATTACCGCGGTATTATCGTCCATAGTAATTGCATCTGCGGGACACCAAGTCTGACACACCTTGCATGTTTTACAATTTTTGCTGATAATCTGAGGTATTACCCCGGAGTGTTGGGCCAGCTTACCTCCCCTTGATGACAATCCCATACCGACATTCTTAAATGTTGCTCCCATACCGGTAGCAAGATGCCCTGTAACGTGAGCAAGAGAAATAATGGTATTAGATGCCTTTGCCACACCGGAAATATATGCATTTTTACACAATTTCTGATTAATAGGAACAATACAATTGTGTTCTCCAAAAAGTCCATCTCCAATAACAACAGGAGCTCCTGTGTTTTCTATCGTAAATCCATGCTCATGAGCAAGCATTAAATGGTCTACCGTGTTAGACCGTTTTCCCACATATAACGTATTTGTCTCAACCAGAAAAGGTTTTCCGCCGCTTAATTTTACTTTATCCACAGCAGCTTTGATTATTGGAGGTTTAAGGTGGCCGATATTTCCCTTTTCCCCAAAACTGGTTTTTACTGCGACCATGTCACCTCGCTTTACGATGCTCTCAAGTTCTGCAGCATCGTAAAGAAGCTTCACCTTTTCAGCTAATGAAGCAAGTGATTCACCATTCCTGGTTTCAATAAAAAAGACCTTACTCTTCATGGATATTTCTAATTGTCATCTTTTTCCCTTTCAAAAAATTGGATTTTTAGAATTTAAATTCAGGGGATTTATATGATGTAATATGTTAAATTTTTATTCATTCTCTAAGAAGAATGCCTTTGCTATATCAATATCCCTTAATCTCAGCAACTGTTCTTAGTTAAGCTTGATCTATTGATTATTCTGTTTCCATAAAAACGGGAAGATAGCATTTCTGCAATGAAAAGTAATGTACAAATTAGCGAAGAAAGAGAGCGCCAATCCGACACCAATGATCCAAAACGATAGTATGTTAAGATTGTAAATGCGATCCATGAGAACAGTGAGATCTGTGAAATCTAATAGATCTACCTTTTTCTCATGTGTTTTTATTGCAAACTGTGGGCTAAACTTTAAAAAGAGAAGTCCACCGGCAATTAGGAAGTATCCGGGCAGTGCTATCTTGTATTTTTTCTGGCTCAAAGCACAAATAAGAAAAAGGCAATACATAAAAGCAAGAATGACTATGAGTATATGTATTATCATAATTTATCGGTATAATATTTTTAAATAACCGGTATAAATGAGTAACGCCAGTTTTCTAGGAACAAATTTGATAAATAGACAGACATCATTTTAAAAGATATTTATTAAGGGTTCAGGAAAAAATAACTTACTTCTCATATATATTTCCCCTTTGAAAAAGGGGTATTAGGGAGGATTTATTAAATTTAAATTCAATAACAGAATAAAAATTATAACACTGTACTATTTGTTTGTTAAGTGCCAATTCCAAAATAACTCATTGATAGGTAATTTACTTGTTTTACCAGTGAGACTATCAACGGTTTTACCTTCAAGTATTTAGTAGTAAAATATTCTTCCAAACTGCACTATTCCGCTTCTGCCGGTTAGTGTGTTATCAGTTACTCAAATTTTGCTAATCTTATACTTGCTTTTATATCCAATTTTCTACATAATATTTTCTTACGGTGAATGGTATTAAGAAAGATATAAAAGAGAAGGAACTATTGATATAATTTTTTACTAATATTAAAAAAAAGGAGATAAATTATGGAACCGGTAAACGTCTTTCTTGACGTAGAAACTGATGGTGAAGTCCTTGGGAGGATAGAGATTGAGTTACGTACGGATATTACCCCCAAAACAGCTGAGAATTTTCGTGCCTTGTGTACAGGCGAAAAGGGGTTTGGGTATAAGGAGAGTACATTTCACCGGGTCATTCCAGATTTTATGATCCAGGGTGGTGATTTTACGAACCATAACGGGACAGGTGGTAAGTCGATCTACGGATCAAAATTCGAAGATGAGAACTTTGAACTCAAACACACCGAGCCGGGACTTTTGTCAATGGCAAATGCGGGCCCCAATACAAACGGTTCTCAATTTTTTATTACTACTGTCGTTACTCCATGGCTTGACGATAAGCACGTTGTCTTTGGAAAGGTATCTGAGGGTATGGATATAGTCAAAAAGATAGAGGCACTGGGATCACGAATGGGTGAACCATCGAAACAGGTCACCATTAGTGATTGTGGTGAGCTATAAGTTTAAATAAGTGCCTAAAGTGTGAAGTGAACTAAAGTGACTAAAGTTAGAGGAAAAGCATCCTTTAGTAGGTTGCGTAACTTTCGAGAAATTCACATACGCCCATCTAACGCTGAGAAATGCCCGCCTAGGCGGGCGGCTACTACAATATAGAAAATATAATCACTCAATTTTGGTTAAAGTCTTAAGTTGGTTTAACTCACATACGAGGAATTTTTTTTTAATTTGAGTTTCCATAAACGTTTTTTCAGATTGCTTAAGGACGGAGCAGCCTTTTCGCGCCACATCAGGGCAGCGGGTGTGACAACAAGCGTCAAAACAGTTGAAAAGCTGAGGCCAAAAACAATTGCTGTTGAGAGCTGAACCCACCATTGTGTTGAGGGTGCGCCATAACTGGTCTTACGCTATATAAAATCAATATTCAACTGGAGGACCATAGGCATCAGCCCGATAACCGTCGTAATCGTAGTGAGCAGGACAGGCCGGAGACGCTGCGCTCCTGTGCGCAGGATAATTTCTCGAATATCCATACTATCGCCATATTGGCGACGCAGATGATCAAACGTATCGATCAGCACGATATTGTTGTTCACGATAATTCCGGCCAGGGCAATTACACCAACGCCGGTCATAACAATGCCGAATGGTTGACCGGTTACCATCAAACCAATCATCACACCAATTGTAGACATGATCACCGCCGTCAGGATCAAAAAGGCGCTGTAAAAGCTGTTAAACTGTGTGACCAGAATTATTGCCATCATAAACAGCGCCACAATAAAAGCTTTTGTCAGAAAAGACTGTGAATTGCGCTGGTCTTCATCCTGCCCTTTAAATGTGATTTCTACTTCCGGATCGAGTTTATCAAGTTTTTTACTCAGCCATCCTTTTATCTGTTCAACTTTTGCGTTAATGTTGATCTCAGGTGGCAAATCGGCCTTTACCGTGACTATCCGTCTTTGATCAGAACGATAGATCACTCCTACGGCAGGCTGCGCGGAACGATTAACAAAACTGCTGATCGGGACTGATCCGTTAGCACCTTCAATACGAACATTGTCCAGTTGGTCCAAAGTCCGCTGTTCCGTACCATGACGAATTACAATATCGATTTCGTCATCACTGTCATCCGGCCTGTATTCAGCTACTTTCAAACCGTTTGTTACCATGCGGATATAGTTACCAATGGTAGTTATATCCATTCCGAATTTTGAAGCCTGTGCCCTGTCAACTTCCAACTCCCATTCGATTCCGGGAAGAGGTCTTGTATCTTCGATGTCCCGAAAATCACCCAGTTCCTCCAAGATGTGCAGGATTTGCACTGTCGCTGGTCCCAGCTTCTCCGGGAAGCGAGAGGCGATTTGAATTTCTACGGCTTTACCGGCGGCAGGGCCTTCTTTCTGCTTACGGGTTTCGATAAAGATACCAGCAAGACTGCTCGTTCTTTCTCTAATTTCATTTAAAATTTCGCTTGCCGGTTTGCGTGTATCCCAATCAGTAAATGCAATTTGAATTTGTCCAATTGCGTCTTCCGGCAGATCTGTTCCCTTCTGTTTTGATGTTCCAATACGCGAGTACATGGTTTCAATGCCGTCTACTTCAAGGACAATATCTTCCACTTCTTTGACCAATTTATCCTGTTCGTAAATAGACAAATTGCCTCTGGCGTGGATCAGGACTGAGGCAAAATCCGGTTCAATACTTGGAAAGAATTCAACACCTTTTCCAAATTTCATGTAAGCAGACTGAACACCTATCAGCAACACAAGAGCCAGAAGAAGGATTCGTCCGGGGCGTTTTAGCGCAACTTCTAACACGGTAAGGTACAATCCGGTGAAACCGGTAATTGTTTTGAGGTCCCCATCTTCCGAAGTAGTCAACATCCGCATCATCTTTGGGTCACCGGCGGCACCGGGTTTTCCATATAAAGCGCCCAGTGTCGGAACAAAGATAAGTGCCATGAGCATGGATGAAGCCAGTACCGCGATCAGAGTGATCGGCATATATTTCATAAACTCACCAACAGTATCCGGCCAGAACAGAAGCGGCGCAAATGCTGCCAATGTTGTTGCGGTTGAAGATATGATCGGCCAGGCCATACGTCTTGCTGCTTCGCCGTAGGCCTTGTCTCGTGGGACTCCTTCTGACAATTTCCTGTCTGCGTACTCAGTGACGACAATAGCGCCATCAACCAACATCCCAATTGAAAGGGTAAGGCTGAAAAGTACAACGATGTTTACCGTAAGACCCATTACATAGATAACAAAAATACCGGTCAAAAATGCGCCGGGAATGGCAATTCCCACAAGCGTTGCAGTACGAACACCAAGCGCAAAGACGACTACTATCATCACCAGAATAATGGCGCTGATTACGTTGTTCTGCAAATCAAGCAACATTGTTTTAATTGTTTCTGACTCGTCCTGTGTAAAAGAGACTTCAACGTCTTGAGGCCAGAATTTACTCTCCTCAGCGACTATCTTTCGTACCGCTTTTACCGTGTCAATAATGTTCTCACCTGAACGTTTAACCACCTCGATAGCGATAGCCCGCTCACCGCGTAGACGTGCAATACTATCAGGGTCTTTGAAAGTCCGTCGGATTTCCGCGATATCACGTACCTTGATGACGGAATCTTCATTCACACGCAACGGCATGTTCATGACGTCGTGGACTGTTTCGAAAAGGCCCGGTACTTTGATTGCAAAACGTCCGGCCCCGGTATCCAGATTGCCCGCAGCAACAAGACGATTGGACACCTTAAATAAATTCATGATGTCATTGCCATTTAACGCATAGCTCTCAAGCAACTCCGGGTTTACGAGGATTTCAACAAGCTCCTCTCTGTCACCGGCAATATTTACATCCAGTACAGAGGAAATTGTCTCTATCCTATCCTGTAAATTTTGTGCTAATTTCAACAATGTACGTTCCGGCATATTGCCGGAGAGCGTAACAACTAATACCGGGAACAGGCTGAAATTAACCTCTGTAACGCTCGGCTCTTCTACATCATCCGGCAATTCCGGTCTGGCCTGATCCACTGCTTTCTGTACGTCGTCCAGAGCGATATCCTTGTTAAACCCTGCCTGAAATTCCAGCAGAACAAATCCTCCTCCCTGATAGGCAGTGGATTTCATCTCCTTTACACCTTCAATAGTTGCCAGTTCCTGCTCCATTGGACGCAGTAACAATCGCTCTGAATCGTCTGGAGATATCCCTTCCAGAGACATGGAGACATAAATTTGTGGAATATCAATATCCGGTGAAGATTCTTTTGCAATATTAATATAAGCATATGTTCCGGCAATAAGCAGCAAAATCAGTATCGAAAGGACCGTTCGGCAGTGATGAATAGCGGCGTGGATCATAGCAGGCCATCTCCGTCCGCCGCTACCGGTCGGACAGCCTGACCGTGGGATACAAAATCCTGTCCCACCGTAATTAACTTTACGTTTTCCGGAAGCCCGAGAATCCACATATAATCTGATGTGTCTGACAAAATTGTTACCGGAACAAATTGCACTTTATTCTGAGCATCCACAATCTTTACTCCTATCTGACCCACGTCATTCAGTGACAGAACAGAGGGTGAAATTTTGTGTGCTTTTTTTTCTTCTACCGAAATTCTGACTTTTGCCGTCAGGCCGTCCTTTATTGAATAACCGGGATTGGGAGTAGAAATTTCGACACGGAATGTTCTTGTTGCCTGGTATGCAACGGGAGCAATATAGCTCACTTTGCCCGTGACAGTATCACCATTATAAAATTCTGCTGAAGCGTTATGCCCCAGCCTGATACTGGAAATATTGCGTTCTGAAACAAAGACCACTAGTTCAATCGGATCCATATCTACAACCGTAAACATCGTATCACCAACTGAAACATAATCACCCACTTCAATCATCTGATCGTAAATCAAACCCTTAAAAGGTGCTTTTATTTTCGTATTTTCTTGATCAATTACTACTTTTGTCAGTACGGCACGTGCCGTTTCCAGATCAGCAAGGGATCGTGTTAATGTGACCTTTGAATTAAATCCCTTGTCTTCCAATGATTTGGCCGCATCATATTCAATTTGCCTTTGCGCAAATCGTTGTTTTGCTTCTATGACTTTGGCTTCACGATCACTCAATTCAATTCTCGCGATAACTTCATGTTCTTCAACTCGAACTCCTTTTTCTTTCAGAAGCACCTGAATCTGACCTTTAGTTTTGGCCTTAATTTGAACAGTGCGTGATGCATTTGTACGTCCTGTCACAACTATATCATTTGCATATGACTGTGCTGCTATATCCCTGACACGGACTTCTGCAACTTTTGTGGTTGGATCGGTACCCAACACGGATTCTTTAGCATTACTCCCGGATCCTGAGAAAAAAATACCGGATAAAATCCAAATCAGTGCTACTACAGATATACCAGCCGCTATATATTTTGAAGACTTCATATTCCTTAATCCTTAAACATTATTCATATTGTAACAGCCAGGATGAAACTAACGCTTATATCACAATAGACTTATTGAAAGTATTTACTAATAGTATTTAAGCTATTTTAGAGTAAATAACGCCACCTTGCAAGTGCGGCTTTATCATTGTCTTCACAAATTGTTATTTAATAGGTAAACGGAATGTTCTTCTTAATTCAATAACATAGCTGTCAGCAGATTAGCTGAACATAATAGCGCTCGGACAGTCACTTGAGCATAAACTCTTGCCCGGTTATGAAAAGGTAAGTATAATTTCCTTGTGAAAAATACACTTAAGCTTATTCGTAAAGACACAAAGTATAAGCAGATTGCAGAGAGCCTGATATCAGGAAAGGATTGTCATGTTCAGGGGTTGTGGGGTTCTTCGGCTGCTTTTCTCATTGCCGGTCTGGCAAGTGATAAGGACCTTTCCAGAAATGGGGAAATACTCTTCGTAACATCGAGCATAGAGGAGGCGGAAGAAGTCTTTGAGGATGTAAATGTTTTTCTTCATGAAAACCCTATCTTTTTCCCTGTCTCAGAGGACGCAATCTCCGCCGAATCATTACCTGACACCAACACTTATGTTCAGCAAATTAATGTTTTGTATAAGCTGTTATCAGGTAATGAAGACTCTGCCTGCAGGATTATCATTGCCCCGATCCAGTCGCTCTTGCAACATGTCCCTCCGCCGGAAGCAATAGAGAAAAACATACTCACAATCAAGATCGGGCAGGAATGCGAACAAGAATTTATTGTAGAGTGGTTAATAAAAGGTGGTTTTGAGCGTACAGGTATAGTTGAACTGCCCGGAGAATTCAGCTTGAGGGGTGGGATTATCGACATTTTCCCATTTTCTTCCCTGAAAGAAGACGAACAAGGTAATGATATTCCGGAAGGTAACAGAGCAGGTAGAATGCCTTATCGCATTGAGTTCTTTGGGGACGAAATTGACTCTATCCGTATGTTTAACACGGAGACACAATTGTCAGCAAAGAAGGTTAATGAATGTAAAATACTTGGTGTACAGACCGAACAGATAAATGCGCCTGCTCATCCAAAAGAGAAACTATCTCTACCAGATACATCTGACATGCGGAAAGGCAAGTTCAGCTCTCTTATTGATTATATACCAAAAGAGTCGTGGATAATTTTTAAGGAGTATGGAAACATTGAAAGCAAGGCAGAGCATATAAACGATAACTTACAATCTCACGACAAGATTTTTTCTTTCAATCATATCTTAGAATTATGCAAAGATTTCAGGAAGATATATCTTTCCCGGTTAACACTTAAACGTGAGAATACATTTTCATTTAATATAAAAGCCCTGGATTATTTTGACCACGATGTAGATAATTCAATTAAAAAGATCGGGGAGATAAGAACCTCTCACAAAAATACCATAATATTCTGTAGTAATCAGGCTGAGGAGCAGAGGCTGAGCGAACTCCTGTCACCAGACATTATTTTCCCGCTAGCTCCCCTTAAGACAAAACCGAAAAGAACCAGGAAGGTTGCAAGCAAACGTTCTCTTTCCAATCATATAGAGTATCAAATCGGGCATCTCAACCATGGTTTTTTGTTTGAAGATATCTCAACCGCGTTTCTTACACATCATGAGATATTCCATCGCTACCGACTGAGAAGAGAACCAAAGAGTCTGATTCCGTCAAAGGCAATCGATTCATTTCTTGATTTGGCAGTGGGAGACTTGGTAGTACACGCGAGTCACGGCATAGCAAGGTTCCTGGGAATGCAAATACTCAATAGTGATAATGAGTCAGGTAGTTGTGGTGAATTTCTTACACTTGAGTTCGATGAAGAAGCAAAGGTCTATGTGCCTGCCACAAAGATTGAATTAGTACAGAAATACATATCCGGCTCTGAGCGCAAGCCAAAGCTTAGTAAATTGGGCAACAGAACATGGGAAAGGAAAAAACAAATTGCAACAGCAGCCGTTCAAGACATGGCAACCGAACTCATTTCCATGCAGGCAATCAGAGAAGCAAAACAGGGCATTGCCTACCCGAGAGATTCTGAATGGCAGAGAAAATTTGAGTCTGAATTTATATACCAGGAGACTGAAGATCAGATACAGGCTATAAGTGATATTAAGGATGACATGGAATCATCAAAGCCGATGGACAGACTAATTTGTGGAGATGTAGGATATGGAAAAACAGAGATTGCAATAAGAGCAGCATTTAAAACCGTAATGTATGGAAAGCAGGTCGCCGTCCTGGTACCGACAACCTTACTGGCACAGCAGCATTACAGAACATTTATTGATAGAATGGCAGACTATCCCGTTAATATTGATGTGTTAAGCAGATTCAAAACACGAAAAGAGCAAAAGGAGATACTGGAGGATTTAAAAGAGGGAAAGGTAGATATTGTAATTGGAACGCACAGATTGGTCCAGAAAGATGTTACCTTCAAGGATATCGGATTAATAGTAATAGATGAAGAACAAAGATTTGGTGTAGCGCACAAGGAAAAACTAAAGAAGCTGAGAGAATCGGTAGACGTCCTCACGTTAACTGCAACTCCAATCCCACGCACGTTGCATTTGTCACTCTTGGGCATAAGAGATATTTCATCTTTGAATACAGCGCCCCAGGACAGACAATCAATACAGACAAATTTATTGCGTTTTGATCCAGAGGTAATAAGGAATGCAATACTCCATGAATTAAATCGTGACGGACAGGTATATTTTGTACACAATCGCGTAAGAAATATAAATCATATTGCAGAAACCGTCAGGAAGATAGTCCCGGAAGCGAGCATTACTGTCGCTCATGGGCAAATGCCGGAAGGAGACCTGGAGAAGAAAACAGCAGATTTCATTAATGGGAGGACAGATATCCTTGTATCTACAACAATAATAGAGTCAGGCCTCGATATTCCGAATGTAAATACGATATTTATTAATGAGGCAGACCATTTTGGTTTAGCTGATTTGCATCAATTGCGCGGCAGGGTAGGACGCTATAAGCACCGCGCTTATGCATATCTCTTACTACCGAAAAACAGACCGGTTACACCGGAAGCTGAAAAAAGATTAAAGGCAATTATTGACTTTTCTGAACTTGGAGCAGGCTTTAAGATTGCGATGCGAGATCTTGAGATTCGAGGCACAGGAAATATTTTAGGTATAGAACAGCATGGACATATTGCCGCAGTCGGCTATGAAATGTTCTGCAGGCTGCTTGAAATTGTGATTCGTAAGGCGAAAAATGAGCCAGTTCAGGATTACAATGATATCCATATAAACTTAAACCTTGAATCATATCTACCGGACAACTATATCCCTGACATGAAGCTGAAGATAGAAATATACAGGAAGATTAATCGCTTATCCTCTCAACACGAGATAGAGGAGATGGGAAAAGAGCTTGCTGATAGATTTGGCCCAATACCTGAGCATGTTAAAAACCTATTAATGGAATGCGAAGTAAGGATAGCTGCACAAGCTTCTCATATCCTTTCGCTTATAAGAATAGACGGTACTATTTTACTTCAGATAGAAAACTTGCAAAAAGCAGAAACACTCTTTAAAAATGCGAAAAAGATGGTAAAAGTGGTGGCTAGTAACGAACTGCATCTTACACTACCTCGAAAGAGAATGTCGTCTTATGATACAGCAAATTTCGTAAAAAATTTGTTAATTGCTGAATAATTAACGCGGAACAATTACCTGAAAATGATAGATGACAGATCATCTACTGGATTGTATACTGGAGCATATTATAAACTTTCAATTAACCGTGCAGGAGGAAGTAACGCTTGAAGATTCTAAAATTAAGCTTAGCTTTTTTTGTTATACAACTATGTTATTTACATCAAATAAGTGCTGAAAATTTAAATGCAGTACGTGTTATCGTTAACGGTGAAATAATTACAGAATTTGATATCCAAACGCGAGCTTATGAAGCATTCAGAATTGCTGCACAAAAATATTCTGAGTCAGAACTGGAGTCAAAAAAACAAGAAATTATTCAGAATGCCATTGATGAATTAATTGATAGAAAAATTCTTGTACAGGAAGCAAAGAAGCTTTTAGTTGAGAAACCGGAAATGGCTGAAGCGATTGAAAAGAACGTTGATTCATTTGTGAAAGGTGCTGTTGATGAAGTAGGTTCTCTCTATAAATTTTATGAACTGGCAAACAAACAGGGAGTCAACCCTCTTCAAAAACGAGCAGAACTAAAGGATGATTTATTGATCGAAGAAATTATGCGTGAGAATGTTTATAGGAAAATAATAGTTACACCAAAAGGAATTAAACGCTATTACCAGGATCACATTGATGAATTTTCAATGGAAAGTAGTATGAGTTTCAGGCATATATTGATAAAGTTTTCAAGCTATAATTCAGATGAAGAGGCAAAAGTTGCGGCAGAAGATCTATTAAGCAAATCGAAGAGTGGCGAGGGATTCGATACATTGGCAAAAGAAAGTTCACGCGGACCGCATGCAGACAAAGGAGGGTTGTGGGGGTTTGATGAAGTAAAGGGTTTCAGAAAAGACTTGGTTGCCTCTATTTCCCATTTAAAGGAAGGTGAAATAAGTCCAGTAATAGAATCTTCGTTAGGCTACCATATCTTTAAGATAGAAGAGGTTATTCAGGCCCAAACACTGTCCTTTATGAAAGTACAGGATGAAATCCGCAATACACTTTTTAGAGAAGAATTTGTTAAAACAAAAAAGGAGTATTTAAAAAAATTGAGAAGAAGTGTGGTAATCAAAAAATATTAGTGAGTTATAACGATTTTCGCAAAACGGCGTTTTCCTACTTTTAACACCATATCATCTTGCAAGCTTATTTCTTGTGCCGGGTCTGTATACTTTTTATTATCAATACTTACTCCTCCTTGAGAAATCAATCTTCTTGCCTCCCCATTAGTAGACGCAAAACCATGATCCACCAATAATTTCACTATCCAAATTTTATAATTCTGGCTTTCATTGGAAGGGAACTTTATTTGCGGAATATCATCCGGAATTTTATGTTCTTTAAAAACCTTGTCAAATTGATCTGCAGCCTTCTCTGCTGCCTCATCATCGTAATACCGGCTTACAATAGCTTTTCCCAAAACGGTCTTTGCCTGACGTGGATGTCCATTTAATGTACTTTCTATATCTTCAATAGCCATGTCTGTTGCCAGTTCAAAATACTTACGCATAAGGTCATCACTGATCCTCATTGTTTTACCAAAGACTTCTTTTGGCTCTTCATATATACCAATATAATTACCCAGGCTTTTACTCATCTTTTTATTCCCATCAATTCCTTCCAGTAAGGGAGTGGTGAGTGCTATCTGTGGTTCCATTTTTGCGTCTCTTTGAAGGTCACGGCCGACAAGCAGGCTGAATATCTGATCCGTACCACCGATTTCTATGTCGCTTTTCACCATTATTGAATCGTACCCCTGCATTAATGGATAAATAAATTCGTGAAGGCTGATGGGAACTCCTGAAGAATATCTCTTTGAAAAATCGTCTCTCTCCATCATTCTGGCCACCGTCATCTTAGAAGCAAGTGTAATTACATCAGTAAATTTCATTTCTTTAAACCACTCACTATTGTAACGGATTTCAGTTTTTTCAATATCCAGTATCTTTCCTATCTGATCCAGATAGGTTTTCGCGTTATTGTCTATGTCTTCTTGCGTGAGTTGAGGTCTGGTCTTATTCACACCGGACGGATCACCAACCATTGCCGTATAATCACCAATGATCAGAACTGCCGTATGGCCAAGTTCCTGAAAATTACGCAACTTATGAATGGGAATTGCATTTCCAATATGTATATCTGGCGCGGTAGGATCAAGTCCTAATTTAACCCGTAATGGTGTTTGTGTCTTTATCGATTTTTTAAGTTTTTGAACAAGCTCTTCTTGTCGGACAATTTCTAAAACTCCGCGTTTAATAATATTAAGTTGTTCATCAATGCTCTTAAACATGACTTTTCAAAAAATGTTTGTACGAAATTAAAAAAGCTAATGTAACCGTATTATGACAAATATGGACGGTTATTGGCGCAACTAACGAACCGGTTTTTTCAAATAAATACGCTAACATAAGTCCTAAAACAAAAATTTGTAAAAAAACATAGGCGTTCCAGTGTATCAACGCAAAAACAAATCCGCTGATAAGAATAGTTTGCAACTTGTCGCAAGTGATTCTTACGGCAGACTGCAGGAATCCTCTAAAAATAAGTTCCTCTACAATCGGTGCCGCTAACATCCCGAAAAAAACCATAAAAGCGAGGACCCCTAAAGAATCCTCACTCAGAAGCTTGCTAATAATGTCTTGCTGTTCGGGTTCGATACCAAACGCTCTCAACACGGAATCTACTATAAAACCGGATGCAATTATGACAGGAAGAATTATCAGGTAGTATTTTAGGCCAGTTTTAACATCACTTTTCCAGTTACGGATAGTTAAGCCTAATGATTCTACTGGCAAACCATATCCTGTCCGGACGATATTGAAAATATAAAGGCATGTTACAAGATTTACAATCAGTGACAAGCTAAGGAGAATCGTATTCTGCCCAAATGCTTCTACTAAATCTAATCCAAAAACCAACTTAACTACTTTTATAAAAACGGGTATTCCTGCCAACATCAAAAGCAGATAAAGCAGGAAAACCTTAAATATATCCTTTAAGTTCCAATGTTTATTATCAATCCTTTTTAGGTCATTCACTTTATATCATTGTAGAAATATATTTTTTTTAATGACATGGAAGATAGCATATTCCACTCACTTACTTTTTCTTGCTCTTAGTCACTGTTTTCTTTTTTGCCACCTTCTTATCCTCTGCCGTATTCTCCGTCTCTTTTTCTGCTGTTTTTTTTACCTCTACTTTTTTCTTTTTCTTTCCAGCTTCTTTTGTCTTTTTCTTAATACTTTTTATGTACTCATCATATTCATCTTCATCCATAAGGGAATCAATGATTTCGGTCTCTTCCAGTCTGACTTTAATGAACCAACCCTCTCCATAAGGATCTTTCTGTAAAACTTTCAAACTGGTAGACAAGTCTGAGTTTACCTTTACAATTTCACCACTTAATGGAGCTATTAAGTCATGAAGAATATTTATGGATTCGATCTCACCATAAGAAATACCATAAATAAGTTCTTCTCCAACTTTCGGCAAACAGAGATCTATGAGATCTCCTAGTTCTCCTATAAGGTAATCAGTTATTCCAATTGCCGCTACTTTTCTTTTTAACTCAACCCAGTTATGCTCCGGAGTAAATTTGATTTTTGCTTTTTTCATTTTAATTTAATATAAAATTGTTTAATCTCGTATAAATTGGACCTGTTGGGGTTAATTCGCTTTCTATTAAGGATAGAGAAGTTACCTTTTCAAGGCCAAAGCAACACTCTTTTCCAGAATTTAATGCATTTTTCAGATTGGATATGTTTTTCTGTGATTTGACTCTACCAAGTGTAATATGTCCAACATATTTTTTAGATTCCTTATTTATACCTAGCCGCTCAACTCCTTTGTCAAGCTTTTCATAGATCCGGAGAAGGTCATTTCCTTTCTCTTGCACACAGACAAAAACCACACGTGGTTTCTTAAGGCTTGGAAATGCCCCAATATTCCCAATGCTGATACTGAATGGTCCAGTGCTGGAGACCGCATCGCTAATGATTTTATTTAAATTGATAAGGGCGTCCTTCTCTATATATCCAATAAATTTTAAAGTTAAGTGGATATTCTCAGGAGAAACCCACTTAACATCAGCGCCTGTCCTCTTTAACATACTCAAGTATTCAGATAGTTTGTTCTTTATTTCACTATCAATTTCTACTGCAATGAATACTCTAATAGTCATTTAAATTTTACTGTCATTTTCTGGAAAATCCAGTATTAGTCCAATAAGAAAGTATTTATTGCATATTCCAGTCTCTTCAGGGTTTTATCTTTACCTAAAAGTTCTAAAGTTTCAAAGATTCCCGCACTTGCACTTTTCCCTATTAGAGCAACTCTTATCGGCTGGGCCAATTTACCAAAACCAATATTGTGTTCCGTTGTTATTGATCGTAGACAACTTTCTAATTCTGCAATTGACGAGAAATCTTTGACTTCCTTCAGTTTTTTATAAGCATCTTTTACCAAAGAGGAATTATTCTTTTTCAGATGTTTTTTAACTGCCTTCTCTTCATACTCAATCTCATTAGAGAAAAAGGGGGTAGTTAGTGTTACAAACTCCGGCAACGTTCTAAACCTCTCCTTATATAATTCTACCAGCTTGTGTAACCATTCATCTGAAACTACTTCACTATCTAAATTTGCATCTTTTATATATGGCTGTAATTCACTGACAAGGTCTCCAACCGGCAGATTCTGAATATATTTGCTGTTCATCCAGTCAAGCTTAGTAAAATCAAACTGTGAACTGGTTTTATTAACTCGTTTCAGAGTAAACTTCTCAATCATTTCCTGCCTGGTTAATAGCTCCTGATCGTGCCCTGGCGACCATCCAAGAAGCGCTATAAAGTTGACTATAGCATCCGGCAAGTAACCTTTTGTACGATAATCTGTTACAGATGTTGCCCCATGACGCTTACTCATGCGGGAACCATCCTCTCCAAGAATCATTGGAATATGTGCAAACTTTGGCAAATCAAAACCCAATGCTTTGTAAAGGGCAATTTGCCTTGGCGTATTCGATAGATGATCATCTCCCCGGATAATGTGTGTTATTCCCATTACTCCGTCATCGACAACACATGCAAAATTGTATGCAGGAAAACCGTCTGCTTTCTGTATAACGAAGTCTTCAAGAAGAGAAGTATCTGATTTTATGCTTCCATGAATTATATCATCAAAACCAGTAAGCTCATCTGTAATTTTAAAGCGTACAGCTCTCCCTTTTTCAGGATCATCTACATAAAACGCTTTGCCATCCTTCAATAATTTTTCTACGTATTCGTTGTATATTTCAAGCCTATCGCTCTGATGATATGGGCCTTCATCCCAATCTAAACCTAGCCATGTCATACTATCCAGGATTGCCTGAGTCGCCTCTTCAGTAGAACGTTGCCTGTCAGTATCTTCGATCCTCAACACCATTTTTCCATTATTATGTCTGGCGAAAAGCCAGTTATAGAGAGCGGTTCTCGCTCCTCCAATATGCAGGAATCCTGTGGGGCTGGGAGGAAATCTCACCTTTACATTTGAATCCATTTTATATAGTACCTTTAAAACAAAAGTCCCAATGTCTCTTTAAAACCGTACATTATATTCATATTCTGAACGGCCTGTCCGGCTGCTCCTTTTATCAAGTTGTCTATGCTCGATAAGATTATAACACGTTCGCCAACTTGCCTGATTGCTATTTCACAAAAATTTGTATTAGCAACGTCTTTCGTTTTCGGGAGTTCGTTATTTTTTTTGACTCTGACAAAGGGTTCTTTTGAATAAAAATCATTATATAGAGTTATAATCTCTTTGCTAGAGCTTTTCTTTTTGGTTTTCACATATGTTGTACACAGAATGCCCCTGTTCATTGGGATTAAATGTGGAGTGAAATAAACCTTAGACTCTGATTTTCCAATTAGAGACAGTATATTTTCAATTTCAGGCATGTGCCGGTGCTCTCCAACACTATAAGCCTCAATATTCTCGTTACATTCACAATAATGAGTTCCCTCTGTAGGTTCACGTCCTCTTCCGGAAATTCCGGATTTGGCATCAACGATTATGTCATCGGTGTAAACGTAACCATTTGATATTAATGGCGCTAAGCCAATAATCGCAGAGGTTGGATAACATCCTGGGTTAGCAACTAGCTTTGCCGTTCTAATCTTTTCCCTGAAAATCTCCGGAAGGCCGTAGATAGCATTTTTCAGATTCGAGGGATCAGTATGTTTAGCCTTGTACCATTTTTCGTAAATAGATTTTTTCTGAAATCGGTAATCAGCACTCAGATCTACTACTCTTGTCCCCGCATTAAGGAGTGTGGGAACATACTGCATAGCTATTACCGGAGGAAGTGTAACAAAAACCATGTCTAACCCCTCTGGCAAATCGTCTTGGGCCATCTGCGAACAAGGCATATCAAGTGTATTGGTTAAAACAGGGAAAATGTCAGAAATTTTGAAATCACCTTCTCTTCTGGTACCAAGATACGATATATCTACATCAGGATGACGCAATAAAATCTTAATTAACTCCAAACTTGTGTATGCTGTTGCCCCTACAATTCCAACTTTGATCAATAATTTTCCCCGTTTTTTAAAGTTTAAACTTCATAACTTGTGAAGATACCGTCACTTTTGGATAATAACAACCCTTTGTAAATACGTCAAATCCAAAATGTACTGTTATTTTTTTCAGAGCAAAGCAGTAGCATTTTTCAAAATTGTATTATCCTTTATCAACACTTTTATTGTTGTTATCTATAGGAAAATAAAGGGCTTACTGATTAAAATAGTTTGACAATACATTTTGTTTATGATTAAATCATCCATGATACGTTGGAGGGATTATGCCATAGATTATAATATTTTCTGTGATGTTACAGGAAGTTAGTGCTTCACTCGGGTTAACTAGTTTGCTTTCATCATAAATACGATAAAATTAGTCACCGGTTAAACTCCAAAATCTGTAATATAGTCTTAATAATGAGCTTTCCTGAACATTGAGCCAAACACTAATAAATTAGGAGACCGTAGTTTGTACGAAAAATATTGGGGACTCGATACCCTTCCTTTTGAAAATGTTCCTGATCCTCGCTTCTTATATCGTTCATCACAGCATGAAGAAGCATTGATGAGGCTCATATACGCGACAAAGTCTCAGAAAGGAGCGGCAATGTTAACTGGTGAGATCGGTTGCGGAAAGACTACCCTGAGTCGGGTTTTTATTCAGGAACTTTCGAGTGATGAATATGAAATAGGACTTATTGCTAATCCATGCCTCTCCCCTATTGACCTACTTAAAGAAATACTTTATCAATTAGGTGTTGAAAAATCAGTTGAAGACAAAACAGAAATGCTTCACATGCTTAATGAGAAGATGCTGGACAATCTAAATAAAGGCAAAAAGACCATAGTGGTAATTGACGAAGCTCAGGCCATAGAGAGTGAAACAACGCTCGAGGAGCTGAGGCTACTGTTAAATTTCCAACTAAATGAAAAATTCCTAGTGACATTAATACTTATAGGGCAACCCGAACTTAGGGAAAGGGTAACAAGCATAAAGCAACTAAATTCAAGGATTTCTATAAGATATCATCTAAAACATCTTGATCTTAACGATACAATAAAATATATAATTTTTCGATTGAAGGTGGCCGGTTTAAAAAAGAATATAATTACTAAAGAGGCTATTGAGAAAATTCATTCATACACAAAGGGTGTACCGAGAGAGATTAATAATATCTGTGATCTGGCCCTTCTTGATGGCTTCAGTACTGAAGCGGAGCTAATCAATACCAAAATAATTCAGAAATTAATAGATGATACAGGAAAATAATAGACTGTAACTTATGGCAAGACTATCAGATTTAATCAAACAGGGTAAAATTCCAGAGAAAAAGCAGGATGAAGAAGTAAAAATCAGAAATCTGGAACGCCTCAAAGAGGATAAAGATGCGGTAAAAACAAAGCAAGAAGGAGGGTCTAGTTCAGAAGAGATAAGCGAGATGAACCTGCCTACCGAGGCCAGGGAAGACAAACTGCCTGATAAAATAACACTGGAAAATATTTCTTTACCAAGCGAGGATGAACTAACCGCTCCTTCTAAAGAGGGATTGGAAGAACAAAAACGAATAGAAGGTTTGTATGCAACTATTTACGACTTTATAGAAGGAGTCATTAGCAGTTTAAAAAGAAAAAAAAGATTTACCATAGAGAAAGGATTGGAAATTGTTAAGGACATAGTACATACAGAGAATGCAACCAATATCCTTTATGGAAAGGCGGTACAGGGCAAGGGTATACCAGATAATCTTTCAGCACATTCTGCTAACGTTTGCATTTATTCTTTAATCTTGGGAAAAGGGGTTGATTATTCACAGGAAAAGCTTATTGAATTAGGGATAACGGCCCTCCTGCATGATATTGGTATGGTTTTTATACCAAATGAAATCGTAAGTAAAAAAGGGAAACTGACGACTTCTGAATTGCAACAACTTAGAAAGCACCCATATTATACCTTTAAAATACTCCAAACCCTTGGGGAAAAATATTTGTGGATTGCCAAAACGGCTTCTCAGGAACAGGAAAGAGAGAACGGCCAAGGATATCCAAATGGGCTTAAAGGAGATGAAATACATGATTACGCCAAAATTATAGGTATTGCTGATGTATATGAAGCCTTAACCCATAATAGACCTCAAAGAAGGGGTTATATGCCTCATGATGCGGTAAAGTTGATATTAGGCACCCAAAAAGACCTTTTTTCCAATGAGGTTAAAAGATTATTACTTACAAAACTATCATGCTTTCCGTTGGGTAGTTATATTACATTGAATTCGAAGGCAATATGTAAGGTGATAGAAATTTATGAAGATGCGCCTTTACGCCCAACAGTAGAGATTCTTTTTGATTCGCAGAATCGTAGACTACAGAAAAAAAAGATAATAAGATTGACGGATGCGCCGCTTTTATACGTTACCGGTACTGTCTATGAGTCTGATTTGCCTCAATAAATATGATAGATAGGCTCTACACCTACAATGCAAGCATGGGTTAAAGTAAAGGGAGACTAACATGTCGCAGATGCCGTGCTTTTACCTTCAGATATAACAAGTTCCTTGTTTTTTATCATTTAACCATGGAAAATATTTCATTACCAAGCGAGGAAGAACTAACTGTTCTTTCTAAGGAAGGATTGGAAGAACAAAAACGAATAGAAGATTTGTATGCAAGTCTTTACGATTTTGTAGAGGGGATCATTAAGAGTATAAAAAGAAAAAAAAGATTTTCCATAGAGAGAGGATTGGAAGTTATAAAGGAAATAGTACATACAGAGAATGCAACCAATATTCTTTACGGAAAGGCGGTACAGGGCAAGGGTATACCGGACAATCTTGCAGCACACTCTGCTAATGTATGTATTTATTCTTTAATCTTGGGAAAAGGGGTTGATTATTCACAGGTGAAGCTGATTGAATTAGGGATAACGGCCCTCCTGCATGATATCGGTATGGTTTTTGTACCAAATGGAATTGTAAATAAAAAAGGGAAACTGTCGGCTTCTGAATTGCAACAACTTAGAGAGCACCCGTCTTATACTTATAAAATACTCCAAACCCTTGGGGAAAAATATTTGTGGATTGCCAAAGTGGCTTCTCAGGAACAGGAGAGAGAGAACGGTCAGGGATATCCAAACGGACTTAAAGGAGATGAAATACATGGTTACGCCAAAATTATAGGTATTGTTGATGTATATGAAGCTTTAACTCATAATAGGCCTCAAAGAAGGGGTTATATGCCTCATGATGCGGTAAAGTTAATATTAGGTACTCAAAAAAAACTTTTTTCCAATAATATTAAACGATTATTACTTACAAAACTATCATGCTTTCCATTGGGTAGTTATCTTAAATTAAATTCGAAGGCAATATGTAAGGTGATAGAAATTTATGAAGATGCACCTTTACGCCCAACAGTAGAAATTCTTTTTAATTCACAAAATCGTAGACCGAAGAAGAAAAAGATAATAAGATTGACGGAAACGCCACTCTTATACGTTACCGGTACTGTGTACGAGTCTGATTTGCCTCAATAAATGTACCGGCTATGGATTGACTCTAAACCTGCAATGCAAGCTCCATATGTTTTAATGGACTGAAATGAAGATAGGCTAACATACTGAAGAGGCCGCACTTTTGCCGTCAGGTATAATACTTCCGTATTTTGTTGTTTTACTATCGGGGAATACGGCTTCCAATAACGTTAAATAGAGAAATGTTCCAGATTTTTTTGTTGACATTGCCGAAAAGTTACTTTATCCTCTAGCATATTCGTAAGGCATTACCCACTAAAAGTTTATAGTAATTTTCATTTTGGTAGAGTACCATAAACTTTTCACAATCTGGTTTTACCGTATAAACCACCTTCCACATAATAAAATTCTAACGAATCACACACTGCTAAAGTGCCTTTCGCTTCATAAAGGTACACGACTTGCCATCATCAGATTAATCCCAAATTGTTTGTTCTGAAGAAGTAGTCATGCCATGGCAAGTTCTGCTAAACATAACGTCTGATAATGGTGGCAATAATACATAAAGATTTTTTTTAAAGCTGCCATCAGATTGTTTTGTTATTAGTATTTAGTTGTTTCAGTTTCAGAAATATTTTTTGACTATTTAGAGCTCTTTATTTTGGAAGTGTTTATTATGATATTTTCAATATCCTTCCAGAAGATTGATACATTTCGAAATAGTTACAAACAGAATTGGGGTTATATATTATGTCAAAACTTACAAACTTACTAATACCACTTTTTTTGATATCGGCTGGAGCAATATCCTGTACAAACCAGGGTTTTGTGAAGAAAAAGGATATAACAGATCAACAATTTATTAACACTATAAACCAAGATGGTAACTACGAAGAAGGCCTACTACAGCCTGATGAAGAAAACGTGGCAAGCCAGGCACTGTCTTCAAACATTTCCATAAAAGAGGGATCTTCACCATCTACTAATACAATAATTAAACAAACGGAAAATAATGCAATCGAAAAAGAACGTATTGATAGCCTGCCTGGCGTGGAGCAAGAGCAAATAAAATTGAATCAAGTTGGCTTGGCCCATTTTGCTCTTGGAATTGCTTATACGGAAAGAAACTTGATCGACCAGGCAATCTATGAATTTCAGTGTTCAATAGAAGAGAATCCAAATCATCTGGAATCACATATACAATTGGGCACCGCCTATGGAATAAAAGGCATGACAGATGATGCCAAATGTGAATTTAAGAAGGCAATGGGTATTGATCTTAATGAAGCTGTTGCAAAGATGGTTTTTAATGCGTTACCAGTAGCTGAAAACACGAAAGAACAAAAAGACCTATTTGAGGCTTACATAAATCTGGGAAATGCATATAAAAAAGAAGCAAAATTTAAAAAAGCACAGTTGGCATTCGAAAAGGGTTTAGCGCTTAAACCAGGAAATACAATTGCAAAGAAATCTCTAAGCGAAATATATTTTAGTTTAGGCACATTCCACCTGGAAAATCAGGAATATGATAATGCTATCATTGAGTTTAACAAGGTATCGGGCATAAACCCTAATTTCCCACAACTTAAAGATGTCCTCGAAAAAGCACATTATAATCTTGGCATAGTTTATGCCGAAAATAGAAAACTCGATAAAGCAATAATAGAGTTTAACAAGACTATGAAAATTAATCAAAACTATGCGATGCTGGATAAAAGTACTCTTAATATTATCAGTGAAGACAAAAAGGTTATTCCAGATAAAGGTATCCATAGTAGCGAGTCTTATTCCGGTAAGAATGTTTCTGGCAGCACTAACAACGATGTAAGAAGAAAAAACCTGCATAAGGGAGAACAGGTGAAAGAGTCTCTCAAGAAAAAAATTCCTCATAAAATTGATGTTGCTGAGGAAATGATACTGGCGAAAAAAAGTAATACAAAAAATAGAGAAGATAGTCAAAAACATGTAGATAGCCAATACCCATTCCTTCTTTCACAAGGAACAAATAGCTTAAAACCTGAAAAAGTACTAATGAAGAAAGTGCCGCATAAAGAAGGTCGAGATGAAAAACAAATTCAAGGGCATGTCGCATACAAACAAACCGAAGTCAAGCAAGAAACGGGTGCAAGCCTGTCAAACGATCAAGCAAATGTAGGTGTTGTCATTCAGGTAAACTCTTCTGAAGAAAAAGCCGTTGCTAAAAATAAAACCAACTCAGACTACAGGGTTTATACGTACAATATAACCAAAAACTACAAGACAAAAATAGAAGTTAATGATGCGATAAAGAGATATGAAGACGATACAATTAAAAACCCATATGACAATAATGCCATTCTAAATCTGGCCCATGCTTATTACCGTAAAGCCATGTATCTTGACGATGCAATAGCAAGAAGAGAAAATGCACCGGAAGACAATCAGAACTTTTCAGTCAAACGATTTTATCTTTTGGATGATACGGATAATGAAAAAATTAGTGATGCCAGTTCACCTGAACAAGCGAAGCCGTTCGAGAAATATAATACAGAATTTCCTTACAGATTAGGCAATATGTATGAAGAGATGTTTCATGACGCTATAATTGGGTATAAGAATACACTTCGGATTAACCCATGCTCTTCAAACGCTTTATACGGCCTTGCATTCTCTTTTTCTGTGAAAGGTTCATCCCCTGGTGTCGCATTAAAAAATAAAAACAATCCCAAAGGAATATTATTTGGTTATTGAAAATAATTTTTCGTGATCTTGCTCACAGATACAAGTGATTGTAAATAAATTTATTTTTCTGCTAAAACAAACCAAAAATCCTTCTCTATAATAAACGTAGTTTTAGAGCAGAACTTTTGGTTTGTTTGATATACACAGAAATTATGATTTTAAGATACCTGACATTCAATTATCTATCCTGCCCTACTTTGTAAACAATATTTAGTAAAAACCGGAGTACAAAATAAATGGCCCAGTATGATTTAAACCTTAGGGATTACACCAGGATAATGCAAAAGCGAAAACTTATTATCGCTTTTGCTACTATTACTATTGGCCTTTTCAGTTTAATTTTCTCTCTCTCAAAACAACCTATTCCATTGTATAGAGCAGCATCAAGCATAAGAGTAGAAAAAAGTACAACGGTTACCGGCTTATACATTGAAACCATATCATGGTCCGATGCCGATTCGTTAGAGACGCAATCTGCTATAGCGACTAGCCTTCCAGTCGTGGAGTTAGCTGCCAAAAATATGGGCCTTATTGATAAGGAGATTCCAAGTAAGGCTGTTAGAGATGATCCTGATATGATGAATATCGTCATTGATCTGAAAAATAAGTTGAATACCGTAGTGGAGGGAGAAACTGACATAATAAACATATCAGCGACCTCAAGAGAACCAAGATTTTCAATGGAATTAGCCAACGGAGTTGCTGAGGCATTTCAGGAGATAAATTCCAAGGAAAAGAATTTACGTACATACGAGGCAAGGGATTTCATTGAAAGCAGATTAGGTACAATTGTTAAGACTTTAAAGGCGTCTCAGCAAGAGCTTAAAAAACTAAGGCAGGAAAAACGCTTTGTTTCAATGGAAACCCATGCCAAAGATACCTCTCGGAGGTTAGAAGCGGCAGAAAAAGAACTTAGTGATTCCAAAGAAAAGGCGGAAGATATTGAAAATTTAATAGAGCATCTTAAGTTTCAGAAATCATTGCCTAAGGAAAAGGTGGTAGGCTTTTATTCAAAGGAGATAAGCCCTGTATTTACAACCCTCAATGCCGGTTTAGACGGACTGCAATTGGAAAGAAATGTATTACTAATCGACTTTACTGAGAATCATCCTGAGGTACAAAGAATAGATACGGAAATAGATGCTATTATGAAAAACATGGGGGACCACTTACTTGCTGAAAAGGAAAGGCACCGGGAAACCCAAAAATCGGCAGAAACGGAGAGGGTCAAGCAGCTGCAAGTATTTCTTTCACTTCCTGAAATTAGTTTTGACATGGAAAGGATTGAAAACGATGTCAAGGGTTATCAAACACTTCTTAGTTCTTTAGAACAGAAGTACCAGGAGGTATTGATTAAGGAAGCTGAAAAGATACAGGAAATAACAATCGTAAGGCCTGCTATTATACCAACATTCCCAATAAATCCACCTACGACTACAACTACATCAATAATTGGAGCTCTTATTGGGTTTATTTTGGGAGTGGTCATGGCCTTTGTACGTGAGACCATGGATACTTCTATTGGCACAATTGAAGATGTGGAAGGATTTCTTGGGGTTCCGGTTGTTGGAGTAATCCCATTCATGGGTACTGAACAAATCAAAGATACCTTGCTGAAAAATAGAAGCGCTGAACTTTCAGAAGAAGTGCTCGAACTGAATGCCCGATTGGTATCCCACTTTGCACCAAAATCTACTATAGCAGAAAGCTATAGATCCTTGCGTACCGGGGTAGAATTTATTGCAGCAGAACGGCAGATGAAAATTATAGCAATTACCAGCTCTTCTATGAGGGAAGGAAAAACTACCATATCATGTAATTTTGCGATGGCGTCTGCACAGATTGGTAAAAAGGTGCTCTTGATAGATGCTGATCTGAGAAAGCCTATGGTAAACAAAATGTTCGGATTAGAAAGAGAGCCGGGATTATCTGATGTCATTTTAGGAAATTATAACTGGGATGAGGTAATAAAAACTGATACAGATATAATGATGGGGAAGATGGGAATGGAAGATATAACGACAACAGCACCGGGAATAAATAATCTGAACATAATAACTTCGGGTTTAATACCTCCAAACTCATCTGAATTACTCAATTCCTCCAGACTGAGTGAAATCCTTTCTCAGGTAGAGAGCTCATATGATATTGTATTGCTTGATTGTTCACCTGTTCTCCCAACTACCGATGCCGTGATAACATCAACAAAAGCAGAAGGCGTGGTTATGGTATACCAAGTAGGCCAAGTCGCAAGAGGCGCTCTCAAGCGTGCAAAGGCACAACTGGTAAATTCAAAGGCAAATGTAATAGGTGTAGTCTTGAATGGTCTGAAACCTGAAACAGGTAAGGACTATAAGGACTACGGTTATTATGGATATTATTATGGTTACGGTTCAGAAGGAGAAGAAACGATAGTACCATGGTACAAGAAATGGTTTAAAATGCCAAATATAACTGATAAATTATTAAAAATGATTATAGGAGAGAAAGAGGAGAGGGAGGAGGAAGAAACATCTGAAATAAATGAACCAAAATATAAGAATACGATTAAGAAATGGTTCAAGGTGCCGGATGTAGTAAATAATTTATCGGCAAAGATGAAAGGTAGTAAAAGAAGGGGGCAACCTAAGGAAAAATCGGTAAAGAAGCCTCGGGCAAGTAAGAAAAGAGCAAGTTTCTTAAAGGAAAGACCATGGAAGAAGTGGCTGGAAATTATTATCTTGGTCATAACATCGACATTCATTTTTTATGGCTTACTGTGGCAATTTGGTATCTTAAAGTACTAATAAAATAAATTACAATTAAATATGTATCAGTTGCCGAATTGTATGTTTAGAATGGGAGCATCTGTTTATATATTTTAAAATTTCAAAGGATATGTACAAATCCCTAAATAGATAATAATTGTTATTATCATGTTTTTTTCAGGAGAAGGCGAATAGTGTCAATAGCATCAAAGAGAGCCAAAATAATAAGTACCTTAATTTTTTTAGCCATCCTCGTTGGTTGTGGAAATATTTTGGAGACTCGTAGAGAGCTTTTGGATACTGAAAAAGCACCTTTTAAAGGACCCGGAGTTCACCGGTATAGGTCTGATCAAAGATGGTCCAGGGACTTTGGCCCCGAACAGTCAGGTCATTTTCGTTCCTTAACGTTAGGTGATTTTAATAACGATGGAAAGGTTGATGTTGTCGGTGGAAGTTATGAACCTGGGGCAATATTTCTCTGGTTTGGAGATGATGCCGGTAATTGGGAAAGGGCGCAGCGTTTCAAGATAAGGGGGGATATCCGTTCGTTAGCCGCCGGGGATTTGAATAATGATGGCTGGCTTGATATTATTTCAACAAGCATGGGAGATACAAACGGTGTACAGGCGTGGATTAATGAAAATGGCAGATTTGGAGACCCGCAACCTGTTTCTGAAAAAGATTTATTCGATGGACTTAGGCTTGCTGACATAGATAATGATGGTAACCTGGACGTTATAGCAGCCAATAAAACAAGTGTATTTAAAGGAGGTATTAATGTCTGGATGGGAACTGGTAAAGGCACTTTCATTCAAGAATCAGGTCCAACACGCAGGAATATGTATAGTGATGTTGAGGTAGGTGATTTTGATAACGATGGAAAGATTGATTTAGTGGGTGCGGCGTGGGGGGAAGATGGAGGCGCACTGAGGGTATGGCTTGGCTCCGGTGATGGCAGGTGGTCTGCTGTAGAATCAATTGTTGATATAGGCTCTTTCTGGGGAGTTGATGTGGCGGATGTTAATGGTGATGGCAATCCTGATATTATATCAGCAGCAAATTTTGATGGTGTTAAAATCCATTATGGCAACGGTGAGGGAGGTTTCTCGAAAAAGAAAGTACTTACAAAAAAAGGAAATTTCTGGAGGGCAAAGGCCGTAGACCTTAACAATGACGGCTTACTGGATATAGCCGCTACATTAAGCGATAACAATGGAATTATTGTATGGTATCAGGCAAGCATGTTTAAATGGATGATTGCGAGAGATGAAGGGCTGCCTAAGGATGGCTATTATTTTGATATCGGGTTCGCAGATTTTAATTCTGATAACAATCTCGACATTGCAGCCACGACTTATGGAGAAGGAGTAAAGATATGGCTAAGGGGCATAGATCATCAGGCAGAGCTACAGACTGAAAATGATTTAGTTGATGAAGAGGGAGAAATTAAACTTCCGGTACCGGTATTGGAAACTTCTGTTTTTTTTGATACGGAAACGTCAGATCTTAGTGCAGAATCAACTAAATCCTTAAACAATCTATTAAATGTTCTTAATAGTGTTGAAGGAACTGTTTTAAACTTTAAGAAATATTCCGGTTCTGGAAGAGTCGAGGCAAAACAATCTTCAGTTGATCAAGCTCTTTCAGAAGCGAGACTTAAAACGGTGACTGATTACTTTATTTCCAAAGATATATCTCAAGAAAGAATTGAGATTGATATCAGGAGAGATTCACATTTTATGAATGAAGCCGGAGAAGATAGTGCATGGCAGGAAGGTAGAAGGATAGATATTGCGTTAAATTATGGTAAATCACCGGATAATCGACAAGAAGATAAAGCAAAGTTTGATGCCAATCCTGAATCAGATGAGGCCGGGAGATATGCTTATCCGTTTCTAGAAAAAGGTGACTTAATTCCTGTTAAGGAATATAAGGCGTGGCGGGAAGTAAACGGCATTCCGGAGTATCGAATTGGCTCAAAAGATAAATTATCAATAACATTCTGGGTAGGTTTAGAAGAAAAAGAATATGAGGTCTTAGTCTCGCCTCAAAATACCGTGTCCTTTTCTTACATCAAAAATTTCAATGTAACGGGCTTTACACCAACGGAATTAGAAGAAGAATTCACGGCACAATTAAGTAAAGTGTTTAGGGACCCATTTATTAAGGTAGAAATACCCGATAACTTTAAGAGAGCTTACACTCTGTCAATCTTTGGAGCAGTAAGGTCCTTAGCGCGACAGCCAACCGGACCAGGTATATACGCACTATACGGCAAAGAAAGATTTTCAGAATTTTTAGCAAGAGCTGGAGGCCATTTAGAAATTGCAGACTTAACACATGTACGACTGATAAGGGACAGAAAAACATATTTTTTAAACATATTTGATGCGCTTTTCAGGTCTGATTTCCGTCAGGATGTAATAGTTGAGGATGGTGATGTTTTTTTTATACCCAGCAAGGCGGAAATTAAGAATAGAGTATTTGTAATGGGTGAAGTGGCAAGACCTGGTTTATTCAACTTTGACAAGGATATTTCGTTGCTGGAAGCCGTTATTAGTGCCGGTGGGCCTACTGTGTATGGCAAGGCCAGGCAGGTACTGGTAATAAGAGGATCCGTGGAAAGGCCTGAGACCATAAAAGTCGATTTAACAGAGATTTATCAACGGGGTGATTTCAGGAAAAATATTCCATTAAATAGCGGTGATGTTGTTTTTGTATCAAAAAATATCATGGGAAGAATACGAAATTTAGTAAGAGCATTTGGACCCTTTCTCCAGATTGCTCAGTTACCTTCAAATTTTTACGATTCCACAGCTCTACCACGGTATTCTGGCTTCCCTTTCCGACGTGATCCTGCTCCATCTGTAGAACAAATAATAACAACACCACAGCTACCACCAGCGGCTGCTCCCTGGCAAGGTCAGAGTGCTAAATAAAACAACGATTAAATTTGAATCAAGCATTATTATATAATTGAAGAAAAAACAAAATATAAAATCGTTGTATGATATTCTAAATCCACTCTCTAACCTTAAATAGCAACTAAATAAAATCTAAACAATGGCTAACGGTACGAGACAAATTGACTTAAGCCTGATTCTCATGTTAGTAGGGATTCTCCTGATTGGTTGTGTTGTTGGTTTTGCTACAACCAAAACTGTACCAATACTTGTCCTTGGGGTTACGTTGGGGCTCGTGATATTTATCGTTAGTTTTGTCTGGCCTCCCATTGCTTTGTATCTGCTGGTCTTTTCCATGTTGCTATCACCTGAGTTTGGACAGAGGGACACACAGGGGAAGGGATTTACTATTCGAATTGATGACATGCTTCTCGTGGTATTATCACTTAGCTGGTTTATCAGGTCTGCAATTAAAAAGGAATATGGACTTTTTCCAAAAACACCTTTAAACAGAGGGATTATAGCTTATACTTTAGTCTGTTTCTTCTCAACTATTATGGGAGGTATTTATGGTAAGATCAATGTCGTTGGGCTTTTCTTTGTTTTGAAATATTTTGAATACTTTGTCGTTTTCTTTATGGCAGTCAATTTTGTAACGACAAGGGAGCAGGTTAAGATCTTTGTAATACTCTTACTGGTAACATGCGCAATAACTGCTTTTATTGGTTTTATGCAAATACCTGCAGGAAAGAGGGTAACAGCTCCATTTGAAGGTGCTTCCGGTGAACCAGGTACCTTCGGCGGATATCTGATAATGATGATGTCCGTCAGTATCGGGCTTTTTTTGACAAGTGAAAACAGAAGGGCAAAGATGCTCTTAGCAGGTTTAATAGCGCTATCCTTAGTTGTGATTATGGCAACGGAGTCCAGGGCAGCATGGATGGGGCTACCTTTCATGTACCTTGTTTTTCTTGTATTGAATAAAAGAAAGTTGCTATTAATAGGCGCAATAGTTGTCATTCTTGCTGTAAGCCCATTTCTTTTACCAAAGAACGTTAAAGAGAGATTCAGTGGTACATTTAAGACGGAAAGGGGCTATCAGGCGAAAGTGGGGGGAACTGATATCGCATTAGACTCATCAGCTACATTGAGAGTACTGAGTTGGCAAGGGGTTATCAGAGACCTGAAATATCACCCCATATTCGGGTATGGCATAACAGGGTATTGGTTTATAGATGCTCAATATTTCAGAACACTGATTGAACTGGGCATATTGGGTTTTAGCATATTCATGTATCTAATGTACTCAATTTTTAAGTTTATATTAGATACACATAGAAATACCAACGACAGCTATGTAAAAGGCCTGTCCATGGGCGTTCTTGCCGGTTTCGTATCACTTTTACTTCATTCGATAGGTTCAAATACCTTTATTATCGTTAGAATTATGGAACCTTTTTGGTTTTTAATGGGGCTTCTTGTTGTGCTAAACCACTTAGATAAGGATGAGCAGAAAAAACTAAAGAATGAATCCTCAAATATACAGGAAAAGGCGCCATATATGTTACATGGACCTGAGAAGGTGCCCCAAAGGGTTTAAATTTGATGTTGTTAAAGCCTACAGTTTAAGGCAGAAAATATATGACTAGACACATGCGTATACGTAAGAAATCTTTTAGAAGAAGACTGCTCGGTTGGTTAGGAATAAGCCATACTTCGAAGAAGTATTACCTTATTTATTTCCTGGCACTTATGGTCTTAATACTTTTATTTCCATTAATCATGAAATTTTTTACAGGTATTAAAGAGAATTATGGAAAAGGTTATGGATATGTTCCGAGGGATCTTGAGCGGATTGAAAAATTAACACATGAAGGAAAGAACGTTCCCCTCCATCCAAAAGGGGGATGGCAAGATGAAAAAGAACCAGGAGCAAAGAATAAAAAGCGAAGCATACTTGATCCCTATCGTTGAGTACCATGAAAATGTACTCAGATAAGGCGTTTTAAAAAGGAGTTTTAAGATGGAAACAAAAAAAAGTAATATGCATGGCTACAATCGCAAAAAACTTAAATGGGCGATAAGGAATAACTTTGTTTTTTTTGTCATAGCAGGGATAATCTGTATAATCATAGGACTTATTTTCGGGAAGGGTGTTTTTAATTATGAAAGGGTTAAAAGTGTGGAATCACTATTGGGTAAAAACGTTCATACTATACATAGGCGAACCGGGTTGACAGACGCAGATGTTGAAAAACTCAGGAATGAGCATCCAGATTTTGATTGGGAGGGGACTTGGGACAGACAAAGGTGGCAATCAGGGGTTGAGAGACAGAAAGAGGAACGGAGTCAAATGAAGGCCAGAGAAAAGTAAAGAACCTATGAGTCTAAAAGAAGTTGTAAACCAAAGAAAATACAACAAGCCCATTCGAGAGACAGCTTTTTACCGTATACAAATGATGTATGAGCAAAACGATAAAGTCAGTAATAGCTTTTCATAATACTGAATAACAAATCAGCATTGAATTATGCCTTGGTTTTTTTTACTCACGCCTGAACTTTACAAATATAGGATTAGAGACTAACTTCCCTGGAATATCTAAGCGATAGTAAATTTGTTTTCCTGGCTTAACATAATCATCTTCAAAGTTAACCACAAATGGCGTAGTACCGGCAAAGGTATTTATTAACTCACCAGAACGGATAAGCCTTACATTGATTGCATAATTTTCTTTATCTGATGAGGAAATTTTAATACTTATTTTTGGATTATTATCTAATTTAATAGTATTTCCCATAATAGCACTAGTCTCTGCTAAAGAGTCTGAAACAGAAAAATCTTCCAAGACAAACCTACGGGAATTATCACTTGGTCTACACGCATACATCCTGCCCTGTTTGAGAGCTGAAAGAATTCCCTCTCTGGTTTTCTTCTTCACCAGAAACACTGTGGGAAAATCTCCTAATCTTCCGCCTGACTCTCCTTCTTTATGATAGTCCGCAGTTGATATACCCCAGGCAGGTGTATTCCTTTCTCCACGGCAGTATTCAAGCAAGACCCTATCCCACTCCTTCCCCGGTTCTGTAATCGTAGTCCAGGTTCCATAAATTGTTGCAAACCCTGTGTATCCTTTAGTCATTAACAGCGATTCCGGATGTTTGGGTGTTTTTACTGTAATGGGTCCTTTTCGAGCATTCACACCAGCACCGGCTTCCGGATGTGTCCAGAAGGTCATTCCCCCTTTATCTTCAACGTAATCTATCAGCTCTTGATAAGGCAAGTACCCCTGATCACCACTGTATTGATCAAAAAGGGAACTTTTGAAAGGGTTAAATTCTATCAACATTAATGAGGCGTTTACTATAATAACGATACCGAGTATTCTGGAATAACCCCTTTTAGCCGCTAAAATTAAACCCAGTAACATAAGAATCAGAAAGATAATACTTAATGATGATAGTTGTCTGGCATACCGGGTAGAAAACCCGTTGTGAAGTACAGGGAGGTTTTTATAATCTTGAGGGTTTTCCAAACCCATGATGAGTAAATGTCTTTCCCAGTTATGAGCAGTGAGGTTGTCCTTAAAAGGGCTGCCAGTCCAATAGTAAAAAGGAGCTGTTTCAGATCCTGGGATTAAAATCATCTCCGGATGTTGTTGAGCCGCCAGTTTAATACCCTGAAAGTATTTTTCCGCACCCCTGCTATTAATAGAAGGCAACTCTTCTCTTTTCCGAATAATATTTCTAAAAGGGAAGATACCATATTCCATTGCCATCCGGTCATGATCATTGATGAAGAGTACTTCAAAACCCCTCTTCTTTGCAAGATCGATAAGGAAGTCTAAATCATGAGCCCCATCACTGTACGTTGTACGCAAGTCAATGAGGCCGGCAACTTGTTGGTAGTTTACTGGTTTTTTTTCGCCAGGATTTTTTCCCTGTGAAAAAGTTGATAATGGCCTGTTTTCCTCCTGATATTGTAACGTTTGCTGGTTATCGACACCAAAGCAATTTAACATACAAAAGGTAACAGAAACCAATCCTGAAACTAAAATACACGCAATTTTTCTTAATATCACCATTTTTGCAGTAGATTACCTATTATTTTTTCTACCTGTCATATGCAGGGGATTTCACGGCACCACTTTCAGCACTTTTTCAAAGTACCGGAATAATCTTAGGTCATATCATGTTTATTAATAGAATGCAATCGGAACTTTCTTAAAGAATATATTCTGAACTCGATAAATTCGATTTATGCGAATGGACCATTACTCAAATTCCGCTACGAACATTTGCGGCTCAACATATTTTCATACATTTCCTCTATTTGTCTTACCATGACGAATGTGTCATATTCAGGAGAAATATTAGCTTTGCCATATTCGCCTAATCTTTGAGCAAGGTTTTTGTTTCTGATAAGTGTTAATATTGCTTCCCCCAATGCATCAGAATCTCTTGGAGATACAAGTATCCCGTTGTCCCCATTCTTCACCAAATCAATTATCCCCCCAACACGACTGGCAACAATTGGTTTGCCTAAGGCCATTCCTTCAATCAATACCTTACCCATTCCTTCGTTTAGAGAGGGTAAAACAAGAATGTCAAAGAGATCAAGTACCTCAATTACATCCTTTCGCCATCCTGCAAAAATGATATGTTTTCTTACTCCAAGTGATTCTGCTTGTTTCTCAAGCCTTGATTCTAAATAACCATCTCCAACAAAAACAAAAACGGTATTGTCGAATTCTTTAATAATCCTTTTTGCCGCAGAAACCAGATATTTATGGCCCTTGATAGGAACTAACCTGCCAACCACACCTATTACATTGCTATTTTGAGGAATACCGAATTCCTTCTTTCCTGTTTCAATATCAATATTCATATTCATTATTTGCTGCAGCATTACACCACTGTGTATAATAGTATATTTCTCAATAGAAGCTACTCCCTGTTCCAAATGTTCATCTCTTTCCCTATCCGTTAATGCAGCAATTTTATCAGTCATGAGTGATAAAATTCTCTCCGCTATTATAAATATTCTAGTCATAAAAGGGCCATAATAGCTATGGAATACGTGCCCATGAGGGGTATGTATAATTACTGGCACCCTGGCCAAAAAGGCAGCCAGTCGGCCTAACAATCCTGCTTTAGAGGTATGTGTGTGAACGATGTGAGGTCTTATTCGTTTTATTAATCGGTAGATACTAATAAATGCCAGAAGATCGTTCTTAAACGATAAACGTCGCACTAGCGAGGGTAAAGCAAATACCTTAATACTTTTAGCCTCTGCCAGAGACAAATCCCGTTCTACTGACTCCCTTTCCATATTGCTCATGTTAGATTCCAGTGAAAGACCACGGATGAGAAATAACTCATACTTTTTATGATCCAACAAAGAAACTGTTTGCAAAGTGGTTTCAGCAGAGCCTCCTTTATCAAGGCGAGTGATTATATGGATAATTTTTGTTTTTTCCAAAACCTGTTAAGCAATAATTATTATTTTAAAAGCTATAATTGATATTACACTACCCTAAAAAAATAATCCTACTTCGAGGAAAAGTGTATTTGCCTCTTTGTAACCAGACAGCAGTTATCCTATTTAATATATTTCATGTATGACTTCTTTACTACTATAAGAATTTAATAACAATTCATTTAATCTGTCTAAATCAGCATAATTTTTCAAAATATCACATTTTTCTCTCATTTTAATGAAAATTCTCAAATATGCTTTCTCAGAGCCATGAAAGCCACCCAAGGTTTCATAATCAGTAGCTCCTAATTTCTTTATATCACTGAAATCAAAAAAATCAAATGAATACGTATCGAAAATTGGTTCTAATTTCTCTTGTAATTTAAACATATACGAAAAACTATCTTTTTTCTGCTTCATTTTATTCCACACGGCATGGGCATAAGGTGGTAAGAACGCAATTACATGAATATTTCTTGTTTCGCAATTCTGCAAAAATAAATCCAGCTCTTTAACCGCTGCACTATTTATGTCCCGGCCATATTGAAAAAACCTTCTCCCTTCCTCTATTCTTTTAAAACAATCTTTGAAGTCTAATTCGTGTTTCGCAAACAGCCTTGTTCGCAAGTCGCTTCCGTCTGGTCTGGCACCTTCATTGTACTGTATTGCTGACAAACCTATATTTCTACTTGAAGAATGTAATGTATTAATAGATATTTTTCTACTAAAGAAATCTTTAAGAACTTGAATCCCTTGTGTAAGTACTATGGTTTCAATTGAAAAATTATTTCTATAATCAGCCTTTAAACTTTTTAAATTATCCCAGTTTTCGTTAAAAAAATTTTGGTCTAATCCAATTATTACAACTTGGAGATTTTCTGTCTGTAATGTATTTATGAAAGTATTAAAATCTTTGATAGTTGCAACTCCTCCGCCTGCATTATAAAATAATCCTGGTTTTTTAAAGAAGAAATCTCTAAATTGCAATACCCTTGAAGTACCTAATGAAATTATTTCGGGCTTTTTGTATTCAACATTTTTCAATTTGAAATATTTTACTGGGTTTGAATATGCAAGGCCGTAAAGTATATTGTTTTTAGACTGGTAAGATATTATTTTGTCAGGATTGGACAATTCACCAGTTATCATCAAGATATAGAGTATAATCCCCAAGAAAATAAGAATAGGCATTTGGAATATTATTGAATTATAGATAAATTTTTTCATTATAATCCCTAAAACTGGAAGTAAATAAACTCCTGTTGGGTAACAGAAAACTGAAAGATGATGATGATTATTGTATAGTAAATTCCCCATCGTAGATATCTGGGAAGCTTCAGTTCTATTTGTAGAGCATGTTGTTTGTCCCTTTGCAGCCATTCAATTAAAACAAATATCATTAATAGAATGATTTCTTTTTTTGGATGTATTTCCGGCAAAGTCAAGAATGACACTGAGAAGATCCTGTTTAGATAAGAAAGTGCTTGCTGAACATTTTCTGCCCTAAAAAATATCCATGCAATCGATGTCATTAAGAAGGTGATCCCAATCTGTAATATTTCATTAATATTTGGTAACCACCTACCTTCTGCAACGGTATCCGTGTTCTTACGATTTTTATTGATCAGTATTAACGGAAGGATATAAATCGCATTCAAAGTACCCCAGGCAATAAAAGTCCAATTTGCTCCATGCCAGAATCCACTTACAATAAAAATGACAAAAATATTACACGTTATTGTCCAAGTCCTGCCATGACTACCGCCAAGCGGAATATACACATAATCTCTAAACCACGTTGACAATGAAATATGCCAACGCCTCCAAAATTCTGCAATATCTCTTGAGAAATAAGGGAATGCAAAATTTCTCATTAAACGGAATCCGAATAATCGAGCCGTCCCGATAGCAATATCTGAGTAACCAGAAAAATCACCGTAGATTTGAAAAGCAAAAAAGAAAGCGCCCAAAAGCAAAGTACTTCCTGAATAATTATTGTAATTTGCAAAGATGTCATTCGCGAAAATTGCACAATTGTCCGCGATTACAATTTTTTTGAATAAACCCCATAGTATTTGGCGCATTCCATCAACCACTCTGTCATATTCAAAAGTCCTTTTCTTGTAGAATTGAGGTAGTAGGTTTTTGGCCCTTTCTATAGGACCTGCAACCAGTTGTGGGAAAAAACTGACAAAAGCAAAAAATGCAACTATATCTTTAGTCGGTTCAAACTTTCTCCTATACACATCAATGGTATAGCTCAGTGTTTGAAATGTATAAAAACTAATCCCTACGGGAAGCACTATACTTAAAAGAGCAGGGTCTGAAATTGGTTGTCCAAGAAAAGTAAAAGCTTCTGCAAAGTTCTCGGCAAAGAAATTAAAATATTTGAAGAAGCCAAGAAATCCAAGATTAGTCAATATACTAGTTAGTAATAAGAATTTTCTTCGGATTCTGTTATCTGTTATTGAAAGCCCAATTCCAACGGCATAATCCACTATTGAACTGAATGCGATTAGAGACAAGAATTTCCAATCCCACCAACCATAAAAGAAATAGCTTGCGAATAACAGTAAAGCGTTTTGTAGTTTTATATTTTTATTTACAACATACCAATAGAGACTAAATACTATCGGCAAGAATAGCGCAAATTCTATTGAATTAAATAACATATTCTACTTTCCTGTCTTTCACAAATCCTGATTACTCCTTTTTATTTACAGTCTAAACAGGCATTATAAAAAATACCCCTTAAACCAATGCTGAAAAACAATCAGATTCCACAGCTGCCATGAATAATCCACTTTATTACTCAAATGTTTTTTAATCATACAATCAATTACCTCATATTCAAAAATATTCTGTTTATTAATAACGTCCTTGGACAGAAATTCATCTATGAGAAATTTCAACTCATTTTTGAGCCAGGCTCCGATTGGCATCTCAAAACCCCATTTGGGCCTATTATGCAACATAGGCGGTAGTATATCTTTAAACGTTTCCATTAAAATGTATTTCCTTTTCAGTCCTTTTAGTTTAACCTCTCCTTCCATTTTGAAGGCAAATTCAACTACTTCATGGTCTAAAAAAGGAACTCTTACTTCCAGTGAATTTCTCATGCTCATCAAGTCAACCTTTGTCAGCATATCTCCAGGAAGAGAGTTTTTAACATCTACATAAAGCATTCTGTTAATATTATCACCTGCAAATTCATTTAGTCTTTGAGAAATAATTTCCTTACCTTCCCGGAAAGAAATCTTATCCTGGAGATAATTTTTGATCAACCGTTGTCTTGTATTAGATGGAAATATTTCCTGCCAACCGTAAAATCTTTCTGCAAGGGAACCACTCATACCTTTGGTAAATTTCTTGAACCTTCTCATGTATTCTGAATATTTCTTGTCTCTGGAGTCAGGAAGGAAATTTGTAAACGGACCTATTATCCCTTCCTTTATTATGCGAGGTAATATTGAGAAATACTTTGCCATGTACTCTCCCTGATACATCCGATAACCTGCAAATAACTCGTCAGCTCCATCTCCCGCAAGAGCTACGGTAACATGTTGTTTTGTCTCTCGGGAGACTATATATGTCGGAACCGCTGAAGAATCCGCAAATGGTTCATCCAGTGTTCCCAGAACATCTGGAAATATATCAAGTACATCTTTATGGTTCAGCTTAAACTCGTAATGTTCTGTTTTATTGAACCTGGAAACTTCTCTTGCATATTTTGTTTCATCAAAGAGCGGCATATCTTTGTAACCAATAGAAAAAGTCTTGACCGGCCTTTCAGAATTTCTGGCCATAAGACCAACAATAATACTGGAATCTATCCCGCCACTCAAAAAGGCGCCTAATTGAACATCAGATATCATCCTTTTCTGTACTGCGTTTTCCATTAACCCATATAATCTCTCTTTATAAAAATCTAATCGTTCAAAGTTTTTTGTCGGTTTTTTCTCCGGAGAGGTGGTTTCGGCACCAATATCCCAATATTTTCTGGTTACCACAGTTTTTCTTTCTGCCAGGAGATAATGTCCAGCTTCAAGTTTTCGGATATTTTCAAAAATAGTTTTTGGCGCTGGAATGTAGTTAAAGGTCAGATACAATTCCAAAGCAGTCCAATCAATTTCCTTTCTCACATTGCTATCACAGAGTATACCCTTTATTTCTGAGGAAAAGATTAAGGTCTCTCCGTCCCAATAATAGACAAGAGGTTTGATTCCGAGTCTATCCCGGCATAACCAGAGCTTCTGTAGGCGTTCATCCCAAATGCAAAAGGCAAACATACCATTCAGCCTTTTCAGACAATCAATTCCCTCCTCTTCATATAAATGTATGATAACCTCAGAATCCGTATTGCTTTTGAATCTATGTCCTTTCGCTTCTAATTCGGCCTTGATTCCCTTAAAATTATATACCTCTCCATTATAAACTAACCATATATTCTCTTCTTCATTACACATGGGTTGGTGACCGGCGTCTGACAAATCAATCACACTGAGACGGGTGTGTCCTAAACCGACTTGTACCTTTGAGGTTTGAGATTTTTCGTTTGTGCTGACAAAAACTCCTTCATCATTTGGCCCACGGTAGGCAAGTGATTTACACATTCTTTTGAGAAGCGCTTTATCAACTATTTTGTTCCCGTGACTGAGCTTACCACAAATTCCACACATTTTTTTCTACTTTAATTAATTAATATAAATGACCAGATGTGACTATATAAGGCTTTGCTGTGTAAAGTAAATTAAACTATTGTTGATGGATTACCCATCCGACCAAGTCATCCGGGTGGGAGCAAATTGAATCTATCTCTCTTTTCAGTTATATTCCGTGGTAAAATCTTATCTATTGTTCACGCCATCCTTTGTATCGAATTAACCAGACGTTCGGCGACTTGTTCCCAACTCATTTGTGTTTCTGTCCACCGGCGACCTTCATTTCCCAATCGTCTTGCAAGTTCTTCATCAATAAGTAAGCGCTTTATTGCGGAAGCAATATCATCCGACTTATCAGGGTTGACTAAAATGCCCGTCTTTCCATTCCGTACCGCATCAGAGACACCACCAGAATCTCCAGCAACTACGGGCATTGCACTCGCTCCCGCCTCAAGAAAAGAGATACCAAATCCCTCAATAAGGTCCAAGCGTCCCGGTATTTCCCTGCTGGCCATAACATAAATATCACAAGAATTATACATGGGAGGCAATTGATTTCCAGAAATAAAACCCGTAAATTCTACCTGATTTTCCAAACCAAGGGTTTGTGTCATTTTTTTCAATCTGATTTCCTCATCTCCCTGACCTACTATGATATACTGTGGTGTTATGCCTTGTGCCTTAAGTATTGCCAGAGCCTCAAGGACACGATCATGTCCTTTATGCAAATCCAGGCGCGCAACCGTAAGTAATTTTTTCTGTTCATCTGGATTTTTATAATTTGCAGAGGGTTTGAACCGTTTTGTATCTACACCGTTTGAGATTACCTCGATACGTTCTCTTTCCACACCCAGTGATATTACAAGGCGAGCACTGTAATTACTGACAGGAAAAATTCCTTTTGATTTTTGAAGAGCTAATAGCCTCCATTTCCTCAGATAGCCTTTTAAACGCCTCCTCCATGTCAATGTATCATCGTGGAACTCTGAACCATGAACACTGACAAAATAAGGTGCCGGTATTAAGTAGTGCCAAAAATGACTAATCAAAGCTGTAGTCCAGACGACATGCAAGACTGCATCAATGTGATATCTCCTGAGTATCCATGGAAGATAAATGAATAAGGCCAGGTGACGAAGAACGGGAAATGATGGGGTACGAATAATGCGATAAGGACTATTATTGTCAAATATTTTTGGATTGGAGATCCCATTTGCTAAAACAATAACCTGGTTTTTTAGAGTAAGAAAACTAGCTATTTCTCTAGTGTAAGTACCAATCCCACCACTGTAAGGTGAAAAATCCGCTCCGACCACCAAAAGGTTCATATTATATTTTCCTTTCGCCGTAGAGCCACCACCATGAATCTCCCACAGGTAGTAGTTTTGTATCAGATAATCCACTATGCGTTAACCATTTGCGCACCTCATTCTTTTTGTAAAAATTAGTAATGGGTGCAGATAAACGATCAAACCAGTCAATATACCCAACACGAAAACCATACTCTTTGTATTCTTTAAAACGAATAAAAGTATCACGGTTTACCAATCTTCCTAAAAAAGGTAAGCTACACATAAAATGATACATATTTACAAATATACCATAGTCAATCAAATTACACATATAAGCCATACGCCGGATATTATTATTAGAGAGTTTTTGCGAAACAGACCGTAGAATTTCCAAAGCCACTTTACGAGGAGCATATGCATATAGCCATATAAACAAAGCACCTTCCTCCCTCAGAAATGGTATTAAAGCTTGATATCCACGCTCAGGTTCCGGCAGGTGATGTAATACCCCCAAACTATAAATAAATTGAAAATTTCCCGTATTGAACGGAAGGTTGTAAACATCACTTTGAACAACATGAACAAGCTCATTACCGATATTATTCTTGTAGGCCATATCAACCGCTTCTGACAGATCAACACATACAACCTCAGCTCCCTGCTTACTAGCCTGTCCGGCATGACGACCAGCTCCACACCCAATATCCAGCCCCAGCTTGCCTTTTAAGAAATTTTTCGGTAAAGGCTTAATAAACGCATTAAAGTTGTCACAATCATAATCGTTAAAATGTGTCCACTCATACCCGAATCGATCTATTGTCTTCTGTTTATGCCTTATCATGACATCTTCTTCTGACACGAAAGTTTCATCTAGTTGATCTCGGTAACGAAGAAAAAAGTTTGGATATACCTGTACAAGATTTTTTTTTAAGGTACCATGCAACATTCTTGGAACACCAGAAATGATTGGGAATTGCTGGCCACATAAGCATTGCAGCGTTCCCTCGACAATCTCTTTTTCCTCTTGCAGGAAAATTTCTAATTTTAGTTTTTTACGGCATAAAGGACACGCTAGCCATTCCAGAAGTCTCTTCCTCATTTAATATCCTTGCATAATTGAACAAAAAAACAAAACCTATACCATTAAGCTGGAGGAGGGGATTCTCGACTAGCAGGCCTCATTCAGGCTGTCGAAAGCAAGGAGACCTTGCCATTCTCCCTTTATTACTTAGGATTTAAGCTGTAACAACTCCTCGTAAACATCTTCAACCTTTTGCACCATAACATCAACCCCGAACTTTTCTTTTACTATCTTCCTGGCGGCCATGCCCATCTGATATGCTTTATCCCTGTGGATAAGCATATCAATTATAGCATCGGATAAAGCCTTCGGGTCTTTGGGCGGTACAAGTAACCCCGCTTCCCCATTATACAGCACTTCTTTTATACCATCAATATCAGTAGCTACTATTGGTTTTGCCATAGCCATTGCCTCAAGGAGTATCATAGGCAATCCCTCTATTAATGAAGGTATAACAAATATATCAACAGAGGCTAAGACATCCTTAATATCACTCCTGAAACCGGTAAAAATCAACTTATCTCCCAGCTTCAATCTCTCGTGTCTTGCCTCCAACGCATCTTTTAACACTCCTTCTCCTATAACTAAAAACCTTGCATCTATGAATCTGTTTAACACCTCAGGTATTGCCTCAATAAAATACTCAAAGCCCTTTTGCCAAACCAACCTTCCTATTACCCCAATAATTGGAACGTCATCATCTAAGCCGGACTCCTTTCTGAAATGTGAACTTCTGCTCACAATCTCCTTATCAGCCATACAGTATTCATCTTCCTCTATCCCATTATAAATTTTAACGACCCTTTGAGGTCCAATCCTATGCCTCTCTATCATCATTTTTTCCAGAGCATCGGAAACAACCATGAACCTGTCCACAAAACGTTCTGAGAATCTGTTAAAGGCGGTGTATATCAACTTTCTTATTGGACTTACATCAAAGCCTTCTACCGGCATAGGAACCGTAGAAACAACAACAGGTGCTCCAGCAAATTTTGCGGCTACTCTTGCAAAAAAATCTGCACGTGCCCCCTGGCTGTGCACTATATCTACTCCCTCTCTTTTTATCAAACTCGACAACTGCAAAATCACTCCGGGATTAAATCTATTCCTCATATCAACAGATTTAATCTGTGCCCCGCTTCCTTTAATTTTTTCTACAAATGCCCCTGTTGGTAAACAGGCTACCATAATTTTATATTTTTTACCGGATAACCTGTTGATTATCTGTGCGAAGACCCTCTCCCCACCACCAAACTCCATATTGTCAAATACGTATAGAAGGTTGCATCTCATAGGGTTGTCTCCTGCAGCCCATTGTTACAAGTAGTGTTTAAGGTATTATTACTTTCTTTAATAATAACCATTTGACGTTACAAATCTACTTTGCCTACACGGTGTATGATTGCGTGTCTTACCGCCTTGAGCATTACCTTCCACTCATCCAGTTTAATACCTCGATGGAATCGTATGGAATCTATTATCATTTTCGGTACCCAGAAAACGGTATATAAAGGGAAAGTGATCACTTTCTGTAGCAGTGAAGAGTTTTTGCGAATAACCAGCAATTTATTGCGATAAAGGTAGTAAATTCGTTCCAGCGTTTTCGTCCCTCCCTTTGCTACATTATGCCTGACGATTACACTGGGGTCATAAAATGTTTTGTATCCCTTCTTTTTTGCTTTCAAGCAGAAATCGACCTCTCCATGAGAAGTATAGTAATCCCTGTCAAATCCCTTCAATTCTGTAATAACTTCCCTCTTTATAAGCATACAACATCCAATAACATAATCGCATTCAACCAGACTACCAGTATCAATATCCTTATATCTTCCTGCCCATAGATTTACAAAACCAGCCCCATGTGCAATTTCATTGGGATTCATATCATATACCGTTCTCGGACCTATGATTCCTGCATTAGAATGATCCTGGAGATATTTGACCAAGATTTTTAGGCTATCACAGGGCAAGAAAACATCATCGTCCAGACTCAAAACATACTCTGTCTCAGATGAAATACTTTTAAACAACTCATCTCTCGATGTATATACACCCAGATTCTCCTCACTCTGTATTAAATCCAGTCCCTTCCAATCTTCATCCTTTTCCATCGCACTGAACGCTTGACTTACGTCTGACTGAGTTCCGTCAGTTGAACCGTTGTCCCACACGATAATCTCAACATACTTTTTTGGATAATCCAGTTTTTTAATAGAATCAAGGCACCTGATGATATCAGCACTCATGTTTAGTGTTGGTAACACAATAGAAATAAAGTGAGGTTTATTAATTTTTTTTGACATTTATGTTGCCTGTGGTTTCTCTTTTTAATCAATTTGTGAAGCTATGTTCTTTAGTACTGGCTTTAAGTTCTTATATATAGCTTCAGCAGCGTGTTCGTTTCCTCTGTCATTCCAGTGTGGATCAATTTTAAAATACAAGCGTCTTCTCTCTTCAGGGTTTACATTAAATTCTGGATATAAATCTATAACTGGTATATTTAACTCCTTACATAGTTTTAAAAACCTTCTATGATCATCCTTATTTGTATGATTATATGTTTTGTCAGGGAAGTAGACGAGATAATGCTTCATCCCCAAAGCCTTCACCTCCCTGTCAAGAGAAGCAATATTTTTTTTCGCAATGTTTACAGGTGGGCTTATTCTTGCTTCTCCTCTGTCTTCTCTGTTTCGATGCCACCAGCTGGTAGACTTAATCCTTAAAACAATAAATGTATACAATCTGGAATGAAGATTTAAAAATACTTTTATTCTAGATGCAGAACCCCTGTTATTTACTACATAACCATCCTCTATATACTGTGAAGAATTATCGTTCCAATCATTCGTGCAAAATGTAGTTAGTACAATATGGGGCTTTAAATTCTTACCCCATTTTTTGAATAGCTTTATTTCCTCATCCTGTCCGTATCCGGGAACTCCTGTATTAACTACAATGTACTTTTGTTTCTCATCAAATCCATTATTAAGTTTCTTTTCAAGACGGTATGCCCAGCTTTTTTCAAATGAAACTCCATTTCCAAAAGCTACAGAATCTCCTAAAAGAAGTAAGCGTATAGAAGAATCCAATTCTTCTTTGTATATTTCTCGACCTCTAAATCCGTATGAGTTAAAATTATATTTTATATTAAAATCAGGCTGGATATGCCTTCCTTCAAAGTCAGGTGTTAGTGAAAACCCAATTTCTTGGTCATTTCTATACATATATTTAGGATAGCCGTAATATGGCTGACTAGTAAAAATACGAATACTTATTTCCAAAATGAATAGGCTTAAGACAATTGAAAAAACAATAATACCTGATTTTAAAAATATACTTTTAAGCAATCTATAACCCTAACCCGAACAAGTTGGAAAAGAAGTCCACCGCTCCCCGGACAAAAAGCGCCGAGGACAAGAAGACGCCAGGAGTGCCAAGCGTCAAATATTATTGACTATTCTCTGAATCCATTCTTTTAAAATTGGAGTATTGGAATTAATCAAAATTCCTGATTTTATCTGCAGGAGTAGGTTGTGTAAAGCGAAGCACACTAGAGCAGGTGGTCTTCTTCTTTCATCACTTCTGACCTACTTTACGGTGAATCATCACCCGTTTCTCTGCAAAAACAGGTAAAATATTTTAATAAAGGTACTAATGATATTTTTTCGAAATATCATAATATTTTATTCTAAACAAATCACAGAGCATAAGAAAAGAATCTTTTATAATATGTACCGTTGAGAATGGTGAATTTAACCATATTACGGGTACTTCCTTTGTCCTGAACCCCTGTCGTTTGGCAATTAAAAGAATCTCTACGTCAAAGGCAAAACCGCTGATCATCTGTTTTGCAAATACTTTGTCTGCTGCATACCTTTTGAAGCATTTAAAACCACATTGAGTATCTTTAAAACCCGTAAAAACTATTAATTTCAAAATCTTATTGAATGTCTTTCCCATACTTTGACGTATGAAAGACTGGTATATTTCTACTTGTGACTCCTTCAGGCTTCTTGAACCAATAGCCACATCATAACCTTTGTCCAGCCAAAAGAAAAGTTTTTCAACTTCTCCAATCGGTGTTGACAAATCTGCATCCGTAAACAGCACAATATCCCCTTTTGATTCCAGTACACCTCTCCTTACAGAGTATCCTTTTCCCATGGTTGTTTCATTTACTAATATCACTAGTTTATCAAACAACTGTTCATAACTTTTAACAACTTCAACTGTTGAATCGGAACCACCATCGACAACAACTATTATTTCACTCATAAAATCCTTTATCTGCAAATAACTAATTATCTTTTCAAGTGTTGCACCGATTCTTTTCTCCTCATTATAAGCAGGAATCACAATAGATAAATAAACGTTTTCTTTAATGTGCATGATATGTCGGTAGCGCTAAAACTTTTGAACTGTAATAGTCGTTACTTTTGTTAAACCTTCTAAACTATCTATTCTTACATCTGTCCTTTTTCTCACTCCCATATATATATGATACATTCCTGGCTGGACAGTTATTGGCAACTCAATCCAATATACTTCATGGATCAGGTTGTCCTTTTTCCATGAAGGAGTAGGATAAAGGCCGTAAACGGGATCATGATCCTGCTGAAATACAATCTTTCCACTTTCATCCACAAGCTTGATTAACATATAATAGTCGTCGTCAACATCTTTTAACGCCTTCCAGAAGTAAACAATACGAAAAGGTATCTTGGGTCTTATTGTCGAAGTGCTCAATGTATATCCCCAAAATATTATATCACTGTTTAATTTAATGTTTGCTATTTGATCAGGACTGTCAGTGGTAAAAGCAATTTTTTTTATACCCAGATTATCCTTATAATCTTTTTTAAAAATAGTATAACCGTCTTTGGTGTGGAATACACCATAGTTACGTTGAAGCAGTATTTCTCTTATACTGTTATTGAATTCATTACGACTTATTAATTTTGTCCCACTGTATGGTTTTGCTAGATTTATAACCACATATTCCGGTTTCTCTTCAGGATCTGCATAATCATACGGGAAAGAATAGATCTTTTCCCTGCTACTCAGGTGTGCACCCAGATTATTGGCTGCTGAGAGTGATGCATTTGGTGGGATCAATTTAAATATTTCCTTTGCAGATTCTGCGCCTGCTTTCTTCACCAAATATTCATCAGCATATGGATCTGAAGAATATGGTAACGGACCGTACAAAATACTGCCGATTATACTTGCAAACAATATAACAGATGAAAAGGCAATGACAAGGTTCGACCTTGAAATAGTATATGTTGGATTTATTTTTCTTACGAAGTTTAGAATAAAATTTTGTTTGCCTAACAAAAACCGCAGAGCATATATACCTGAAATAAAGATAAAAGGGGTGATAGTTGCGGTATAGAAGAAACGTATAGTTGACATGGATATATTATGTGACAACAGGTTTCCCATAATCATTGAAAAACCGATTAGCAAAGTAGGGGGGTGAAAAAGAGAGATAAAACATAACGGCAGTAGCAATAAAACGATATACCCCATTTTTTCCACAATCAGGATTTGCTTAAGAATTGTAATGGGATGAAGCACTATGGTTGCTAAAATCTCTCCCAAGCTACCTCCAAGATGAGAGTAAAGGCCAAAGGAACCAGCGTTTAATTTTGAGTTCTCTCCTGATGTTATGTATGGCAGAAGGATCCAATAAGCTAAATAGAACCAGGAGACACTTAATAAGGTTGTGATAACACCGATCTTCCACTTTCTTTCATAGAAAAAAATATATATTCCCAGAAAGAAAACTATAGGTACAACATCTTCTCTACACAACAAGGCGAAAATCAGAAAAATAAAATACCTGACATAGGACCCTTTGGTAAAAAAATAGAAGACAAAAAGAAGAAGAGGGGTTGCTATATTTACCGGATGAAACTCATACAAATTGGCAAACTGCAATGCAGGATAAAGAAGGTATCCAATACATAGGGAGATAGCCAGAAAATTGCTGTCAAGCTTATCCTTGGCCAGCCAATAAATCGGGAAAATTCCTGATGATAATAATACACTTTGCAAAATAAGCAATGTAACCGGATCACTATAAATCTTATAAAAAGGAGCCAAAAACATCAAAATGGGTGTCATGTGATCCACAAAGATGATTTCGTTATAAAAAGAGCTGAAAGGCACTTTAAGGTTACTAAAAAGCCAAACCGCCTGTGAGTAAAATCCCAAACAATCAATACCTGAATTAAGATTTACGTGCCTGGTAATTGAATAATATGAGAACATGCCTGCATATACGGCGGCAAGCATAGACAGGAGATAGTAAACCCTGCTTTTTTTCAGGACAAACAGATTGGAAGGAATATTTATTTGATTTATAAAAATAAATATTTTAAGGAAGATCATCATACTTCCAATTGGAATTATTAAAATCCCGGAAAAGTATCTCTCTACCATGTAGTCATAGAAAGGTGTGCTTGCAGAAAACGAGTATTTAACGAGAAAGAATAGGAAGAGTAATAGCGGGAGATAGCTATAAGCATCTTTTCTTATCACCTCACACCTTTTTAAGCCGGAGAGGCGTGAAATTATAGAAGAAGAAATGTATAAAGAGACATACAAGATACATATAGCTATAAATATCCAGAGAATCGGTGAAGATGCAGAAGAATAAATACCCCAAATAAACAAGCCTAATGAAATTCCACTTGCGGAAATGATTAAATGGTGAGGTGAATCTTTGAGATTTTTTATGCTATTACTATTCATATTTTATCTAAAGGCGACTTTAACACTTTAAAACTCCATTTGCTATGCTATCCGCGGAATTTACAACTTACAACATCTTATACATCCGGGAAATAACCGTTGTCTCCTCAGCAGAGAACGTATCTTTAATGCCCTCAGGTTGTTCCATAACACACGAAATGAGACATCTTTTATGTTACCGTAGGAGTAGTCAATAAGCGGGCAAAACTTGACATTGCCTTCAGCATCTATTCTACTCACGAGAAACGGCTCAAGGCACTTTCCTCTTGGTATAAAGTTTAGATCAGAATACCACATTTTTATTTCTGCTTGATCAGAAAATTGCATAAAGAACAAGGGTACTCCACTTTCATTGCAGAATTTTCTTATTTCAGCAATTTGTTCCTCCAGTATTTTCAGGTCTAAACCTTCAAGATTGCTATAAAGGTTACAGATGTTCTTATCATCAAATTCAAGCGTATTCCTCATGAAGGCTTGATGGTGATTAATTCGATCCCTGTCTAACCACATCAGATATTGAAATTGAAGCTGTGCCCCGAGTTCTTTTGCAAGCCTGGCTACAGAGTTTAAGCAATGAAGATTCTGAGGCGAGATAACACAGTTTAATCTGATTCCTATCCCCTCACACTTGCCATCATGCTCTATAGCAGATTTTAAAATTTCTATACCCTTTACCGTTCGTTGATATGCCCCTTTCATACTTCTGATCTGATCATGGATATCTTCATCACCATCAATGGAAAATTGGACCATTCCTGGATTTGTTTTCACGATAGCCTCTGCTATTTCTTCAGACATTAGTGTTCCATTGGTCATAATACAGTCTACGGTAAGTTTCTTCTCATGAATATACTCAAGGATTTCCGGAGCATCCTTGCGCATAAATGGCTCTGAACCTGTTATAGTTAGTCTGGGCCGAAATGTCGCTAATTCATCGATCAAGGTTTTAAATTCACAAAGTGTTAATTCTTTATGCCCATTTTTTGCGCTTTTCTGAAAATCCCACCAGCACATACTGCATCTCAGATTACAGCGGTTGGTAAACTCAAGGACAACAGAGGAAGGAAGGATGGTCTTTCCTCCGGGCCAAAGATGATATAAGATGTGTCCCGTATGTGCTTTGATACGATCAATGTACTTCATATAATAACCTATACAGAAAAACAAATAGAGTGTCCTTGAAAAAGATTATTTAAGGCGTATACCTGCATACGTCTTCCACTCTTGTGTTTCCCCAATCCCCCTCTTCGATATCTAAAATGAACCCCATACACTATTGGCTAATATTGAATTCAATCGGATCAGTCTATTTAGTGGCCTTACCAGCAATGCAGAGAAAAGTAGGAGTTGGCCTTTTTGGAATCCCATCTTTTAATAATAGTATCTTGAATCCCGTTAATTCCAATAATTGACTCAATATTTGAGGTGTAAATCCACAGCGATGAAACATTCCTTCATTTTCTTGTGAGCCATAAATCATTTTTATAATGTGATCTAATTTGTTTTTTGAAGATTTTCTTAGAAGTAGTTTAAGACATTCTTCTAAATTTGGAACACTGATTATTAGATGCCCTTTATGTTTCAGCACTCTGTAACATTCGGAGATAGCTTTATCTGCCTTTTCCATTGGGAGATGTTCTAATGCATGGTGGGTTTCTATTAAATCTATACTTTCGTCAAGAAATGGTAATTCATGCATATCCAATGAAATGTCAGCACAATTATTGTAACGATCACAATTTAGATAACCCTTTAGAAAATCGTCTCCGCATCCCAGGTTAATTTTAATACGGCTTTCACGTTTAATCTTTCGTATCATTCTTTGTGCTTTTCGTAAGTGGTGTAAGGTGGATAGCATATGTTGTTTGTTTGGATAAATTTAATTACAGACGGTTTCCCTCAATACTTTTACAAGCATAGGAGTAGTCACCTCGTACGTGTATTTTGTGATTACAAACTCTCTGCCTGCAAATCCAAACTCTTTCCTTTTTTCTTCATCATCAATTAAATTTAAGAGATATCTTATCCATTCCTCTTTGGTATTTGCAAAGTAGCCATTTTTCCCGTGTGAGACTACTTCTTTATTGTTTCCTACCGGCGAGATAACGACAGGAAGCCCCAGACACATAAATTGTAAAGCCTTAAAACTACATATACCATGAGTCCATTCATCATCAATAAGAGGCATCAAGCCAATGTCTATTGATCTTAAATTATCAACTTCTTTTTCTATACTCCAGGTTTGGTTTAAAACATCTACACCTTCAATGCAATAAGGCTTGTTGCTTATGACTTTAAGGCAGATCCTGTTTCGCCTGAGATGACTTATTTCTTGTAAAGCGTCCTTCACGGTATCTAGGTAAATTAAATTTTGGCCTTGCCCCACCCACCCAAGTACTATTTTCCTCTTTCCCTTTTCTGATTGAGAATTCAAACCCTCAGGTTGCTGAGGAGAAAATTGTTCATGGTCTACCGGGGTTGGTATAATTGTGGTATGGGAGTTGTGCTTCATTGCAAACTGATAAAGATAGGAATTCCCCACAACTATATGGCTGCACCTCTTAAGTATATTGCTGAGTTGTCTTTCGTTACTTCTTGTATCAAAGAGATGAGTGTCAATAGATGAGGGACAGGCATGGATCGCATCGTCAAAGTCAAAGACTATGCGATTATTAAAGGTCTTTATTATAAAAAACAGATATGATGGGAATATTTTCTTCTGTATATAAACGACATCAACCCATAAAAGAGAAAAAAATATTTTACAAAGATAAATTCCCCGTGAGATAATATCGGGATTTGGAGGAGGCAAAATATGTACACTTATTGAATGCTTTTCCAGTCTCTTTTTGTAAAGATATATTCTACAGCGACTACTTGCCCAAATGTCGTTATAGAGAGGCAAAAAAAGAACTTTCAATATTTAACACCTCTTTGATTTGAGAAAAGATTTGACTCAATAACCTTTAGCGTTCTGTTGACCATGTTTTCTGCTTTAAGTTCGTTCAGTACTTTACTGCGGGCATTTGCCCCTAACTCTTTCCTTAAGCTCTCATTTTGTAATAATATCAAAATTTTTGATACTATATCATCTGTATCGCCTGGATTGACCAACAATCCTTCTTGCTCGTTTTTCAAAATATTAGGGATGCCGCCTATTTTGCTTGCTATAATAGGCAAGCCAAGAGACATAGCTTCTATTAAGGTAAACGGCAGACCTTCAGCACGCAATGTAGGCAGCAGATATATATCTGCTGCATTGTAATAGCTGCTGATATATTCATTAGGAATAAATCCTGTTAAAATTACCCGATCCTTCAAACCATGTTTTTCAACTAATCCGGATAAAGATGCCAGATATTCACCAGCACCAACAATTACCAATTTTAAGCCAGTGTTTTCCTCTAATAGTGTATTCAAGGTTTCTACGGCTAAATGATGTCCCTTTTCTTTACTTATTGTGCCAGAGGTCATGAGAAGGCACTCTTCTTCCCGCATGCCCAGCTGTTTTCTCCGCCTGTCTCTTTCTTGTTTGTTTGGTGAAAAAACAAAAGTGTCTATACCATTCATAATCGTATAGATTTTTTTCCTCCTGACAGGATACCACCTTCTTACCGATTTTTTAACGTCATCACTTGCACAGATTATTAAATCGGAAAGGAGCACCGTTGGCAACTGTAGCACAAAATAGTGAACAAAGTACATCAAGGAAATTCTTAATGTTTCAGCAATAGGAATACGTTGCTGGCTAAAAGCCACCTTAATCATTGTAATAGTAAGAGAAGGACCGGCGCCCTGGAGAAAGGAGACAAAGGGTATTCGGTATTTTCCTTTTTTGATTGCAAAATAATATCCACTAAAACTCTGACTTAAAACAATATCAAAAGGTTTTATGCTATCTAACAGATTAAATTTCCTTAAACTTTCTTTTCCCCATTTTTTCCAATAAGTACCGAAACCTGTTTTGATTAGGTAATATATCTTTATCCCATTGACTTCCTCATATTCCTTGCCATCCGGATGCCTTGTAGAAATCACCGTTACCTCATGTCCTCTTTTTACTAAACCCTCACAAAGGATTTTCCCATGGTTCTCCATACCTCCCTTTATACCATGCCAGTAAGTTACTATAGAAAAAAGACAGATGTTCATGTTAACTATTTTCTTTGTATTGGAATTTTTTTATTCCTATAAATAAGTCCATTGAAAATACTAGGGCTATATTATTATAATCCCTGGGTCTCTTCATCTTTTCGGCATAGGAAAAATAAGTTATAGGCAAACCTCTCCATTTTGAACTTTGCGAAAAACCATTCTACGACAGGAGAAATATTTCTTATTAAAGGAAACATTTGGAGATAGCGCAAATACCGCCAACCTTCAATCTTCTCAATCAGCAGTCCATTACGGCAAATAAGCTCAATAATCTCTTTATACTCATAGCAGGTGTCTACAGGTTGATCAGTATTTGAAGGGTGTTCATAGGGTAAAAGGCGACTTCTGAGCCATTTTGTCGGAATCAAACTATCAAGATAAAGAAATGGCCAAAATCCCGTTCCGTTAGGAACCGTAATAACGATAAATCCCGTTCTTTTAAGTACGCGTATAATTTCCTGAAGACAATGATCTGGGTTCTTTAAATGTTCTAAGGTTTCTGTACAAAATGCAAGATCAAAGTAGTTGTCTTCGAAAGGAATTTTTTCCTGAATATCCCCTTTTTTTATTACAATCTTACCAGATTTATCAGACACTTCTTTAATTCGGACATCTATCAGGTCTACGCCATAAAGATGACTGGCGGAGTAACATTTCTCAAGCGCCACAAGTAATTCTCCAAAACCACAACCTGCATCCAAAATTTTTTTGCCACTCAAATTGCCTGACAAAGCAATAACCCGTTCGTTAAACACTTTTCCTAACCCTCGCCTTTGATCCAAAACACTATATTTTTCAATAATTTCTTCTTTAGTAAAGTCGTAACCGGTTTTCAGCATTGTACTATAGTCTTTCCTGTAGATAAAATTTACGTAGTTGTCTTCCACGACAGCAGTAAATAACAAGCAACAGTATGACGTGGATGAAATAATAAAACAGATAAGTGATTAATAATAAATCAATAACCTTACTCAGATAGGCCAGGACCAAAAGAAGATAATGTGTTTCTCTGACCCGTAGGTTGTGATTAATTTTACCGATAATACTTATTAGTGTTCTCTTATAAGGGCAACTTGCATCCTTTCCATCTTTGTTAGGCATATTGTCAGAACTATTATTGCTATCTGTTCTTATGCCATTCCACCCAACCCTGATATATTGCTCGAAGGTCCCCTCAAGAAGTCCAATAAGATTGTGGAAGTAACAGGCCAATCCTCCTACTGCCAACCAGAAAATAGGACTATATCCCATCGGGTTGGGGCAGAATAAAAACTCTGGATTTCGAAATGCCATAATCCCGATAAGTGCCCAGAACCCCATGTCGATCCATGCCATAATAGAATCCAGGAACTGTCCGTATGGATTTTGTGTTTTCATACAACGCGAAATACTTCCGTCCACACAGTCAAGAATGTTGAAAAAGATCAGTGCGCCAATACCGAATGGAAGCAATTGTTCCCTACCACTCATCAAACACCCGTATCCAATTAATCCCACAAACCCGGACCACCATGAAACAGCTTCTGAAGTCAATCCCACACGGATAGCTAACCAGGTAAGCAAAAAACCTACAGGGCGAAAAACAAACCTGCTTAATGGTAAATACCTTTCGTATTCACGTTTCCACGCATGTGTATCACGAATTTCCCTGAGTGTTGGATATTTATTTGTAGCCATTCAGGACTCCTTATATGCCGAGATGGTTATGCTTCCGCAAAACCATTCTCCAAACGTTTTCTCACCGATTAAGAAATGGCCCAACTTCCTCTTTTTAGATAAAAGGAATTGGTCCTGATTAATGAAAAATCTCATTCCTACAAAACCAGCTTTTTTGAAAAGATTTTCCAGGTCTCTTCTCGTAAAATAATTTAAATGCACACCTTTCCATGCAAATTCATCAGAAGTTGTATGAGGAAAAATGCCCTTGAAAATTAACTTATTTAGATTCCTGAAATACCTAAAATTCGGTGTTGTTAATACCAATTGTCCATCAGGCAGAAGCACACGATAAATTTCATCAATGAGCGAGCCAGGATCCAATAAATGTTCGATTACGTCCAGGCATGTTACGGTATCAAATGTATTATCCTTATAAGATAACGACGAATTCAGATCCATTATGGTTGTAAATACACCTTGTCTCTGAGCAACGTGGGCAGCCTCTTCTGAAATATCTGATCCATATAGCCTCGCGAATTTATCTTTAACATAAAGTGCAAAGTACCCATTTCCGCAGCCCACATCAAGAATTCTATCTCCCTCTTTCAAAGCGGCAGAAGCTGTGACAAAAATTTCGTTAGGCTTTTGTCCACTTTTGTCTCCTTCCTTTGATTTCCTAATACGTTCACGCCAGTATTGTTCGTATAAAAATCTTGACTTTCCGTTCATAAGAGCAATGTTTAATAGGGGTTATCCGCCTGTTCCTACTTCTGGCAGATGGTTATTTTATTTTACGTGTTGTCATTAAAAAATCTGGCCCTTTACCGGTTTCACCTGTATGGTAATCTATCATTGCAAGAAGACACGCTCCTGCTTTCTTAATCTTCGATGGCCCATGTGATTTAAACAAGAGCCAGATTATATCACGGAAAAATTTCCGGTGCAATTTGTATAATAATTTTGGTGCATATAGCTTAGCCATAAGGAGCCTACTACGTGTTTTGTGGTAGATTGTGAATGGTGAGTCAAGGCCGCCAACGGTAATAGATACTTTGTGCCAGATCTTTGCGTCAGGCACAACCAGATTTTTGAGACCAGCCTTGATAAGCCTTAATCCCCAATCAAGGTCTTCACAATAAATGAATATTCTTTCATCCAATAGACCGATCTTTTCTATCGCATTTCTTTTAACCAGTAACGCACAACCGGTAATAAAATCGGACTCAATCGGAACAGAATTCTCATGTTGTACCGTCTGATCAACTTCTAATGATGAAGCCATGCAGGTTTCAGGATTGAACTTTCCCCCTGCAAACCATATTTTTTGAGGTTGATCATAAAAAAGAATCTTGGGGCCCAGCATTCCAGCATCCAGGCGCAATTCTGCGACATCTATCAACTTATTTAAAAAATCAGGAGCAACTTCGGTATCGTCATTTAATAATAATATATACTCTGCTCCATCGCGGAGCGCATATCTAATACCAACATTATTTGCCCCGGTAAAACCAATGTTGGCGTCCATATCTATTACTTTTCGTATGTGTCTGGATATTGGAGCCAATGTATCCAGCAAAGCTGTACTTTCAGGTCCATTGTGAGCAATAATAATGTTAAAATTCTGATAGGTTATTTTATTGAGAGATACTACACAATCGACAAGACATGGTAAAGCCTTCAGGTGAAGGATTATGATTGCAACTTTCGGATGCTTTTGCATTACCGGCACTATCGCCTTATTATCTATCGCCATGATTCCGGAAGGTTCTTTGTTACTTCAATATTGTCAAAATTTGTGGTTTTTCTTGGTATCTGATTCTTCACCCAAGAGGCCATCTTATTAAGCCCGTCTTCCAGGGTTACATTTCTCATTAAGTCTCCAAAATGGTTGCTGACTTTAGTGTGAGTGGAATAGGCGTGGACAACTTCGTTTCGGGCATCCAGATATTTAATCTTAGCTTCAGCCTCCATTGCCCTCGCCACTTCTCTGGATAAGTGGTTTATTGAATAAGGAACATCTGCTCCAATATTATAGACTTGATTGTAAGCAGCACTCCTCTCAACACTTTTTGCAATAATCGGGGCAACATCCTCAATATAGGAGAAGGCTCGTGTCTGCTCTCCATCTCCAAAGATTGTCATAGGTTGCTTTTGTAAAATTTGATTCATAAATATTCCAATTACGTTTCTATATTTATCACTAATATTCTGCCGCTCTCCATATACGTTATGAGGTCTGAAAATAATATAATTCAAACCAAACATCTCACGAGACTCCTTTAAATCCAGTTCTACCGCGTATTTTGCAATACCGTAAGGATCTTCAGGCATGGGCGTATACTCCTCTGTCATAGGAAGCTGACTTTTACCATACACCGCTATAGATGAAGTAAACACAAACGTCTTCACCGTACCACTATTTATGCTGGCATTTATTAGATTAATACTCCCTAGTAAATTATTAGAATAATTAAATCGTTTAATAAAATGGCTTAAACCTTCTGCTGCATAGGCCGCTAGATGATAAACATAATCAAAACGATATCTTTCAAAAATTCTTTGTACCAGCTCATAGTCCTCTACACTTCCCTTTATAAATTCTGCTTTTGGATTTACATTTTCTTCAAAACCTCCACTTAAGTCATCCAAAGCAACCACATCATGTCCTATGGCTAAGGCATTGTCTACCACGTGTGAACCAATGAATCCGGCAGCACCAGTAACTAAAGAAGTTGGCAATTGAAACTCCTTAACTATTCTAAATTTATAATAGGTTTACTCTCTTAGTAAAATATTATTCAGAACTAACCACTTTTAGAGAAGAAATTAAATAATATTTTTTCTTTGTTACTAATTTGTAATATAGCATTATCTGCTATACAAGAGAAGCAGTTAAAATACCAACGTCACCTTCAATAGTAGAACCAGTCTTTTCAAATTTTACAACAAATCCGCTATTTTCAAGATGTTTTACTATTTTTTCCGGATTACCATGATATTCAACTACCATTTTTTTTATTTTCTCAAGGTGTATCCTATTACATGAAAGGAGTGCTGGAAATTCATACCCCTCACAGTCCATTTTCAGAAGATCAATTTCACCAATATTATCTATAATCTTTTCTAATGAGAATGCCTTTATTTCTACCGTTTTACCTTGATTATTCTTGGGAAGTTCTAATCCAAATACTGCCGTTGGCCCATTACAAGATCTCTTTTCTTTTATTGGTATAATTGAATCTGCACCACTGACACCACAATTATTAGTTTTTATATTCTGTCTGTTATTTAACTCAATATTCTTATTCATCATTTTATAGAGTGCCGGATGTGGTTCGTAAACATAAACCGAGGATGCACCTAAATGTGAAAAGTAAATTGCAGTGTCACCGATATACCCTCCAATATCCAAGACAACTTTGTCTTGAAGATCTGGCAAATACTTATCATATTCTTTATATATAAAGATATCTTTTAATAATAATATGTCGGATTTGTTTTTTTTTCTTATAATGAATTTGAATTTATCGTTTATAGTAATAAGAAAAAAATCGTTATCATATTCTTCTACAAAAATACCAGCGCATAGGGCAGGATAAACTATATTTCCGAGGAGAAATAGATCAAATCCCAAAACTGCTTTCCTGCCAAAAGCACATATACCTAAACCATTCCTTGTCTTGTCGTATGAATTTATAGTCTTATTATGTAATAGTTTAGAAAGTATATACAGGCACTCCGTTGATTCCTTTTGGCTTATATCTGATTGACTAATTTCAATACATAATCTGTCCGGTTTTGTATTGAAATAAACGCTCCCCTTCGCTTTTATCTTACATCGAACAAGTAAATAAACGTAAAAACCCTTCATGACAAAAAGGAGTAAGAAAAGCTTATGGAACGTGTTTATAATCTTCATATTAATGGGATAGTTCAAAAGTAGATTTTACACAAATCATCATATATTTTTATATATTGTTTTGCTACATTAGGCCAATTATATGAATCTTCAGCTATTTTAATATCAATAGCCTTTGGTATTTCTTTATTAAGAATTTCCAGTATAGCTATAACCCACTCATCATAATTTTCAATTGATACAATTTTTCCGACTCCATGTTTCATCATTTTTTCTGCGGTATTACCCACCGGTGTAGACAAGACCGGTAATCCGCAAGCCATTGCCTTCATAACTGATACCGGCCCACCCTCATCAGTAGCTACTGAAATATATACATCCGATGCCCAATAAATTTTTCTCAATTCATCCACCTTTACATAAGAATGAAAGGCAGCCTTTTTCTGCTTTACCAGGTTTTCGGCAAGAGAAGTTAATAGTTTGATATTAGACTCATCCCCATGTCCCGTTATGTTAAGAAAAAAATCATCACGTTCAGACACCTTTCTAAAGACTTCTATCAACTTATCCAACTGTTTTCTAGGGATGAAATTACCTGACGCAAAAAAGACAGTTTTCTCTTGCGGAATGTTCAGTTCATTTCTAATCGATTTCTTTAATTCAGGTGAAGGTACCGGAACCCAAAATTCAAAATCGCACCCCATAATAAGCTTTTCCATACGGCCTTTATATACTTTTCTTATCTCAGGCAATGATGAGTCTGCCATTTCGGAAATAATATCCACGTATGGTAAAAGTTTCTTTTGGCGATAAAACTCTACTAAAAGGCACAAATAGGTTAGAGGCCTATGTATTTCCATTAACTCGCTTGCAGGAGATTTAAACATCCCCAACCCTAGAGAAAAGATTGGAAATCTCTTTGAAGGGCCAAATAACTTCAGAATTTCAATAAAAAATGGTATATGAAAACCATAAGTGTTATAAAGGGTCAAGATTATCGGAGTCTCTTTGATCTTCTTAAGACGTAATACCATATCCTTTGAAAAAAAACCATTTTGCGGTCTGACTCCAAGTCTATAGATTTTTTCTTTTGCAGGGAATAGACGATAAATCAAACCCGAATCTAATTGTTTAGTATATATCTTATCAGCACGAAAATCAGGCTGCCATACCTCCCAATCATATTGATCGCTCACTCCTAATACCGCTTCCCCCAACAAACCTGGCCATTCCCGTGCCCAAAAACCCAACCAGCTCCTATCAGGCTTCTCCCACCAATAATCCGGTTTTTCATCAGGAGAGTAATGATAACATGAACCATGAGGCATTATGTTAATAATTTTGGTTTTATTTGTATTAGTCATCTATTTATTAAATACTCCTAAATTACACATGCTTACTTTATGGAGTACAGTATATTCGGTACTCAAATAATTTTTTGTTATCCTGCAAGTCCCCATAAAATCAGGTATGTAATTGTTTGTAGCATTCCTCTAATTTTTTACCGATATTTGTCAGAAGAAAATTTTCCCTGGCAAAGTCATGCCCTCTTCTGCCTAATGTTAGACGTTTTTTCTTGTTATGATATAATATACCGATACATTTAGCATATTGTCTGAAATTATCCCTTCTAACAAAAAAACCACATTTTTTTACAAATGGTTTGTGTGCATTTGCTCTATGGCTTCGATGTGAGATTACGGGTTTGCCATGAATCATTGCTTCTGCAATATTTAACCCAAATGTTTCACCATCTTTTCGAGCATGGGCGAGGATATCAATTGTGTTGAAAAAAGACGTAATTTCTTCATCTGTTACAATAGGGGCAGTGAGAAATTTCACTTTTTTTAGTCCTATATCCTGAGCTACTCTTATCATGTTAGGGGGGGGGGACTGAACAAGGTATAAGATATCATAATCTCCTTTTCCTTCAATTATCTTGAGAGCACGTAATGAGATAGCGTCGAAAATATAATCATCAGGCCTTCCAATACGACCCATCACAAAAGTAGCAGGTGATATACCAAGGGTGCTTCTTAAATTTTTTGTGTGCAATGGTTCCTTGACAGGATTATAAATAACACATGTTTTTCTATTGGGGTGTCGAGCATTCTTATTTAAATAGTCGCTAACGTAGATTGTTAAATCAATGATTTTTGTAGAATCATAACCTCCAAAAATATTAGTTTCAACACACTTCCCAACATAATCTTTCAACCTGGGAACAATTGGGAACTCATCAGGGCGTCCGCTCCGATGGACATGGAAAATATCAGGTTGTATACCTGCCAGTATACTAAAAAACTCTTCCTCTGAGGAATATGCTAGCACTTTTTCATTATCCAAAATGTCCAGGAGTAATTTCTCTCTATAGCAGCCCTCCTCATCGGTTTTCTGACGATTATGTATACAGTAGCAATCATGGCCGGCATTATGCAGATATTCCACAAAATATTGCATACATTTTTCCGTGCCTCCCATCCCCAATTGATGTGAATAATGTACGATTTTCACTTTGTATATATCTTTAGTTTCTATCTTAATACAAAATTGAAGTTCAATTTATAGCATGAAATGCTTGCGTATATTAATAAGAATGGTTTCTATTGTCCGGGGTACCATTGGTCAGCCTACCGGTATTCATAGACTTGCAAAAGACTAATTGCAAACTTTCTACTGTTGATACTTTTTAGTGATTAGCGCATAAACAGCACCAAATGAGAATCCAATAGAATATACCAGTTCATATATTACCATGTACGGTTCTTTTTTTTTTACCCCTATTATCAATCCTTTAGCTAATCTCAATACAGGGTTATTGTATACTATCGATGTTAACGTTCTCCTAAATCTTTCACTACTTTCTACCGCTACATTTTTTCCTCTCCATGCAGAATGAATAAACACTTCCCTTGCATTCTCCAGATTGCGGTGATGACATCCTGCATTTCTTATTATTTTTGCCATGATTTTCGTACGCTTGAAAATTGACGCATCTTCTCCTCTTCCTCTGTCTTCCGAATGACCTCCAAAATCCAGAAAAAAATCTTTACGAACTGCCCTGTATACTCCTTCCTCTTCAAGGGCATCCAGTGGCTGACGTTGCTTATCTGCAAGACCAAGATCGTAAGTTTGGCATCTGGCCCATGGATTATCCCAGTTCAGGACCTGTTCATCCCAATGACCCGTAGCGATGACTTCACCCCTTGCGATAGGCGTTATTAACTTGGTTACATAATCAGGCTCCAATACCATGTCCGCATCAACAAGAACTAAAATATTTCCTTTAGAATTTCTTGCTCCAAAGTTCCTTGCGGTACCTGGCCCTTTATGTCCTTGACAGAATACTCTAACTCCAATCGTTTCACAGATTGCAACTGTTTGATCACGAGAACCGTCATCTACAACAATAATATCCAGCGGCATATCTTGTTTTCTCAAAGAATGGATACAATCACCTATTGATTTTTCCTCATTGTAAGCCGGGATTATAACGGTAACCACGGGATCAATATAAGAAAGATATTTTTGCTTATCTGCCTGTTTTTCCAAAGTGTAAGAACCTCGATAATAAACATTTCTTAACTATCTAACAGTATTTCTATTTCACACTCTCTCCCAGAAAGTATATATGTGGCTTGGGTCACAATTTAAACCTTAGATACGTGGGGTTAACACTTTTCAGGAGCTTGCAAATCAGGAAAAAAATTGTAGCAAATTTAACTTACTTCGCCCACCATTATAATGGTTTTAGTATCATGCTTTCAGAGTTTTTGAGCAAGCACGTAGCAGAATTCCGGATACGTTTCAGAGATATCAGCTTCGCGTAACATAGCGCCTTGTTCAATAATCTTAAAACCCAGGTTTTTAATATAGTTAGCAATCTCATCTTCTCCAACCATGTAGACGGCATCCCAGTCTGTTTCCCATGAGTCAGTTTCTAAACAAAGCGGCCGCAGGTTGATCAGCCATGCCCCGTCATTACTAGACATTAAGCGTGCTTTTTGAATTAATTTTGGATAAAGGCAGTACCGATCAACTATTTCAATTAATACTTCAATCCACTGAAATTTCTTTATTTTAGCCTTAATACCTCCTGGCCTCCTTCCAAAGAAATGTTGAGAGGGAATGAAACCACGTTTAAGATAGTCAGGGCAAAGCACGGAATAAAAACCACCAGGTTTTACACACTGAGCAGATGCTTTCAAAAAATCACGAGGAAACACTATATGTTCCAAAGTGAAAAAAGAAGTTACAATGTCAAAAACATCTTCGAGTTCAGGAATATCACGCCAATGCATCTCTAGAAAATCACATTTTGGATATTTCTTTCTATTAGCTTCTAACTGTTCCTTTGAAAGATCTACTCCCGTGTAATGGGATTTTTTCTTCATAAACCACGGACAGGCCATCGCCGGGCCACAGCCCACATCGAGAACTTTTGCATCAGGATAGGCTTGGTCTGTTATTTTTCTGTGAAATATATGATCTGGAGTATTCCAGTCTTCATTGGCTACTGCCGCTTCTTTATAGTAAGTTTCAGGAGGATCTGAGTAGAAACGTGCTAAAGCATCATCAAGTAATTGTAATTCATCCGGATAAATATTTTGGCTTTCTCTTAGCCATTTCATCTAAAACCGCCAGTTAAAAAGTAAAAGTGCTATTCAAACCTATCAAACTAATTCCTACAGATACAAATAGACATCAGATATTACTCTAAACTAAAGAGAGATGTAGGACCATTTGCCATCTATTAAAATCTTACTCTCATTTTCGAATACCTGATACCCTGAACCATAAAAATCCCCATCAATTACATCTAAATAGGTTAATGGAATGATATAATCTGCAACATTCATTTCTGATTCGAGATAAAGGTTAAGTTTGTACTTGCCGGGAACCAATGGAAATCTCTTTATCGTACAAACAATTTGCCCCTTATGTGGAAGGTGTTTAATCTGCTGACCTGTAAATCTTGTTCCCAGCTGAAAAACACTTTTTCCTGTCTCCCTCTCAACAACAATGTTCAAGTCAACACTATTAGCTCCCTGCTCTCTCTTTGTGCAATAACTGAAACAAAATTTAACGGTATTTCCATTGCGAATTCTATCTATTTTTTCTCCATATTCATTTTCAATATGAAAGTCAACTAGCCTTACATCTCCAGTTCCGCTACGGTCTTTGCGATGGGCAATTGGTTTATCAACATATTTTTTCTGGAAGATCTCCTCTTCGTAAAATTGAATAGATTCCTGTATCGATCCTTGAAAAACGATACTTCCACTATCTAAAACGATACCATGTCGGCAAATACTGCCCACGGCGTTCAGATTATGGCTAACGAATAAAACTGTCCGTCCTTGTTGAGTGATACTTGTCATTTTGGCAAGGCATTTTGTTTGGAATACCGCATCTCCAACTGCCAGGACTTCGTCTACCAATAGTATCTCAGGATCCAGATGAACAGCGACAGCAAAGGCTAATCTCATATACATGCCGCTTGAATATCTTTTAACCGGGGTATTAATAAATTTTTCTATTTCGGCAAATGCCACCATATCATCAAATTTTTTGTCAATCTCAGCCTTCTTCATACCCAAAATTGCCCCGCTTAAGTAAACATTCTCTCTTCCCGTAAGTTCTGAATGAAAACCGGCACCCACTTCCAGCAAAGAACCTACCCGGCCGGTAATTCTAACCTCTCCTTCTGTCGGTTCCGTGATCCGTGATAATATTTTTAAAAGCGTGGTCTTTCCTGCACCGTTTCTGCCAATGATTCCCAGTACTTCTCCTTTTTTAACCTGAAAGGAGATATTCTTCAGGGCCCAAATTGATTCCGAGTCAGCATCAAGTCCTGAAGTATCAGATACAAATGCACCCTTGATTCGACGATAGGGCATTAATGCCTTATCTATTAAGGCTTCTCTGAAAGTCCTGCCTCTACCCGTACCAACGCTTATATTATACTGCTTACTTAAATTTTCTACACTAATAGAAATATCATTCATGTTTCAAAAATCACATAACTTGTTTTAATTAAAATGTGTCTTAAGGTTGCCGTTCCACTCATGCATCCCGAAGACTTGCTACTCAGACTTTTTAACACCGGATAACGTTATCATATTATATCTGCAAAGTACTTCTCCACCCTCTTGAAATAAAAAACCCCACTTATTAATAAACCCATAGCTGTCAGTGCAGAAACAAATATTATGGCACTGGGAGCGGTATCCGTACCTAAAAGAGCCCATCTGAACCCTTCTACCACTCCTACCATGGGGTTAATGCCGTAAACAGTCCTCCAAGGCTCAGACAGTAAACTACTGGGATATGCAATGGGTGTCGCAAACAACCAAAACTGGGTTAAAAACGGAATAATATACCTGACATCACGAAATCTTACATTTAAAGCTGATAGCCATAGCCCTACTCCCAACGCTGTTACCAACCCGAGAAGTAAAAAGAACGGCAGTAATACAACAGCCGCCGTGGGATAAATTCCATAGAAGAGAGCCATACCAATAAATACGATAAATGCTATCGCGAAGTCTATGATACCGGAAAGGACACTGGCAACAGGAATGATTAAACGTGGAAAATATACCTTAGTAATAAGATTCGCACTTCCCACCAAACTGTTTGACGACTGGCTCAATCCATTGGCAAAAAAGGACCAGGGAACAAGAGCGGCATAAGCAAAAAGCGGGTAGGGAATACCATCAGAAGGGATTTTTGCCAATCTACCAAAAAACAAGCTGAATACTACCATGGTAAAAAATGGTTGAATAATGGCCCACATAGCCCCTAATGCAGTTTGTTTGTAACGAACCTTGATATCTCGCCAGGTTAGAAAGTAAAGTAATTCACGATACTCCCAAAGGTCTCTCAGTTTAAGCGAAACCCAGCCCTTTGACGGTTTAATAACGGTAATCGGTAGTGGTGTGATATGTTCCATTCTATTCTTCTAAACCATTTGAACACAACGTTGCAAAACACTTTTTGTGTGCCTTTTTTTAAATATGCACACTTCTGCGTTAATTAAGAAATATCTTCACAGGATTTAGCTAACCGTAAGATACTAAACTGCTTACGCAAACAACAGTATAAACTAATTGAGTAAAACGTCAATAATAAACAATGGACAGCTAATTTGCCTGATGTCATCTATTGCTCCTTTTCATAAGCATTGGATTCTTCATCAAATCTTGTAATAATTTCCTGTTAATTTAGCATAGAACCAAAGAATGCATACTCATCCGCTTAAACGTTTTACAATGCTCTCTGTATCGACCCTATCTTTTCCTTGAATGCATGCGTTTTTTGTCATACCAGAGTATCTTTATCAGGTATCATGCAATCCAGAGAAGATTTTTCAGTAATAGATAGAGGTGAGGTGATGAACTGTTACTGTGAGATAGTAGATTATCCATTAAACTTGATTGGCAAATTGTTCTCCCAAAGGATTTCAATTAGCAAAGGAATTTACCTAATCTCTCCATGGTGTGAACCATGATTTGCGAAATATCAATGAGGCACATTCACGGAACCAATCATTTTTGGGGATAAAATATTTGTTAATAGAGGAGGGGGTTCTGCAATGGTAAATTTATACAAAGACAAAAATCTGATGGGAGTTCAATGCGGGTTGGAATATTCTCAAAAAAGCATAATCAAGAAATGCAGGAAAAAGAAAAGATAGCACGAGGAACTTATCGTTTATTTATACCTATTGGTTGAAGTTATATAAACCGACTAAATAAGTATAGCACTTCCCAATTCTGCATCACAACTGAATCATTGACTTTTCTTTATCCTTTGTTTTCTCGACCTTCTCAAATATCCTGCTCCCAATCCGGCCAGTCCGATACCGAGGAGTGCTACTGTTGTTGGTTCCGGAACTGTAACTTCACTGTCAATCGGTTCGAATGTATCAATAAACTCCCAGGATTTGATGTCATGTGTGTTACGTCCACTGCCAGTTCCGGAAGCAAAACCAATGAAAAGATCACTTGGCAAAATCGATTCCAAATCAATAGAATACGATAAAAGAGCAGCAGTCGGACGAATTATTATCTGCTCTGGCGTCGTTAAGGTTATAAGTCTAACCTCTAATAAGTTTTGACTGCCGTCATAATCGATCCATGAATACCAATTGTCACCATTATTCATGTGAGCGGGAAGATTACTTCCTGGAACATCTGCTGTTGTTATTTCTGAAATAATATTACCATTTAGATTGATACCAACATGGTTACCATTAGGATCATCAAAACCTGGAAAGCTGATATCGTTATCCCATGTATCAAATTCTACTGCCAAACTGGGACTTAAACCTTGATATCCCATGCCACCACCGACTCCACCAACGTTATTACCTACGCCTTGAAGAACAAGTGCCAGGCCGTCTGCACCAGTCACTCCATCGGAATCTACTGCACCTACTGGATTGGTAATCTGAAATTTAAAGGCAGTACTGAAAGAACGATTGTTAGTCAGGGAAATTGTATTTTCTAAGAATGCGGTTCCACTTATAAACCCTAAAGAATCCGTTAGTCGCAAGACCTTTTCTCCATCGCCGTTGAGGACGGTGTTGATGGTAGGGCCATTATCATCGTCAGTCACACCATGTACTACGGCAGTCCTGTCATTTAAAATAAAACTGCTCAGATTAGACATATCATCAAAAGTTATCGTTGTGGCATTTGCAACTTTGACATTAACAATTAGCACAATTCCAAGGGCTATCAGAATGTTATATATTCTATTATTTCTACTCATCTTAAAACACCTCCTTCTCTTTCACTTTAATTTCCTTCTCAAGATACCGCTCACTCTCATATTCTTACCGATTTGTTTAGCGTAACGCATGAGTCTGTTTATTATTATAAGCGATCAAGTTGTTCATGTCAACATAATATTTGCATTTAACTCTGCCGACACCTCAACCCTTTAAACACAAAGAGAGAGTCTGTTTGTTATTGTAAGCGATTATGCTGTCTATGTCAATTTAATACTTACGACTCTTACTCTTCACTTTATATATGTCGCAAAAACTACGCCAATACTCTTCAATACCGGTAGCAAAAAAACAGACAACATGCTAACATATTTAAATAACAGGGCTTACAAATTAATAAAATGGTATCAGACATAAACTCTATTAAGCAACTATTGCAAACATGATAGGGGGAATTTGGGGAAATTTTCCCCAGACAATTTGAAAAATACCTTATTGATTTGTCGGAATTCCTGAAATATCAACATGTTAAGAGTGGTAACATTAGAGTTAGCATCTGGGGAAAAATACCCCAATTTTTTATTCCGTATTCACATAATGGTATCCATGTACACACGGAATGGGCTTAAGGAAAACGTCCAATAGCAACACAAATCATAGGAAGTAAACAAGGATTTCTGAGAAGAAATTTATTAATGAGTTTTGGCTGGGCCGCCAAAACCGGCACGAATATAATAAAACACTTTCCCAACCACATGTTGCACGCAGGGGCTTTACGATCCAGACCTTCTTTTGAGGGGATTTATCTCTAGCAGCATTAATCCGTATTGCATTGATTTCGATGAATTAAAGTCCTCGGCGCTTTTTGTCCGGGGAAGCGAAACTTTTTGTTATCTAAAAATTCATTGTGCTGTTTTTTACGTGGTTAGTGACACTCTTTACCTTTCATCCGGTTAATGGTGTTAGATACAAAGTGGATAACCTTATCAAATTTGCATTTACGACCAAAACTCCAGTACCGGGAATCTTTTAAGAAAACGTAGATTTTTCTTGTTTTAATGAGTAGGATATTAAGGTCATTATCATCTATCTGAATCCGTCCAACAGCATAAGAGCATGTTCTCTTTTCGGTTGGCGCCTGACAAAAAACAGCTTTAATGCCTTCTCTTTTAAATAAATCCACCATCTGTTTTGTAGGAATCCCTTCTCTGACACCGTAGTATGCCACTTTTTTTTCAAGTTTCTTTTCAAATACCGGCCTTGCACCTCTTATCTCTTTTTCTATCTCTTCCAAAGGTGTTTGTGTTAACACTCCTCCTCTACATCCATACATACCTATAGTCATGCCGTTTTCAGCGAGTTCACCAATTTGATCCCAGTTCATATAGCACACATCTCTACCATTAATATTTCTTGTTTCCCCCACGGTATCGGGACGTATAAAAAAAGTGGCAGGGTATCCATATTTCTTCAGCAATGGATAACAAAGGGTAAAAAGTTCAATGCATCCTGTATCAAAGGTGAGAGAAAAGGACTGTTTTTTTAAGTTTAAGTCCCCGTTAAAATACGAAACCGCATCTTCCAAAGGAATGATGGATATATTATTTTTGGAAAGGTATTCCAACTGTTCTTCAAAACTTTCATGAAATATCCATGTATCAAGGAAGTTATCCTTGTCGTAAGAAATATTCTGATATTGTAGAACGGCTGCTTTGCTTTTTAGGAAACCCATCCCTGCTTTACCCCTTGTCAAATCATTGTAACTTGTTTAAAAAATATTTTCAGAAAAATCATGGATTATCTCGTCGTAATCGTTCAATATCAAATTAAATTCTAACGGATTTCATAATCACTTCTCATGCCTAAAAAAATATTTAGAATACATTAGTGCTATATAAGCAAAACATATTATTTTCCTGATCAATGGCAGTTTAAGTAACACAATCATATTTTTATCATTTTTCCTAAATGATATGATATGAAGTGGAATATGTGAAATCCCATATTCTTTGTGTACTAAATTAAAAAAGAGGTTGTTAATATGATAATTTAATGGTGTCAAAACTATTGTGTAATTCTTGTTGTCAAAAACCTGCTTGATCTTTTCAAATACCATATCCTTTCCATCTTTAACTACAGACTCCGTAATAATACTTGCCATGCCACCATTGTTCAAATGATTATCAAGATTCTCTAACAACTCAAAAACGGTGTGAAGGCCATATGTTTTGTCATCAGGGTTATTTGAAACAATACCATAAGGTGGGTTTGCCGTAATCAGGTCATATTTCCCTGGAATGTTTTTAAGTAAATTAGAATTTAAGAAAGTGATATCGGTAATATTGTTAATTTTAGCGTTTAGCATAGCGTTTTGTACTAAACCTTCCCGAATATCTGATGCAGTCACTCTTTTAGAATATTTTTTAGACACGATTGCCTGGACACCCGTTCCTGTACATAAATCCAATGTTTTTTCAAACGTCATACCACTTAAGTCTTTAGTTAAGTATTCTGCAAATATAACAGAATCTTTACCAAACCATGATGAACCTTTACTGATAATCATGTCCTGATAAGGAATTAATTTTATAGTAAATCGGTAACTCCCATTTGATTCATCTAAAATACCACCCTTTATAAATAAACTAACATCCTCTTCTCTGAAAAATTTAAAAACGTCATCCCTTTTCACCTCATTATTAAGAAAGAACATCTTAAAAAGAATAAATACCTTTGGATAAAACAGTTTGAATATTTTTTGATAAAACAGGGGAAATGCTGTCCATTCATATAATGCATTTTTTTCCCAAAATACAAAATTTAATAGATTTATTGGTTCGAACGGCAGCTTTAAGTGATTTTTCTGAGATGGCAGGATTCGAGAGATTGAATAATTGTGTTTCTTCAGGCATTCTACAATTTTCAATAATCCCCTTTCTCTATTCTTCATACCGAATCTTCAATATTATAGTAATTTCTGTAAATTATTTATTAAAAAAAGCTTATTGCCGTTATCACTATACCTTATTTAATTAAAGGATTTTAAGAGACAAATCAAGTAAAGCACACTTATGCCTTTAAAGATTCAATAAAAATAGAATAGATAAACACGTATTTAGAAAAATTGCCCCTCCAGTCAGTAACCATCTCCTCGTTTATTCCAATCCTGTTGAGGCTATAAATGTCAGAATCTTTTGAAACAAAACCGCCTTTGGTTGTACATGCAGATTTATATGATTTAGCAACAATTTCTTTTATACCATCATTATTATTTCCATTTGGATAGCAGAAATGAATAACGCTTCTCTCCGTCTCTTTTTCTATAATCTCTTTTGACTTACTGATTTCTTCCTTAACTACATCCGTTTGTTCATTGGTCAAGATCATATGGTTTACTGTATGGGAGCCAAACGAGATATTCGGATCTTTAATATGATTAAGCTCATCCCAGCTTACAAAGGACCTCTCTTTGTTATTATCAACCTTAATGGAATGTCTCTCCTGGAACACTTCCAGATCAGTAATAGTTTTCAGTATCTTATCATGAGTAAACTCTTTAAGATAATCAATAAATTTGAATGTTACTTCTGCCCCCCCACTATTCAATATTAAATATTTCAGTTTGAGATTTATCTCAGGTATAGAGATAATATTATCTTTTGTTAGAAGTGTTCTTTTTTCTGCAAATATCTGCGCAAGTAAGTTATCCAGTCTTTCCTGCCAGTAACTGCATTTTAATGATGCGAAACCGGTAGTCAAATAAACCGTAGCAGGAATTTTTAAACGACTTAAAACGGGATATGCAGTATCATAGAAATCTATCCATCCATCATCAAATGTGACCACATAGCTATTATGCGGTACGCTCTCCCACCTATCAAAATTCTGTACCAGAAAGTCCAGTGAGATTACAGGGCATCTCCGAGCAATATATTGCATACATTCCTCAAATGTTTTTCTTTTCACCAATAGACTAACGTCAAAAAAAGTATCGGTTACACGATGAAACATTAATATCGTAACCTTTCCTTTAATGACAAATCTTTTATAAAAAATAAAGATTCCTGAATAATAGAAGATGAAGGCAACGATAAATTTGATAAATCTTCTAAGCTTAAACAAAATCCTTCCCCCTTATCATATGCATTCCCATATATACTAAAACCAGTTTGGTTTTTTGCTTTTCACTGAAAACAATTTTGAGATGGGTATACTGATAATAGGTACATAGAATTATTATTGACATGCAGACATAATAGGCAAATTCAATCGTACTTTTCAACTAAAAATGATATTTGAGTGAAGATATAAGATATGAGGATGTTGAATATGTGTTAAGTGCGACAAACATTATTGAGGTAGTGTCATGGACGCCAGTAGGAGTTATTACCAAATCGGAGAAGAACTGAGCAGCTTTGTCCGGAAATCAGGGTTTGTAAAGGTAAAAACATCAACTATGTTTTCTCTCTAATTCTCCAGACTATCATGCAAAGAAATGCTACAATACAAAGCCATAATTGAGTTGCAATAATAAAGCCGGCAGCGCTAATCCAGACTTTATGTATTCCGGATGTATACCATTTATCCTGAACAAATAACTTGATATTGCTCAATGGATTTTTCGTTTTGATATATGTTCCATGCTTTTTCTTGTGAAAAACACGTTCATCTGCTTTATGTGTTTCACCCGAATAACCCTGAAAAATTGAATGAGAATCACCTCCACTGTCATGTCCACTTGCAGCATGTTTCGTCTCATATCCACTTGCAGCATGTTTCGCCTCGTGTCCGCTTGCAGCATGTTTCGTCTCGTGTCCGCTTGCAGCATGTTTCGTCTCGTGTCCGCTTGCAGCATGTTTCGTCTCGTGTCCGCTTGCAGCATGTTTCGTCTCGTGTCCGCTTGCAGCAT
>JABHIW010000163.1 GCA_018670825.1 Candidatus Scalindua sp. | reverse complement strand
TCTGACCACAGATGCAGCATAAGTACGGCCCATAAAAACCTTCCCCAGTCTTGACGGCCGGTCAAATGGTCATTAAACATCTCTTTTAATTTGTCTGCCTGAAGGAGTTCTGTAACCAGGTTTTTGCTGGAAATGGTATCTCGACATAGATCTTTTAACTCGCCTTTTAACCAGTTGTTCACAGGCACATCAAAACCTCTTTTTCTGCGTTGCAATACCTGATGCGGCAATATATCTTTTAAGGACTTCTTCAGAATATATTTTTTCCTCCATCCGTTTAATTTCAAATGTCCGGGCAGCTTAGCCGCAAACTCCACAAAATGATGATCGAGAAAAGGCGAGCGGGCTTCTAAACCGTGACTCATGGTGGCAATATCGATCTTAAACAGAAGATCATCAGGCAAAAAAGTTTCCCGGTCTACAGCCAGCATTGTGTTTACTATATCTCCGCGGTCTAATCTTTCATAACATTCCACTAAATGACTTATAGAATCAAATCCATGAATCAACTCCTTGTAATCATTAGTCAACAATGACTCTGTAACCGCTAAAGTTGCTACCCGCCTTAAGTGGCCAAAATTTCTTGCGCGGGATTTACCACTCAGAGCCAAAATCTGGGCTAAACTTTTGGCCTTACCTTGTTTTTTCTGGTCCAGAATTTTTGACAAAAATCCTCCCAATTTTGAAGGTATTGATTCTAACCGGCTCCCAACAATACCCTGAATGTATGTTCCATAACCGGCAAAATTTTCATCCCCACCGTCTCCATTCAAAACTACAGTCACATGCTGACGTGCCATTTGGGCAACATAGTATGATGGTACAGCGGACGGGTCAGCAAAAGGCTCATCATAGGCACATGCTAATTTGGGAAGGATGTCTAAAACATCCGGCTTAATAACCATCTCGTGATGATCAGTATCCAACCTGTCAGCAAGAAATCTTGCTTCACGACGTTCGTCATATAGTTCATCCTCAAAACCAACGGTAAAGGTCTTAATCTGCCTTGTGCAACTATTCATCATAGCAACTATAGCATTCGAATCGATACCTCCGCTAAGCAGTACTCCTATAGGCACATCACTTACCATCCGAATACGAATGGCTTCCATTAGTAAATCATATAACTGTTGGCTTACCTCTTTTGTATTTACGATCTCATGCTGATTATGACCTTCTTTTAAAGACCAGTAAGAATCTAAACTGAAATGAGAGTCTCGAACTACCAATCGATATCCGGGTGGCAGTTTTTTAATACCATTAAATCCGGTTTTGGGATGTGGCACATACCCAAGGCACAGGTATTGATATATGGCTTCATTATCCGGAGAGATGTCTACCATACCACTTGCCAGGATACTCTTTATCTCAGAGGCAAAAAGTAAACTTTGTTGATCTTTGTAATAATATAAAGGTTTCTGGCCTAATCTATCACGGGCCAAAAGAAGCTGTTTCGTGTTTTCATCCCAGACAGCAAAAGCAAACATTCCCCGCAGTTTTGTCATGCACTGGATACCTTCTTCTTCATACAGGTGGACTATTACTTCCGTATCCGAATTGGAACGAAAGCGATGCCCTTTGGACTCCAGCTCTTTTCTTAAGTCCTGGAAGTTATATACTTCACCATTATAAGTAATCCATATTGAGCCTGTCTCATTTGACATCGGCTGATGTCCTTTTGCTGAAAGGTCTATGACTGCCAAACGTGTGTGTCCTAAGCCTATCTGATCTTTAACCCACATACCCTGGCCATCAGGACCCCGATGCGCCAAAGAGAGTTTCATGCGTTTTATTAACTCTTTATCTACAATACGCTCAGGATTAAAATTAAATTGACCACAGATTCCACACATGATTTATTTCTCTCTTTTCCCAAAGACGATACAGTAAAGATTGAAAATCTATCTTTGTCCAAATAAAAAACGTTTTACCAAACTATTTATTTAATAGCATCTATTATCTTATGCGCTATTACATCCCAACTGTGATGTTCTTCAATATATTTCCTTCCCTCACCACCCATACTTTCTCTTTTAGAATCATCATTTAATAAACCTATAAGAGCAGAAGCTAATGCCTGGCTATCGTCTGGAGGCACGGATATAATACCCTTACACTCATTTACCAGAGACCTAAGCGAAGGTATGCCAGAGCAAACAACCGGTTTACCACACGCCATATAGTCAAATAGCTTCAAAGGAGAGGCCTCTCCACGGTTTCCAGTAAAAGGCGCTACACAAATATCAGCTGTGTTTAGAAAAAGAGGAAGCTTTTTAAATGGAATTACTCCTAAAAAGCGGAAGTTCTTTTCCAACCCCATATCTTCTGCTTTTTGGAGCCATAGTTTTAACATGGGTCCACCACCACCTATCAGAAAGATGACATCAGGATATTGTTCTAAGACCGAAGGTGCTGCATTTATCAAAGTATCAATACCTTGATGTTTATATAGAACCCCTATGAAATTAATATAACGTCTGTTTCCATTAAGTCCAAGAGTCTTTCTGCATTGTTCAACACTCATTGGCCGACAGTGGGCTATATTGGTACCGCTATTGATTACAAATATTTTTTCCGGGGAAATTCCATATCGGTTAACGATGATTTCCTTAATGCCTTCTGTCAGGGCAATTACTGCACCAGCGGCATTACAGTTTATTCTCTCGGCAGCAATAATCAGTTTTGTCCTGAGATAGTGCGAGGCATCCCGCCAGAGGGATGCAACTTTTCCTCTCTCTTCGCCCAGTACGTCACCATTTATTTCTATCACAAATTTGGCACGTGTCAGCCATGATAGAAGCACTGGGAGTACAGATGGGGCGGTTCTGAAGTAAATTACATCCGGCTTCATATCTTTGGTGCATAAATATAACCATAACGGTTTTATGAATTGTGATAAATAAGCACATACAGGTCTCAACCCGGTAATATTGATAACCCCATACGGTTTATATAATACCCTTCCTCTCTCAAACTCAAATTCATCTTTAGGCAAAAAGACTACCGCCTTGTGGTCTGCTCTTGTAAAAGCCTTGGCAAGTTCCTGCACCTTTCTTATCCCACCAGTGTCCTTTTGAATACCTTGTTCATGAGCATATGTTAGAAGGAAAATTTTCATTTTTTATGGGGAATATCCCTTTTAAATCACCAATCCCTTTTTTGGATTTCTGAACATTGAACTAATATTTCTGAAAATCAGTTTAAGTGTGTGTATAAATTAAGCTTTTTGTTGGATTTACATCAATATCTTCTGTATGTATTGGAAAGCTGAAATGGCAATAGGAACTCTGTCCAATCTCAAAACTACTCCAAAATTAAATCTATTTGTATCTCTACCGATTTTAGCTGCACCCCACCTCCTCTATCTCTTTAATAGAAGCGAGGTGTTTATTTTTTAAAAGCAATAATCTCTATTGATACTCCTAATATAATCTTTTTAATACTTAAAATATATACTATGCTATTTATAGCATACATAATCTTCTTAATGCTTCTGGTGTAAAATTCGTTTTGGAAGAGCTTGTGTGGGTCTCCTCCAGAAGGGCGTGAATTGGCAATTTCAATCCCTTCAAATCCAAAATCCTTGAGAATTTTTTTTATGTATTTTACGGTGATGCAATATTCATGAAATACAAGATACTTACTGATTAAGTTTGTCATTTTGAATTTTAAGGCCAGCCTGTAAATTAATGTATGTATTAATCCATTTGGAAATCGTAAATAGATGAGCCCTTGAGGTTTCATCTGACTTCTTGCATATTCAATTTCCCGCCACGGTTCAACTGAATGGTCTAATGCGTTAATAAAGGTTATAACATCAAAATTGCCATTTTCTTTGTACTCCTTAAGGGTACCAGTAAAAACCTTTTTCCCTAACAATTCCATGGCCATTTCTGAAGATTTCTTTGATGGCTCAATTCCATAAATCTGCCAGCCTCTTTTTTGAGCATCATTTAAAAAAAAGCCAAGACCCATTCCTACATCCAGGATCCTACCTGTTCTTTTTCTAGTTTCTATTAGATCTAGTATATGACTATTCAGGCATTGTCTATGTCCACCTTCTTGGTCTGTAGTATATTGATCATAATAACTCTCCTCATAATACTTTCTTACTTTTACGTCACTGCCTTGTGCATTTACTCTATAAATGAGGTCACACTCAAGACAGTGATTATAAATACTCGAACGAATCCCAAAATAATACCTCGCTTTTCCATGGCAATAAGGACATCTTGCTGGTATATGGTCTTTCATGCTTTCAAATAATCATAAAAAAATGCATATGAATTTATCAACCTAGATAACATATTTATTAAGCCTCTACGGATACTAAACTAGAAGAAACAACTAGCTGGTCTTACTAATTTTTATCTGTACATTCTAGCCTCAACTTATCCCTTTTCATGCTTAAATTTGCAAACAAGGGTGTCACACGTAAAACCAGGCCAAATATTCTCAACAAAATGAAGACGTTGATGAATCCCACTTATAGATACTATCCGGAAGGAGAACTTGTTAATCAGTTTCTTTAACAACTCTAAATTAAAAACCTGAAAATGTCCCGGATGTGAAATAATGTTGGGAACCTTTCCGAAAAGTGACTGGAGTCTGAACCTCCAAAAGGAGAAGTTTGGGACGGTTATAATACCGATACCGTCTATTGTAAGCAATCTATAGATTTCAGCAACAACATGTTCAGGTCCAAACAAATGCTCCAAGACC
>JABHIW010000113.1 GCA_018670825.1 Candidatus Scalindua sp. | reverse complement strand
ATACACCCTCGGACAATGACGCACAGTGTAGCGCTACAAACGGCTTATCCTGCCTGTCACTATTATGATGAATCGCATTGGCAACCAACTCTTTACCCGTTCCCGTCTCACCATATATTAACACCGAGGCTACAGTAGGCGCAATTTCGGTAATTGTCTTGAAAACAAGCTGCATCTCCGGCGTATTACCGATGAATCCTGAAAAACCATACCTGTCATCCAGCTGCTGCCTCAACTCACGATTCTGCAATATAAGGAGTTGCTTTTCCCATATCTTCTTCAGTATTAATTCTAATTCCTCAATGTTTACCGGCTTGGTCAGGTAGTCATCAGCCCCCTTCTTCATCGCGTCAATAGCCGTTTGCAAAGAGCTGAAGGCCGTTATCATTATGACCGGTATGTCAGCATCTTTCTTCTTCACCCTCTCTATAATAGAAAAACCACTAACGTCCGGCAACTTCATATCCGTAATTACTATATCAAAGTGCTCAGTATCGATTAAGTCTAACGCCTCATTGCCAGTATACACGCAACTGGTATCATAACCATCCTGCAAGAGGATTTTCCTCAGACCGTTGGCCGTGTTTTTATCGTCATCTACTAATAATATTCCCGGTTTCTTCATTTTCTTTGTTACGACAATGGCAATTCAATTATAAACTCAACACCCTCATCCAGCTTTTCAAACCTTATATTACCGCCATGAGCATGAATAATATTTTTTGTAATAGCCAACCCTACTCCCGTACCACCACTCTTTGTAGAATAGAAAAGGTCAAATATCTTATCATGCTGTTCATCGGAAATACCCGGACCGGTATCTTTTATCGATATATTTATACAACTGGCTCTCTTCAAAATGGTTATTGATATCTCCCCTCCACCTATCATCGCCTCTACCGCATTTAATGTTATATTCAAAAACGCCTGCTTGAGTTTGTCCCTGTCTACTAAAATTTGTGGACAGCCTCTCAACATTGTTAAGGAAATATTAACCCCATTCAAGTCTGCATGTGGAGTGATGAGGGACAGTAGTTCTTCGAATATCTGTCTAATATCTTCCTCTGTGCGTTGTAAATCCCCGGATTTTGAAAAGTTTAGACAATCTTTTGCTAATTTGTTCAACCTGCTTATCTCTTCTTTAACCACCCTTACGACGTCTGCAAGTTCTTCCCCTGTGCCCAAATCATGCTTGCCAATCTCTCTCTCTAATAGCGACATCTGGATGTTAATAGCATTTAAAGGGTTCTTAATCTCATGTGCCAGTTCGTTACTATATTGTCCAAGCGTTGCAAGGGTCTTAGACCTGACCAACTCTTCATTAAACATCTTCTCTTCTGTTATATCACGCATGACACCAACCACATATTCGATCCTGTTGTTGTCATCTTTAATGATAGAGTAGTTGGTAACTACCCGCTTTTGCTTCCCCTCTTTAGTCTTGATAAGGTATTCGCGGGCAATCTTAGTACGTTTTTCTTCTAAGAGGTCAAGACCAGGACATATTGCCAGGCACTCCCCATCTGAAGAGTGGCATTGGAATATATCAAAGCAATTGGTTTCATTATTTGTGATCTCTTCCGCGGAGAAACCGACAATTTGTTCACAGGCAGGATTGAATAAAACTATCTTTCTATCCTTGTCAAAAATAAATACACCATCATTCAGGTATCGTAATGCAATTTCCTGTAAACTTTCTTTCTCTTCGAGAATACTAGTCATATCAAAACTCACTTAAAATGTTACGGAACTTTTGTTACCTATCATCTAAAAATAAATTTTCCAAAAACAGTAATAATGCGAAAACCAAGTATCAATTAGATTTCACAGCCGCCATTTCACAATTTTCATCCGAATTGGGGTCAGACTTTATATACTCATACCGGGCAATTAAAGCCCTCGCATATTCTACATGAGACCACATAAGTGGCACGGCGAAATGGATAACATTTTTCTTGTCTTCATTAATTTCCCTTCTAATCTGATCGTAACTTTTTTTCATGAAGAAAAGCTCCTCGACAATGAAGTCATAGGATAAGTCGGGAATCAAGATGTCAGGATGAAACTCTTTTTTAGCATCTAGTCCGACTTCCCACTCCAGCCGGACAAATTCTTCGAACCTTCTTTTCGTACTCAAATGTTCGGGGATATACCCTTCGGCAGTGCGATACTTATCAATTTGTTTAAGTATGGTATCTCCCCTTTCTATCGATCCCTCTTTATAGTAATATTGGGCCAGCATTGCAGTGTATTGAATCCACGGACCATTCCCGGCATGAATATGGGTTTCAATATCTTCGGTAAAAGGAAGATATCTCTGCAACATACCAAGTTCAGGGTCCCATAAGTTATCTACCATAAAGTTGATAGACTTGGTGATAATATCAGGATTTTCATCCAGCACACACGTATCACAATGGTCTTCTTTACATTGAAAGTATACAGGACTCATCATTGTCACATCAGGCCTCAAGTCAAAAGCACCGTCTTTCGTTATACGCCTCACAAACCGATCACTGAGGACAAATCGCCGATGCACGGATTGACAAAAACGGCATTTGAATGAGAGTTCTTCGGCAAAGTAGTCTTTCAAATCGAATTTATTCGTCAGCTGAGAGATGAGATTAAAGAAGAGTATGTAAACATGATTTACCCATATGCTATAACCCTTCTCAATTGCCGATTCATGTATACCCGTTGTTGAGAAAAAAAGGAAAATCTCCTCACGATAAAAATACTTAATAGCATATTGAATTGCCTTTTTAATCCCTTTAAGATACTCTTCTAATTCAGCAGGTTCCTCCTGACGGGAGTAACAGGTCAATAAGTAATTGGCCATGATAATGCCCCCATAAGCCGTATTGTCCTCCTGAATGTAAATAGCTTTTTTCTGCCCATTCAGTCCATAACGCTGTACCCACTCCCCACTCTCATCCTGAACAGAGGAAATAAACTGTGCTAATCCCTTCAAAAGGCCAAAGGCAACTCCTTTAGGATCAAGGTCTTTTTCCACCATTTGCCTGAACAACGAAGAGGCGCAGGCACTATCTCTCGGGTATACATACGGATAGCGTGATTCCAGTATCGTTGCCAACAGAACGGTCCCCCGTTCTGTCGATATTGAACATTTAGTAATCACTTCTAAATGTTTAGATAGTTCTTCACAAAGACTATTCTTGTCCATAACATCAATAACTTCTCATCAACAAATATCACTTCTGTTTCTGAGCTATAAGCGCCTCATAGCACCAGGTACATAGTATGCGGGGCAGTGGCATTGGCAGAGTTACCTCTTCTTCACCTAATCCCCATTTGTAAGTTTCTTTTACCGGTACCTGTTCGCGAATCTGATGTTCCATACAAACAGCTATCCCACAGACAATGCATATTGCTACCGCATCAGTCTCCTTCCCTGCCTTGTTACAAATATAGCATTTCACCGTCCCACCTCCTTGTCTAACAATTTCGCAAGAATATTAATAATTCAAAACTAACAAATTCATAATAAAAACTACAATCTATCATTTCATTCCGGATTTTATATCTCAGAGAAAAAACGAAACATAATTTATTTTAGCGATGTTAAATCCTCGCGCAATTACTTAGCTGGCGCAATAATTATGCCTATAATTAAATGTTTATGAAAATACGTTATAATTTGATATATAAATATTTTACTAATAACAGCTTACAACCTTAAGGTATAATTCAAAAACAAACACCGGATTTTGCAACATACAAATATTGCGAATAATTTGCAGGAACTGCCTTTTTGTACCCCTGATATTTCGCAATTATTTCGTATATATAAATAAAAAGGTGTAGTTGGACCTCTTTCATTTTTTTGTTTAAAGTTATAAAGCCCTATTTTTTCCTGCCTTAATGTATTACAGCAATCTTTTGCATACGAAAAATTATTATTGGTATGGACATTGCAATAGTTATTAGTATAAGATCAGCTATGAAGAAATTTTCTATAAGACAAATGATGTGTTGGTTCATGTAGAATTAATAGCTCATCCGTCTCAATACGAAGAACATCTGAAAGGAGAGTATCAAGTGGATATATATAAATACGCAATGAAAATGGAATTAGATGGCAGGCATTATTACCTTGATTTGGCAGAGAAAACCAAGAATACGGGAATTAAGAATATACTGACGATGATGGCTGATTCTGAAGCCAAACACTATAATATTATCTTGAGTATGCAAAAAAATGATAAAGCACACTATTCGACGGATAGTGAGGACTTAACAAAAGTAAAAAATATTTTCGAGAGAATGAAAGAAGAGAAAAAAGAGCTTGATGTTGATGCCTCACAGGTAGAATTTTATAGAGAGGCTTTAGAAGTTGAGGCAAATAGTGAAAAATTTTATCTGGAAAGGGCAGATGAAGAAAAAGACCCACATAACAAGCAAATATTTTTAACGTTAGCAAAAGAAGAAAAAAGTCATTGCATTCTCCTGGAAAATCTAGTCAATCTTGTATCACAACCTGATACCTGGGTTGAAAATCCTGAGTGGTACCACGTAGAGGAAGATTAAAGTATGATGTTGTACCGACCTGTCCGGCAATAAGCACATGCAACATCTTGTCATTATTCCGGATCGTGATACGACCTGCGTGACTCTAACCAGACAAACTAATAACCTCTTTAGATATTACATAAAATGCCTTTTCTAAAATCTGTTCTAAAACAGTATGATCTTGTCATTGACAAGCTCGAACTGCCTGACGGCGTTCGGGAAAGATTACGACATCCCAAACGGTCATTGGTTGTCTCTATTCCTATTGAAATGGATAGTGGAGCAATTAAGGTATACAAAGGGTATCGAGTTCAGCATGATATTACATTGGGGCCGTCAAAGGGTGGAATACGTTATCACCCCAACGTAAACCTTGAAGAAGTAACTGCTCTGGCCATGTTGATGAGTTGGAAATGCGCGTTGATGCAACTTCCATACGGCGGGGCAAAGGGAGGCGTTTGTTGTAACCCCGCAGTAATGACACTGAAAGAAAAAGAGCGGCTTACCAGAAGATTTACCTCTGAAATTATCTGGGCTATCGGTCCGGAAGAAGATATACCCGCCCCCGACATGAATACCAACATGCAGACGATGGCATGGATGATGGACACGTACAGTATGTTGAAAGGCCATACCTCCTTAGGAGTTGTTACCGGCAAACCGTTGGTATTAGGAGGTTCTCTAGGAAGAGAGGAAGGAACAGGGAGGGGAGTTTTTTACATGGTAGGAGAGGCGGCAAAGATCATGGGAAAAGAGCTGAAAGGACTTACCGTTGCTGTACAGGGATTCGGAAATGTAGGTTCAACAGCTGCCAGATTACTTTTTGAGCAAGGAAGTAACGTTACCGCCGTAAGCAATAGCAAAGGTGGAATTTATAATAAAAATGGAATTGATATTGAAAGCCTGATTCAGCACGTTAGTGAAAACAAGGCTATCGCCGATTTCCCGAACGTTGAAATAATAACAAATGAAGAGCTCCTTACCATAGACTGCGATGTCTTGATTCCTGCATCGATAGAAGGGCAAATCACCAGATATAACGCGGACAAGGTTAAAGCCAGGATGATAGTTGAGGGTGCAAACGGACCGACTACACCTGAAGCAGACAGGATTTTGTGCGATCGCGGTGTTTCCGTGATCCCTGATATACTTGCAAATTCAGGAGGTGTAGTCATCTCATATTTCGAGTGGGTGCAGGACCTTCAATTTTATTTCTGGAAAGAGAATGAAATACAGCAGCGATTAAAAGCAATAATGACAGATATATTCAGTAGTGTTTTATCAATGTCACAAGAAAAGAAAATTGATATGAGAATGGCGGCATGGATACTCGGTATCAGCCGTATCTCAGAGGCACAGGAACTCAGAGGATTATATCCATGACAAATTACTTTTTTATAGGTAAAAAAGTATGATATTTTTACTATTATTTTTTAGAAAGGAGTATTAATATGAGCGTATTAGTTACTAAAGAAGCACCGGATTTTACGGCTGCTGCCGTGTTACCTGACGGTAGCATCAAGGAAGACTTTAAATTATCATCTTTGAGGGGAAAGTACGTAGTGCTTTTTTTCTACCCACTGGACTTTACCTTTGTGTGTCCGACAGAGATAATTGCCCACAGCAAACGAATGGCTGAATTTAAGAAACGAAAGGTGGAAGTCGTTGCTGTCTCCATCGATTCACAATTCAGCCATCATGCCTGGAGAAATACACCGGTTAATAAAGGAGGTATCGGAGAGATACAGTTCCCGATGGTAGCAGATGTTAACCATGAGATTACCCGGGCATATGGGATTGAACATCCTGCCAGCATCGCTCTACGCGCGTCATTTTTGATCGACAAAGACGGCAATGTCAGACATCAGGTAGTCAACGATCTCCCTCTCGGACGTAATGTAGATGAGATGCTTCGTCTCGTTGATGCTCTACAGTTCCATGAGAAGAATGGAGAAGTATGCCCTGCCGGATGGCAAAAGGGTGATGATGGCATGAAAGCAACAGCAGATGGTGTGGCAGATTATCTATCTTCCCACTCTGATGAACTATAAACAGAAACTTTTATCACAGTGACAACTCATTCCCACGCTCTGCGTCACAACAAGAGGAAATACTATGATTACAGTCGGAACAAAAGCCCCGAATTTTTCTTTAAAAAACCAGGACGACAAGGAAGTATCGCTCAAAGATAACAAGGGTAAATGGATAGTACTATACTTCTACCCAAAAGATAATACGTCCGGATGCACAAAAGAGGCCGGTGATTTTACCGAATCCCTTAAAGATTACAAAAAACTCAATGCGGTCATAATGGGAGTCAGCCCTGACAGCACAGAGTCGCACAGAAACTTCATTGAGAAACAGGATCTGGATATTACGTTGTTAAGCGATCCCGATAAAGAGACGCACAGAGCATACGGCGCCTGGGGGATAAAAAAGAACTATGGTAAAGAATACGAGGGAGTTATCCGGTCAACCTTTATCATATCTCCTGAGGGTAAGATTGCTGAAGCATGGAGCAAAGTGAAGGTACGGGTTAAACGTAAAGACGGAGAGACACGTCATGTAGACGTTGTTAAGGAACGGCTCAAAGAGCTTCAGAATGAGTAAATAATGTGCTAATTACAAAATCACATAAGCATATTCTCCTGTCACGAAAACCCCAACCCATTTCCAGGTACGGAACCTGTCAACCCCAAAGGGCAAGTCTGCCCCCCCTTCATCACCGGTATAATAACCAGTGGCTTTACCCTTAGAGAAATATTGATAACTAAATTAGCGCCCTCCGGGCGGACTTAACACACTAAACATGTCATTCTGAAGGAGGTACGACTGAAGAATCTCTTCACGAGAGCCTCATTAATCTTGCAAAGTATATTTGACTTAGGAACGAGAGATTCTTCGCTTCGCTCAGAATGACAATAATGTATCTTGCTATGTGACAAATACTTAAAATGAAAATTCCTATTTATAAATTTAGCAAATAGAGTTCAATAGTGTTATTTCAGGATTTTTTAACCAGGCCTATTCCCCACAACAATATTATGGCGCCGGCAAGGGATGAAATCAATGCGCCTATTAACCCGTAAGTGGCAATACCCAATAAACCAAAAACGAACCCTCCGATAAAAGCGCCTATGATACCAACGACAAGGTTTCCGATAAACCCAAACCCTCTCCCCTTCATAACTCGACCGGCAATCGAACCAGAAATAGCCCCAATAATGAGAAATAGTATAAAATTCATTATATCTCCTTCGAAATAGTATTAGAAAAATATCAATAATATCTTTACCTGTTTTGTTGGTACCAGTATACCAGGTGAAGAGTAGAGATGAATAGTAATAAACCTAACCCAGACAAGCGGAAAATCAGAAATCCGAAGTACAAAACCCATAGATCTAAAGCAAATTTTATGGCGAATCTGGCAGCAACTCATCGGCTATTTTTTCAGGATGAGCGGCGAGGTCGGCATGGTGGAGGGCGAGTTGGTGAAGGCGCCAGGCGGTTTGGGAATATTCAGCCGCGCACTGGGTCCATAACGCTTGTTTTTCAGGGTCTGCATGTTGTTTGGCAATATCGTCGGCAGCGAAGGTGTACTGCATATACCGAACAGTCATCAGACGCAATTGAATGGCCCGGTTGTAGTATACATGGGCCAGATTGCGAATAGGAACCCCTTTGGCCTTGGTATCCGCGTGTTCATCTTTTTTCAGTAATACCTTGGCCACGGCCAGATCTTTTTTGGCTTGCGCCAATATGGCATCGGCTTGGCGGTCCACGGTTTCAATGGCGGCGCGGGCCTCTTCGCTTTTTTGTTCTTTCAGAACTTGGGGATTGGTTACACACCCGACCATTCCGGCTCCCAGCCAGATGAAGGTGATGGCAATCAACAGTGTTCGTATAAGCATCGTTCTTATCATCCTCAGAAAAAATAAAATCTCGTCAAGTGTTCAATCTAAAGTGGCACTCGTGCCACCAACAGCACTAATAGGCATTCGTGTCACCAACGGAACGAAAATTATTGATAGAATTAGAATAGGTTTTAACTAGTTCTGCTTGAGTATCAGTCACTGTCATTTCAAAACTCACATTCGTGAGACTTCCATAAAAGATCCAGAGTCTACCGTTATCCTGCCTTCCATCTAAGTCCTTGACCACCATCTCAATATTATTGGGATCAAAAAACCAGAACGAGGTTTCAGAATCACCATTATTCGTGCGATGTTTCACGCCGCCTTGTCTGGGAAACACGTCAGAAGATCCATCGGAATTAATAGAGGCGATTCCCTGTTTACTCGAAATCACTGCATTGTCGTTTTTATCCAATGCTACCGTAGCTCCATTTATTTTTACGGAAGAATCGGGCGTAAATGAAGAAAATGGGACAAAACCGGGAGCATTACCATTTTCGCCTGGTATGTTATGTGTTCCCCAACTTGTATCAGTAAGATATTCTAAACTACCTTTCAGTGATTCCGTCCCCCTTTCTTCTATGAAGGTTGTCCCACCACTGCCCAATGAATCAAAATTAATGTCTTCATTACCCACGACAGAAACAGGTTTATTCGAACTTAGATCGGGACGAAGAATTCGGGTACCGGTAAAAAATTCATCAAGACCTGTACCATTAGTTTCTTGAACAAAACCACCTGGCCCATTGAGCTTGTCTCTCTTCACCTTCAATTTCCTTTTGGCTTCCTCCAACTTCTTTCGTTCAGCTTCATTCAGGTTTGAATTTTGCAGTACAACCTCAATTTGTCCAATCAGAATCCCAATCTCTATCGGATTTAAATTCGAAACAAGAGGCCCATCCGGGTTTAAGATGGGGTCGAACTCGCCACCAATGGTACTGAATTCATGAACAGCGCCCTCAATATTAGTCGATGTTATGGCAGTTCCTTCAATCGAGGAAAGCAAGATTCTCCTCAAACTATTTCCAATAGTTGTTCCAAAACCTGGCTCAAAAGGCACAGCAGTGAACTTTCCATAAAAGTCAGTATTAGTGCTTTTCAGTTTCTGTCCAGTGATATCTATGGATTTCCATAGGGGGGAATTCCCTTTTTGGTTCTTTCTAACAGTCTTGGAATTGTACCGTGTAGCGCTAACTTTCTTGCCATCTGCATCACAAACAACAAAAATGTCATCAGTGGCATAGAACCGATTCGATTTCATCAGGAGTAGAGGCGCACCGCCATGACTATAAGTCCCAACTCTATTCAGGAGAGGAAGCACACCGCCATCAGGCGAGCCAAGAGTTTGAAGGTCCTCCCTGATAGGCACCTCCGCTGAAGTATAGTACTTAATAGAGGATGATTCATCTGCACGACCAAAATTATCTGGAAGCTTACCGGAAGGAACATCATCGGAAATATCTGCGTTAATATTGACAAGGTCGTCACGTCCGGGTTCGTGAATTGTGGAGAAAGGCGGTAGATTCTCAAGATCTCCGGTAGTAGATCCTGGGGTAACAACTCGTCCTTTATAAGTGGCCCTGGCATCTGAACCCAACACCGGTTTATACAAAAGAGGTTGTTCCACGGGTTCTTGCTCCCCGGATTTCACAGAGCCGGGAACATTATCGGGATCTTCATCTTTGGACGTGTAAGTCTTTATGCCCTGTACTTCGCCGATATCGAGTTCACCTTTTTTCAGAGCAAACGGCTCAAACTTGACTGGGGCTTCTTGTTGTATGGTACCAGAACCTAATAACAAATTAGCATTACGAACGAGGACTGTGAAGCATTCGTCCCAGGGAACCCAACAAGTTGGTACCTCATGCTTGCCTATATTATATTTCGGATACAGCTTATTTGTCTTTTTCACTTTCCATTCACGACCGCCCCAATTGTTGCCGCCAATCTCTGTCGTGCCCCTGTTCGCACCCGGGTTTCCAGAATTATTTTCAATTTGATTGCGTTTATAGTTGATGAACCCTTTCTCCTCTTGTGCGGAAATATTCAGTGGCCAGGCTATGGTCAATGATAGCCCTACCAGTAGCGCCAGGCTAGCTAATCGTATTCGACTCATGCCTGTACCGGTTCTGGTTTTCATAGTCAGCTCCCCTCGTTGATGTTTGACTCTTGCCACTCGCTAAATCTCCATTTTAGAATGTTATAATGATGCCAGAGGTTACGACGTTTTGTCGATACTCGAAGAAAACCCCATTTGATTGCATCTGTGTGTGCTCAAAATTTATATAGAATTGGGTTGAGTCTGTAATTGGCCGGGTGGCGATAACCTTATAAGTATCAATGTCATCCTTTCGTTCTCTCGTTACTGTAGGCCCTAAATCGTCATAATCCCGCCAATAATGCCAAAAGGTCATGTCAGCGGAGACCTGCCACGGTAGCTGCAAAGAGATGCCTGCGGAAACGGCATCTTCATTATAATCGAAGCCACCGCCTTCGGTACGGTTCCGCCCGGTCCTGTAACGTACATTTGCTTTGATGCCGGTATTGGGGACCGAAAAGTAAACCACCGGGGTCAATTGGTAAACCTCGCCGCTCTGGTCGGCGTTCCGCGCTCCGCCAAATAGTGGCCGGTTTTTAAGATCATTCATCTGAAAAAGACCATTCAATCCTACTGACAGGATATTATTCAGCCGATAGACAATGGCGGGTTCGATGCCAGCTACATTGCGAACGTGATGGGTTCCATAGCTATTATAGCGACCTGAAAGCTTTAGCGAGCCGATGGTGTTTGGCGTCAGCTTTTTTTGATAACCGACCCAAATTCCATGTTCAAGATAATCAAGCTTATCGAGGTTGCCGCCTGAAAAATTCCTGTCCGTGAACATATTGTAGCCCAATGTCAAAATGTGTTGGTCGGTTCGTATCAGATCATAAGTTGCATCAACAGTAAACCGGCCCAGCAGGGATTCTCTCCTTTTTATATTGGCAAGGACGTCTGATAAGAGAAGACTACCGTCCACTCGCGGTACGTTATCATTGTGGCCCATACCCGCAGTGAGGGTGATATGCCATGGCTTGTTTGCAGGCTCTTCTGCCCTACTGATTGTGGCGTAGGAAATGATCAGTATCGCAAGAACGAGGCCGTAAATTGATAGCTTCATGCTATTAGTTCCTCAAGTTATTCGGATGATAGGAAATTGCTTGATAAAGAAAGAGTAATCCTAAAATAAAATGGTAACAAAAGTCAAGTAATTTTATATTGATACCTAAATTGAGCGATTGGGGTAGTCGCATCCTTTAGGTTGCGTAACTTACGAGGAATTCACATGCACCCATTGGATGAAAAACGCAGACTACCCGCCTGAATGACGAAGTCGGGCAGGAAGCCAGCGGCTACTATAATAGAGAAAATAAAATCGCTCAATTTAGGTGATAATAGTGCCTAACCCAGACAAGCGGGCCGCCAGTCGCCTGAGGACGACCCTGTGGGCAGCTCACAGATCCGACTCTGTTGGGAGGCGCCCCTTGAAGCGGTCACGCCGAAGACGGATCTGCCTAAGGCACGGCTTTCAGGTCCGACTCAGTAGGGAAAATCAGAAATCCGAAGCACAAAATCCGAAACAAATCCTCCTATAAAAGCGTCTATGATACTGACGATTTGATTTCCAATGACCCTGAGAATGATCTGAAAAACTCAGGATTTCCGGAAGGAGAGGTGTCCATAAAGCGTTTACTTACTGCTTAGTGGCCGCCAACAAGGTTGTGATTGGAGAGGAAGGTCGACACGGGAACTTTAAACATTATACCACCGGAAATCTCTTTAGAGCTTCCATTACTTGTTTCAATTGCACTCCCCTCGTTAAATACTTTTGAAGAGTCTAATTCCGGAAGATATGAATCTTTAACGTTAAGGCTTGCCGACATCTCAATACCTCTCCACAATTCCTTTGTTACTTTGACGAAGGCTCCCTTGTTGAGAGCCATGGTGCTCTCGTTAGTAGTGTAATGCGATCCTCCTGCACCCTTAAAAATGTCATTTACAGTCGTACTGCTGATCACATGGGTCGGAGTGATAGAAGCACCGATACTCAATTGCATATTATAAGGAAGGGCCCTGACAATTTCTGCCCTTATACGAAAACCAATTTCTCTGATTCTCATAGTCGTGTCATGTATGCTAAGTAGATTGTTCGTGTAGATGTTTGAGTCCACTTTGATTTTACTAATTCCACCTACAACGCCCAAGTCCCCTTTAAAGGAAACCTTATCCGTGATCTTCATTAAACCACCGGTGCCAAAGTTTAGCTTGTTTCTGGTAACTTCAAATTTTGCCTGATGTTCAATTGCATTCCCATTGGTTCCAAAACCACCTGGGCTTCCATCAGCCGGTAGAATACCGGAATTCGGATCTGTATCGACAACAACCACAGATTCCGTTTCCGTTCCCTGAAATCCTGTAAAATTGAAATAGAAGAAAGACACCAGACTGCTATCCCCGTTTATCTCCCTTATACCCGGCTCATTTGTGAAGCCAACACTCCATCCTAAACCACGAACCGTTGGATCTTTGATATTATAAAGAGATTCCGCACCTCCGGAAGTCTTGCTTGTACCCGGGTCATAATTCGGCAATTCAATCGCCTTATGGCCCATCTCTAAAATGAGCTTCACGTTACTCCACTTTCCGACGGAGACGCTGTTACTGCCAATGATATGCTGGTCTTCAACTTTATAAATAGGTGATGGGCCTTCCTGATTCCAGGTTGCTTCCGGAGGACGACTGTGTTCAGCATTCCTTCCTATCTTTTTCTGTCCATCAAATGTAGGATTAGGATTAGCAAGCGAGCGAGTGGGACTGGGATCAGCTCCACTACCATCAACAATAAAATCATCTTTAATGTCGTCCAAACTCGCATCCCAAGTTAATCGAGTGGGAACAGCTCCGCTACGATCAACAACGAAATCATCTTTAAGGTCGTCCAAACTCGCATCCCAAGTTAATCTTTCAAAATCGGTTCGTTCATCCACCTGTTGGCTGCCTTCTGCCTGTATGATATTTTTTTGATTTACCGGTTTTTTCAGATTCTTGTAATATTCAGTAAGCTTCTTTTTAAAGCAGTCAACTTTCTTGACAAGCTCCGGATCTTTACTTGGACTCTGATCGAAATCTAAAAGAGCAGCTCTCAATTGGCCTGCGTGTGAGGCAATATACTCATTCGTCAGGTCTTTACACTGAATCCATTCTAAATCTATGGGATCGTCGAAAAAACCATCAGGAAGAGGGGCGAAAGAAAAGTCCTGAGACGATGTGCCCGACGACGGTTTTGTCCAAGTATCCACGGGTTCGTGCTCATTGAATTTCATTGTTGGGGAATCGGGATCTTCATCTATGGGCGTGTAAATCTTTACGCCCTGTACTTCGCCGATATCGAGTTCACCTTTTTCCTTCCCAAACGGCTCAAACTTGACCGGGGCTTCTTGTTGTATGATATTTTTTTGGTTTACAGTTTCTTTCAGGGTTTTTTTATACTCAGCAACTCTCTTTTTGATGCAGTCTTGTTTTTTGATATCCTCCGGGCGCTCAAACTCAGTACTTCCCATAACTTCCAAATCGTTTAAATTTGCAGCAATAAATTGATCGGTAAGCTCTTCACATTTGATATCTTTGATCGAAAGCGAATATCTAACAGATGGGCCAAATCTAATCAATCTTTGACCCACAGCGTTTAACGATAAGTCCTCTTTGCGCATAATCAGTGTAGTACGCGAAAAGTGCTCACGCCCAAGATCAACCTCAATCTCGCCGGTCTGCCCGCCAATAATTTGCTGGTCTTCGTTATTACCTTCTGCCTGTATGATATTTTTTTGATTTACCGGTTTTTTCAGGTTTTTGTCATATTCAGTAAGCTTCTTTTTAATGCAGTCAACTTTCTTGACAAGCTCCGGATCTTTACTTTGACTCTCATCGAAACTTTTTATAGCAGCACTCAATTGGCCTGCGTGAGCTGCAATATACTCATTTGTCAGATCTTTACACTGAATCCATTCTAAATCTATGGACTCAGCGAAAAAATCTGGAGGAATAGGGTCTCCAGAAAAGTCCTGAGACGATGTGCCCGACGACGGGTTTGTCCATACATCCACTCCAACGGGTTCTTGCCCACCGGAAACAGGAACATTATACGGCACAAATCCCTCTGCATCTAATAATTGGTTGTTACTATTGATGACTTTTATATCATCGACACCGGAACCAGGAGCAATATACGGACCCGGTACAACTACCTCTGCACCTAGTAATTGGTTATTACTATTGATGGCTTTTATATCATCGACGTTCAAAGCGTTGTCACTAGAATCTCCGGCATTAACCCCTCCCTCCCCTTGCACTCCCGGAGCTAATGAATTTACTGCCCAAGGATCTCTCGAAGTAGGCATTTGAGTAATTGAGTCACCCGATACATTCTGGGTAGCCGTTACCGGTGGATCCGCCTTTACAACGGATAGGTAACAGGTCAGGTAAATGATAAAGAAAAACGCAATGATAGAAAGAGAGATAATTTTTTTCATGACTATTCCATCCTGGATTAGATTAAAGGTATAAGACTTTACTTCCTGCATCAATCACGGATATTAAAGCAAAACCCTACTAAAATGCAACCGGTTTTTTATTGTAACTGCTACAGAGTACGATAAGTCAAAATTTGTATTTTTGCCGCTATTTGGCTTGATGATCATGTTAACTTTAGTATAATTTTTCTAATTAAGTTTCATGGACATTAATACCGGGCGGAAAATATATCATGACACGTCATTTGAAAAATGGGTGATAAATAGATTTTGTAGAAAACGGTATGTTACTTTTTTGAAAAACTATAAACGTAAACTATAACTTGATAATGAGATATTCTTCTGTTCTCAAAACAAAAATTTCGATAGGGATTTTATTCCTGCTATCGATTATTATGATTGTGTTTATTTCTTCCTGTAAATCCTGCAAAAAAGCTGCCAGCAATAGCGGTGGGCAGGAAATAATATCACTGGCTAAAATTAATAGAGAATCAACACCAGTAGGACTCTATCTTAAAGAAAGAAGTATACTGGATGAAAAATATTGGAAACAAGAAGTACTGGCGCAAACTTATGAAGCTCCTATCATTGCCATGTGGGACCAATTAAGAATAAGTGTAGAGAAACTGGAAATTTTCAAAAAATTCCTGCCAGATAGTTGGATCCCTCCAACTAACCCTGAAATAACTACTATCAACTCTCTCATAGAATCCCATGAATATGAAGCGGGTTATGTCCCTCACAGTCATGATCAACAATTGGATTTTATTGAAAAACTAAGAAAACAGAAATTTAAAATTATCCAATCAGAATGGCATCACTTAAATTTCCAAAAAGCAGGCCCTACTTATCTATCCACTGTTTCTTTCGAAATCCATGCTGTTAATCCTGATAACAGATTCATCATAAAAGGACTACTGGAAATAAGATGGAATAAAGATAAACGGGACCATGCGGACCAGGTCAAGTGCCAAAAACTTACAGTCCTCCGTAAGAAAGGAGGAAGTGTCTTTGCTAAAATTAAAATACCTCCGATCCCGGAATCCCATCAAAAACTCCCCCCACGCATTCGTAAAGAAGTATCAACTCATAATTCCTGGCTTTTGCTCTATGATCTCAACAAAGATGGTCTTTCAGAAATTATTCTGCCTCAAGAAAATACTGTTTACTGGAATCAGGGAAACCTCAAGTTTATCCCAAAACCTCTTTCTGAGTATTCCTGGAAGATTGTATCCTGTGCAATCATTGCCGATATCAATGCAGATGGCAATCCGGATTTGATCTTTGCCGGATCCAATAGTTTAGAACAGGACCAATGGGGATACTGGATGATGGAGAAACAATCTCTGGTAATCTTAAAAGGAAATTCACAGGGAGAATTTAACCAACCCGGAGAATTTATAATGACAGGGCTGATGTCTTCTTCCGTAATTACGGCAGGAGATATTGATAAGGACGGAGATCTGGATTTATGGATCGGCCAATACCTGGGAGCCTATAAATCCGGTCAAATGCCGACCCCGTATTATGATGCTAATGATGGTTATCCCTCTTATTTCCTGATCAATGAAAACCATGGAAAATCTTTTCGGGATGCCACAGAATCCTCCGGACTGCTAAATAGTTTCTGTACGGAAATGAAGCTTTAAAGACTCCTCCTAATCCGATTATCAGTCTTTTTACCTTTCCAATTAGCAACAATTTGAAAAAACTTCAAAATCTGGTTTTCTGTCTGAACCGAGACATACCACCTCTGT
>JABHIW010000052.1 GCA_018670825.1 Candidatus Scalindua sp. | reverse complement strand
ATCTTGTAGATGAGGGTACTAAGGTCATCGTCAGGCTATATCCTGAGCTTTTTGTTGAGGGAAGTAAAGAAATAAGCAGAGTTATCAGGCATGAACTTATGCACGTTTCTGACATGATCAATAGTGCATTCGAATATAATGTACATGAAGAGTTTGCGACTTCCCCAATGGAAGAAAGAATAATCACAGACAGATACAGGCTCTTCTGGGATATTTCTATTGATGGACGTTTAGCTAATAAAGGACTGGAGACTACCGCATCCAGAGAAGAAAGAAAAAAGGAATTTAACTCCTTCTTCAGTAAAATCCCTGATGAGACAAGGGAGCTGATATTTGATAAAATGTGGAGTGCGGGTGAAACTATTACACATACCAGGTTGGTTGAATTGTCTAAAGACACAAACAAGGTCCTTGCATTAGCTGCAGGGAGCCGTACTGCTGAAGAACTGGTAGAAGAAGCGAAGGCCCTTGGTCCTGTTCCAGGAACAACGTGTCCACTTTGTGGATTTCCGTCATTTGATTGGATAGAGGAAGTGGCTCAAGACAAGGACATTGCCAAAATAATAAATGAAGAGTTTCCTGATTGGAAACCACAGGATGGCGTGTGCGAAAGATGTGCGGAATATTATAAGATTAAAGCAGGAAAGTGGTAGTTTAAAAGTGCGAATAAGTATTTTTTATATAAAAAATATAGGAGGAAGTGTATGAAGCTTACGCGAAGGACGTTTATGAAGGTTGCAGGAGGGGTAACAGCAGCCGTCTCAATACCTATGAGAAATGCGCTGGCCTTTAAGTCTTTAAAGCCGGCGGTAGAGGTAGATAATCCTCTCGATTCTTATCCCGACAGAAACTGGGAAGATGTGTACAGAAATCAGTATAAATATGACCGTTCATTTCCCTTTGTCTGCTCACCGAATGATACCCATCAATGTCGTGTAAGAGCATTTGTAAGAAATGGCGTTGTAATAAGGGTAGAGCAGGATTATGAGCATCAGGATTACGGTGATATAGAGGGAAGAAAACCACAAAGGTCATGGAACCCCAGGATGTGTCTGAAGGGATTCACCTTTTTCAGAAGAGTATATGGGCCGCATAGACTAAGATTCCCTCTCTTAAGAAAAGGTTGGAAGCAGTGGGCTGATGACGGTTTTCCAGAATTGGACTGGGACGCTAGAGAGAAATATAAATTTACATCCAGAGGTACTGATGAGCTATTGAAGATGTCTTGGGATGATATAATTGATTATGTTGCCAGAGGTATGATCCATATAGCCAAAGAATACAGTGGAGAAGAAGGGAAGAAGAAGCTGCTGGAGAGAGATAAGTATGCACCTGAAACCCTTACGCACTGGAATGGAGCGGGAACAAGATGCTTTAAAAATCGTGGTGGTATGGGTCTTCTGGGAGTTATCGGCAAATATATGGGGATGTACCGATTCTCCAACACGCTGGCACTTCTAGATGCTAATGTTAGAGGAGTAGGTCCTGATAAAGCAATGGGCGGCAGGAGATTTTCAAATTACACCTGGCATGGTGACCAGGCCCCAGGGCATCCATATGTTCATGGATTGCAGGCATCTGACGTTGACTTTGCAGACCTCAGATATTCAAAGCTGGTTATACAGGTTGGAAAAAATCTTATTGAGAATAAGATGCCTGAGGCACATTGGCTGACAGAGGTTATAGAGAGAGGCGGAAAACTGGTAGTCATTACACCAGAGTACAGTCCTTCAGCGACAAAGGCCGATTACTGGATCCCTTGCCGGACCGGTATATCTGATACTACAATATTCCTTACGATGACAAAGATCATAATGGATAACAAATGGTATGATACGGATTTTGTCAAGAAGTTTACGGACTTTCCGCTCTTGGTAAGAACAGATACACTTAAGAGATTGAAGGCTGATGAAGTTTTTGCTGATTATCATGCACCGGAACTTGACTATAGTATTCATGTTCAGGGCTTGAAGAAAAAACAGCGAGAACAGCTGGGTGATTTCGTAGTCTATGATTTGAAAACTAAAGATTTTAAGGCTATTACCAGGGAAGATGTTGGTAAGAAAATGATAGCTAAAGGTATCGATCCTGCACTGGAAGGAACTTTCAAGGTTAAGGTGATCGTTCATGATGAAGAAAATAAGGGTGGCTATGATTCCCATGAGCCGAGATGGGAAGAAGTTGAGGTCATGACACTTTTTGATCTTTACAAGATCCATCTCAGGGATTTCGATTTAAAGACTACTGCAGATATCACAGGCGCACCTGCTCATCTCATTGAAAGGCTGGCAAAGGATTGTGCAACCATTAAACCTGCTGCTATCCATTATGGTGAAGGTATCAACCATTATTTCCATGCGACACTGCATAACAGGGCAACCTATCTGCCTTTGATGTTGACAGGTAACATTGGTTATCATGGTTCAGGATCTCACACGTGGGCTGGTAATTATAAGGCTGGTAACTTCCAGGGATCAAAATGGTCAGGTCCTGGATTTAAGGGTATTATTGCAGAGGATCCATTCCAAATGAATCTCGATCCGCATGCGGATGGTAAGGATATAATTGCTCACAGTTATGCAATGGATGAAGAGGTCGCATACTGGAATCATGGTGATACTCCTCTTATTATCAATACTCCAAAGTTTGGTAGAAAGAGTTTTACCGGTGAGACACACTATAATACACCGACTAAGGTTTTGTGGTTTAATAACGTAAACCTGCTGAATAATGCAAAATGGGTTTATGAGATGTTTAAGAATGTTAATCCAAGGATTGACCTTATCATTTCTAGTGACATTATGATGACCTCTTCCATACAGTATGCCGATGTTGGATTTCCGGTAAATTCATGGATGGAGTTTGAGTCTTATGAGGTTACCTGTTCTTGTTCTAATCCTTTCCTTCAGGTATGGAAGGGTGGAATAAGGCCGCTTCATGATACGAAGGATGATGTTATGGTTCCTGCTCTTGTTTCTAAAAGAATGGGTGAAATTCTTGGTGACGGACGGTTTGCCGACTACTGGAAATTTGCTCTGGAGGAGAGACCTGAGGTTTACATGCAGAGACTCTTTGACGGCAGTGTTCCTACAAGAGGGTATAACGTTAACGATATGATTGCCGGTAAGTATGGTGTTCCTGGTGGAGCATTATTGAATTTCGGTACGTATCCAAGGACTCCAATGTATGAACAGGTAGTCTATGATCGTCCATTCCATACAGATGATGGAAGACTTCATTCATATTGTGACATTCCTGAAGCCATTGAATACGGTGAAAACTTTGTATGTCACAGAGAAGCGGTAGAGGCAACACCTTATATGCCAAATGTGATTGTCAGCACAAATCCATATATTCGACCTGAAGATTATGGAATACCTAGGGATCATATGGGTGCCGACGAACGCCATGTAAGGAATATTAAGATGCCATGGAGCGAAGTTAAGAAAACGAAGAACCCTCTGTGGGAAAAAGGATACAGGTTCTATTGTGTAACACCTAAAACGAGACACAGGGTGCATTCACAGTGGAGTACGGTTGACTGGAACCTTATCTGGAATAATAACTTTGGTGATCCTTATAGAATGGACAAACGAAGTCCAGGTGCTGGAGAACATCAGTTGCACATAAATCCAGCTGCAGCTAAGGATCTTGCTATCAATGATGGTGATTATATTTATGTTGATGCAAATCCTGTTGATAGACCATACAGAGGTTGGAAACCGAATGATCCATTCTATAAAGTTGCAAGACTTATGGTAAGAGCAAAGTATAATCCTGCTTATCCTTACCATACAACAATGATGAAACATTCAACCAATGTTGCTACAGAGAAGAGTGTTAAGGCACATGAGACGAGAAAAGATGGCATGGCGATGTCTAAAGATGGATATCTTTCAAATTTCAGATATGGTTCTCAGCAATCGATAACCAGATCGTGGTTAATGCCGATGCATCAGACAGACACTCTCTTCCACAAGAAGAAAGTATTCATGGGATTCATGCATGGTGGTGAAGCTGATAACCATGTTATAAATACGACTCCTAAAGAAACCCTTGTGAGGATTACAAAGGCTGAAGATGGTGGTTTAGGTGCTAAAGGAGTTTGGGAACCGGCAAGAACAGGTTTCACTCCTGCAAATGAAAGCAGATTTATGAAACTGTATATTGGTGGTGGTACTACGACAGTTGAATAATTTCATTTAACAAGTTTTGCATTTAAGTGCAGAATGTATTTCTTAAAGATTCAATGTAGTTCGAAGAAGCCCCTGACATTATGTCAGGGGCTTTTTTAATTTGAAGTACTGGAAATAGCATTTATAATAGATACTTTAAAACATCTTTAACTTCTCTATCAGAAATGTAAAAGAGAAGGATTAAAATTTGGTTATTAATATATTTTAAACTGATAATCTTGATTACCAGTTTTGTCATAATAGTAATTAAGGAGTAAATTTGCAAGTTTCATTGATCTTTCCACCTTCCTGGATGCCATCTCAACCGTTCTTAAGTCTTCCATCACTGCAGGGTTTTTTAAAAAAGCAGGGGATAGAGAACGTTTCAATACGTGATTTGAATATTGAGATAATGGATGTGTTACTCTCTGCTGACAAAGTTAAACAAACTCAGACAATAATAGAAGATAGGCTGAGTAACGGAACAAAAACTATCAGTTCTGAAGAAAATCCTGAAGAGACATTTTCAAGATTTAACTGGGCCAGAGAAGTGATAGAAAATGAGAATATGGCACATAATGTTGAATGGGCAAAGGCAACATTAAAATCTCAGGCTTTTTATGGAATTGATGATTATATAGAGTGTTGGAAGATAATAGACAGATGGCTGCAGGCGTATGGAATGCTGTATTATCCATCTGAGATATCAATTGCCGATAACTCCATGAGATATAGTGTATATTCATCAGAGGATGTAATAAAAGCGGTAGATGATAAAGGTGAAAATCCGTATCATGCACTTTTTGAAGAGCATGTAATTGATTCTATGATAAAAGAGGACCCGAAACTTGTTGGAATATCGGTAACAGCAACATCACAGGTAATGCCCGCGTTTACTCTGGCAAGGCAGTTAAAGGAAAAGAACAGTGATATTCATATAACGATGGGTGGAAGTGTATTCACAAAACTGATTGATAATCTTCAGCAAAATCACTTACTTTTTGACATTGTTGATAGTTTTATTGTATTTGAGGGGGAGCATGCACTTCTGGGCCTTATAGAGCAACTAGACGGAAAGAGAGACTTCAGTAAGGTACCCAACCTTGTGTATAAAGAAGACAACAGAATTCGTGTCAATCAACCGTATCATATAGAAGATATTAATTCACTTCCCACTCCGGATTATGATGGTTTCCCACTGGACCGATACCTGTCTCCAAAGATGGTATTACCTTTGCAGGGGTCGAGGGGATGCTACTGGAGAAAATGTACTTTCTGTAATCTCCATGTAGACAATTTAAAATTCAGATTAAGAAGTCTTGATTTGGTGCTTGAAGACATGGATAGACTAAAAGAAAAGTATGGAGCTGAGTACATGTTTTTCAGTGATGAATGTATGCCCGTTAAGCAGTTGGAAAGCATGAGTTCTCGATTAATCGAGAAGGGTAACAACGTTAAATGGATGGCCGGTGTAAGGTTTGATAAGGGGCTTACAAAAGAGGTATTGAGTAAAGCACGAGAAGCAGGATGCCTCAAGATGGTGTTTGGTCTGGAGTCTTCGAATAAGAGGGTGCTTTCCTTAATGGATAAAGGAATAGAAACAGAAATAACAAAAAATATTATAGATAATTGTGACGAAACAGGTATTGCAATCCATATGTATGTAATAATCGGTTTTCCATCAGAAACCAGAGAGGAAGCGCTCGAAACACTTGATTTTGTAGTATCTAATGATAAATTTCTGAAGTCAAAAGGTGCATCTTGCCTTGCTTGTCTCTTTGAATTGGAAAAGCATGCTCCCATTTTGCGTGATCCCGGAAAATATGGATTGACTAAAATAGGACATCCGAAACAGGACGATCTGAGTCTGGGTTATTTTTATGAGACTGACAGTGGAATGACACCTGAAGAATCGGGTGAAGTTTATGAACATGTACGGTCGGAAATAGACAAAAGACTTTCCATTTTTCCTTACAATTTTTCCATGTCAGACGGGTTGTTGTATTTAGATTATACTCCTGATAAAGTTAATGAGACAGCTGTACGAGCTACGCATAGTGAGGTTATATAAATGAGTGATGAAATTATTGACCACGGAAGAAGAGCTTTTTTTAAGGAATCATTTTCTTATTTTGGGAATGCGGTTGGTGAGATAGTGAAGAATAAAGTGGAGTCTATCACCAAAAATAGTCCTAATTCTAATAAGAATTCCAATACAAGGAAATACATCAGACCACCAGGTGCTGTACCTGAAGAAAAATTTATAGCCTTGTGTACTAAGTGTGATGAATGTATAAAAATTTGTCCACATTTAAGTATAAGAAAACTGAATATAGATTTTGATATCGCAGACGGAACACCTATTATAATACCAGAAGAGACTCCTTGCTATTTGTGTGAAGATTTTCCCTGTATAAAGGCGTGTAAGGATGGCGCATTGGTAGAAGTGGAAACCAAGGAACTGGTTGCGATGGGGAGGGCATCTATAAACGAAGATAATTGCATGGCATATGGAGCACAATTTTGTGAGCAGTGTGTGAGGAATTGTCCTGTGCCTGGTGCGATTTACCTTGAAGATAATAAGCCTGTTGTTGTAAAGGAGAAATGTGTAGGTTGTGGTATTTGCGAAAATGTATGTAATACGGTAAATCAGCCAATAGCTATCAAGGTTGTTCCTTCACATTAAAAGAATTTAAATACTATTAAAATTTACAAATAAAAAGGTTAACTATTTATGGAAGAAAAGTGTGAAAGACCCGTTACCTGTGATTTCTGTCGCGATATAGAGACATGTAAAAGACCAGAAAAAGGACAGAATCACAACGATTGGGCGTTAAGTAACAGGATGTCTAAGATAAAGAAAAAGATTATGATCATGTCTAATAAGGGAGGTGTTGGTAAGAGTACGGTAACAGTGAACCTGGGAGTGGCTTTAGCAGAGATGGGCTATAAGGTAGGAATTGCTGATGTGGACATACACGGCCCCAATATTCCTAAGATGCTTGGTGTGGAAGGAGGCCAGATGAAGGAAAATGAGCATGGTATTGAACCGCTGGCCATTAATGACAATCTCAAAGTAGTCTCAATTGCCTTTATGCTTCCAAATCCAGATCAGCCCATTGCGTGGAGGGATGCAGCAAAGCAACCTTTTCTCTGTGATCTTGTTCGCATTTTTAACTGGGGAGAGCTTGATTTTCTTCTGGCTGATTTGCCTCCGGGGACAGGTAACGAGCAGATTACGATGATTGAGGAAATTGGAAAGGCTGGAAAGGTGGATGGCGCCATTATCGTTACAACTCCTCAGGAGGTTGCTCTCCTGGATGCGCAGAAGGCTATCTTATTCGCGAAGGACTATGATGTACCCGTTATTGGAATCGTTGAAAATATGAGTGTACTGACGTGCCCTCATTGCAACGGTGAAATTGATGTATTTAAATCAGGTGGAGGAGAACGCATTGCAAAGAAAATGAATGTTCCCTTTCTTGGAAAGATACCTCTTGATCCTGAGATTGTATCTAAATGTGATGAAGGCAAAGCATTTGTTTCAAACAAGAATAATTCAAAAAATTCTTCAGCATTTATAGAAATAGCAAAAAAAATTACTACTTAACAAGCGATATTGGTAAATTTTAATGATTGATAAACATTCCAGAAAAATTAGTTATCTGAGAGTTTCTGTTACTGAATTGTGTAACTTAAGGTGTGTCTATTGTATGCCTCCCGGCGGATCAGAGTTGAGTGATAGAGATGAAATTCTCAGTTTTGAAGAGATATTGAAGATTATAAAACACGGAGTAAGTCTTGGTGTAAATAAGATAAGGCTTACCGGAGGTGAACCTCTCGTCAGGAGAGATATTACCTCTCTTATTAAACAAATTTCTGACATAGAGGGCATCAATGACATTGCATTGACAACAAACGGAGTTAATCTGAAGGAGTACGCGGGTGCCTTGAAAGAGAGTGGTCTCTCGCGGTTGAATATCAGCCTGGATACCTTGAAAGCAGACCGCTTTTCGGATATAACAAGAGGTGGTAATATTCAGGATGTATTTGATGGTGTTGAGGAGATCTTGAAGGTTGGCTTTAAAGGCACAAAGATGAATGCAGTAATAATGCGAGATCAAAATGACGATGAAATACTAGATTTCGTTCACTATATACTGGAGAGGGACATAGAGTTAAGATTTATCGAGCTGATGGCCTCCGGGTGGAAGAATATGGTTGATGCAGACAGATTTATGCCATCCTCCGAAATAATGGAAAAAGTACAGGAGATTGGGGAGTTGGTACCCGTCAATGAGAGGATTGGGGGAGGGCCTGCCACGATATATAAAATAAAGGGAGCTTTAGGATCAATAGGATTTATCTCAGCGGTCTCTAAACCCTTTTGCAGTACCTGTAATCGTCTAAGACTTACGTCTGATGGGAAATTACGTTCTTGTCTGTTGAGTGGTGGAGAAGTTGATGTTAAAAGTTTAATACGTTCTTCCCATCTTAATGATGAAGAATTAGCTGATAAATTGACAGAAGCTTTTATAAAAACAACAACGATGAAGCCTATCGTACATTCAGGAGAGAACAGAGCCGTAATGAATCAGATAGGTGGATAATCAAGGTTAAACTTCTCCTTCGAGAGGTTGGTAATATTTCAACATTCCATTTCAAAAAAAAATAATGAACAAACCAATATTGACACACATAGATAAAGATGGTGCTTCTCGAATGGTAGACGTCAGTAATAAGAATATCACCGAACGTATTGCAGTAGCTCATGCATCTGTAACCATGAACACTCAAACATTCAGCTTGATAATGGATAAACAGGTGGCGAAGGGAGATGTACTTGAAGTTGCTCGTGTAGCCGGTATCATGGCCGCAAAAAAGACAAGTGAACTAATCCCGATGTGTCATCCACTAAATATAAATTCTGTTAATATCGATTATACCAATAATAGTAAGGATACTATTGAAATCATGGCAGAAGTTAAGATAACAGCTAAAACGGGTGTTGAGATGGAAGCGCTAACTGCAGTCTCAGTGTGCTCTCTTACAATTTACGACATGTGTAAATCTGCAGACAAATCAATGCTCATAAGTGATATTTATCTTGCCAGAAAAACTGGAGGAAAGAGCGGTACATTCGAAAGGGGATAAATATCTTGTCCGTTATTTGCTGATTAGGGTTCGTGAACTATTCAATTTCTAAATTCCTCGATTAGTTTTTAGATGCCCCATGGCAGTTTAATCTTGAATGTACTTCCTGTTCCTACTTCTGAAGTGATTGAAATCTCGCCGCCAAGGTTTTCTATATTTGTACGAACGACGTCCATTCCAACACCTCTACCTGAAATTGCCGTGACATTGGCCGCAGTAGAAAAACCGGCAGCAAAGATGAGCTTAAAAGCTTCTTCATCGGTTAGCTCCGCATCTGATTCAAGGATGCCCTTGGAAACCGCCTTCTCTATCAATGTTTTTGGGTTTAATCCCTTTCCGTCATCTTTTAATTCTATGATTGCTTGTTTTTTTTCTTCATTTTTCTCGCATCTGGCGATTAATTGAACGGTGCCTAGTGGTGGCTTACCGGTAGCCTTTCTGGCTTCAGTCTCTTCTATTCCATGATCAACAGCATTCCGTATCATATGGACGAGAGGATCATTGAGCTTTTCTATCATGTTGCGGGCAAATAATGTGTCTTCTCCTGATAGAGTAAGACGGGCCAACTTGCCGGTTTTTTTAGACAAATCCCTGACCATACGTGTCATTTTCTGAAATAACGTCTGGATAGGTAGCATACGCATGAAAGTGGAAACTTCTTGTAACTCTGCGCAGCTGGAAATTAAATCCTTATGAATATCTTCTGAGAGTTCTGATGATTTGAGATTTTTTAAAATAGGTTCTATTTTGCTGAATGAAGCAGAGATCATGGCCAAGCGATTTATGAGATCAAGATCTACTTTGACTGTTTCCTTTACATTAGGCGGAGGAGATTGTACCGCCTCAGGTGCTTGTGTTTGAGTGACTAATACTTCAGAATCAGGAACCTCTTCTCCTTTAATCACCGCTTCGAGGCGTAAAAGAAGCTTGGGCAAGCCAACTGTTTCCGGAAAGCTGAGTTTACTCTCTACTGATTGGCAAACAAATTTCAGTTGTTGTCTCATCATTTCCGTGGCTTCGAACACAATATCTAAAGGTGTACCAGTCAGTTTCATTTTTCCATCACGGGCTAAGTCAAGGAGTGTCTCTGTCGTGTGTCCAAGGTTTGTAACATCAGTGATTTCAAGGAAACTACTTAAGCCCTTGATTGAGTGGAAAACACGAAAGAGGGCATTGATACCGTCCTGATCATCTACTCCACTCTCAAGACGCATAAGGATTTGATCAGCGTTGTTCAATCCATCCTCACTCTCCTGAAGAAAATCGGTAATAATTTCCACTGTTTCATCATCTCGTTCGACTGGTACTTGTTGAGTGGGTTGTTTCACCTCTTCAGTACTCTTAAAATCAGGGACTGTAGGATGAGATTTATACAAATGGGTGCGCCGTTCACTCAGTGCGGAAGAGAGTTCTCCTACTGCTCTACGGACCCATTGTAACGCAGTATCTCCGTCAGATATTTCCTCATTAATTAAGTTCATTACGATAGACGAACAATGGTCTATCGTTTTGCTTATATGATCAGTGCCTGCCTTACCAAGGCACTCTTCGATCTCCTCAAACAAGGCGATAACACGTCCTAGTAACTGGGTTTTACCGGGTGTTGCATCATTCAGTACACCTGAAATTTCACTTGCAAGTGTAACCGGATTGCGATCACTTAAGACAAGCAGTATTTCTCCCTCAAAGCTGGGACCGGACAGGGGCTGTGCTATTACCGGTATAGTATGTGGCAAATAGGTCTTACAGTCATCAGCGATAAGATGCAACGGTACGCCGAAATTGATCTGTTCTCCACCAGAAATTGATCGTTTAACTATACCAGAAACCATATTGACAATTTCTCCAAGCAGGTCTAAAACTTCACTGCTTGGTGGCTTTTCGTCTGCACCAAAGCCGAGGAAGGCCCTGGCCAGGTTATCGCAACTCGCTTTACATCCAAAGAGCCCCAGTTCACAGCTGCCACTATCATGTAGCAGACTGAGCGCAACACCATATTCCATGTTTTCTGCTGAAAACAATTCCGGATTGCCAATTGTCTCTAGTTGGATCCCAAACATGGTATTACAAACTTCTTTGATCGCGCGTAGTGATGCCTCCATGTTAGGAGGAATCTCAAATGCAACATCTTTTGAGTGTAAACTACTGGTGCCTTGGGGTTTTGTCATGAGAGTATCGGTCATCGTTTTACAGAATGATTAATTGATGTTTTCGTTTAGATCCATGAATTGTTTGTAAAAGCAGTTCTGGTGAAATTAGAATAGTAATTATAAATACTGTATATAAATATAAATATTTTGGATAATAGTATTCCTGTGTTCCAGGATAATGTTATTGAAATATTTATGCTTTTGATTTCGACCGTTCAATTACCGCTTTTAATTCTTTAATTTCTTCTTTTAAAGACTCCAGCTCTCTATTCGCAATAGATGACGCTTTATTTTCTTCAGGGACGGCGTTAGGTTGTACTCCTACAAGGAATACACCTTTATCATACTCAACTTTTGACATGACCCAGGAAAAAGATGCTTGCGAATCTAGCGCAAAATCTACACCATCACTACTAGTATCTCCGCCTTCTGAAGAGGAAATAGACAGATGTCTTCCTGCTATTACCCATGGTGTTAAAAGGTGCATGTCCCCAAGTGTGTCTGTAAGTTTTACCTTTGCGACTCCCGCAATCATATTTACTAGTTCACCCATACCGTCTTTGATTTCCTCATTAACTTCAGTGGTTTCTGTACCTAGCATTGCGTTCGCAATATTACATGCAACTGCTGCAGACGAAAAAATGGCAATCTTTCCCATATATTTGTCACCAAAGAAGTGAAGAGAGGATATCAAATCGGTACTAACATTCTTTTCGTCTTTTACGAATGAATCCTGAGCCTTTACTTCCATCATCAGCATTGTTGAAAAAACTTCAACTGTAGCCTCATTTAAGGCCGTTGTTATCCCTCCTTCTAATTCCTTAATGTCCATTTATAGACCTTTCACTCAAAACATTCATATGATTAATAAATAGTATGATAATGCAGTTCGCATATCATTACTATATTATCGTACTAATAGTGAATAACTTTAGCTTTTCAATACCTGATCTGATTAATTGGATCTTGTTCATGCCAAATAATATATTCTGATTAGTAGCTGCATTCTTCTGGTTGCTAGACTTACATGAGATTTTCAACTACCAATAAAATGATGAAATGGTCATATTGTATGTGTAATAATAGAGACAAGAGTCATCACTTGGTTAAAGACAGAAAAAAATGTGTACAACTTCAACTCCTCCTGGCTTAAGTCTTGTGGATGTCGTAATCTCAAGGAGCAGATATATCTATGATTTGATTGGCAGAAATCCTATACTAATTTTGTTTTTTATGCCCCTTCTTTTGGATTTTTGCCCAAGTGTCACGCAAGCTAACAGTCCTGTTAAAGACTATTTTTTCATTTGTGGAATCGGAGTCTACAGAGAAGTATCCAAGCCTTTCAAACTGAAATCTGTCTAAACATTTGGCCTCTTTGAGGCTTGGTTCAACCATGCAGTCTGAAAGTGTCTTAAGCGACTGTGGGTTAAGATTTGATTTGAAGTCTTCTCCATCTGCCGTGTTTTCCGGATTTTCCATGGTAAAGAGATGATCATACAACTTCACTTCCACATTTAAAGCATGGGGTGCAGAGACCCAATGAATAGTTGACTTTACCTTGCGACCGTCAGGTGCATTGCCTCCACGTGTAGCAGGGTCATAACTGCAGCGCAATTCTATGATTTGACCGTTGTCGTCTTTGACTACATCCGTACAGGTTACAAAAAATGCATAACGTAGTCTGACTTCTCTACCCGGTGCCAGACGAAAAAACTTTTTGGGAGGATCTTCCATGAAATCATCCTGTTCAATATAGAACACTTTTGAGAAAGGTACCTTCCTGGTTCCTGCCTCTGGATCTTCCGGATTGTTTACCGCATCCATCCACTCTTCCTCTTCATCAGGATAATTGTCTATAACTACTTTCAATGGGTTTAGTACTGCCATAACACGATTTGATGTTTTATTCAGATCTTCACGAACACAATGTTCCAGAAGCGCAATATCAATTGTGCTGTTAAACTTATTGATGCCTATGCGCCTGCAGAATTCACGAATTGATTCAGGACTGTATCCGCGCCTGCGCATACCGCTGATAGTTGGGAGACGTGGATCGTCCCATCCCATAACAAGATTCTCCTCAACCAGTTGCAAAAGTTTACGTTTACTCATAACGGTATAGGTAAGTTCTAATCGTGCGAACTCAATCTGCTGTGGATGATGAACCCCCAATTTATCAAGATACCAGTTATAGAGAGGGCGGTGGTTTTCAAATTCCAGTGTACAAAGAGAGTGTGTAATACCCTCAATAGAGTCTTCTAGACCATGGGCCCAATCGTATGTGGGATAAATAAACCATTTACTGCCAGTCCGATGGTGTTCTGCGTGTAAGATTCGATACATAACGGGATCCCGCATATTCAAATTGGGAGATGACATGTCTATTTTTGCTCGAAGTACGCGAGAGCCGTCTTTGAACTCACCTTCTTTCATACGCCTGAACAGGTCCTGGTTCTCTTCAATACTTCGGTTACGGTATGGACTATCTTTACCCGGTGCAGTCAGTGTTCCACGATATTCTCTCATCTGTTCAGCATCCAGATCACAGACATAAGCAAGGCCATTGTTAATTAGCTGGAATGCATAATCATACATTTGATCGAAATAATCAGATGCATAGTAGAGATGTTCTCCCCAACTCCAACCCATCCAGCGAACATCCTCCAGGATAGATTCAACGTATCTGGCTTCTTCCATAACAGGATTGGTGTCATCAAACCTCAGATGGCAACACCCACCCTCGTTTTCAGCAGCAATTCCAAAATTCAGGCAGAATGACTTTGCGTGTCCAACATGCAGAAAACCATTAGGTTCAGGAGGGAATCTTGTAATTACCTCACCGTTCCACTTTCCTGTCAGAATGTCTTCAGCAACAATCGTTCTTATGAAATCCACTGAAGGCAGTTTACCTTCTTCATTATCTTTCTTTTGTTCGTTATCATGTTGTCCCACTTTGCCTACCTTTATAATACCATTTCAAATGTTTATAAAATAACTTGAATAAATTCTAAAACCAGCTTAGTTTTAGATTATTACAATAATAATTTTCGTGACGAGTATATTATCAATAAACAGGCATTATTCACAGTTTAAATTTTTTTAATATTGTTAATAAAAAAGTTCAGTTATTGACATGCAAGCCCTTATTAGATACATTCTAAGAATGTAGTTTATAATAAATATAGAAGTAAATAATATAAGCTGATAAAAGAAGGGAGACCTACCAATCAATATGAAAAATGCATTAATAGTCGGTCATTGTGACTTAGACAATCCACAAATTACTTCATTAATTGAGAAAAACTTTTCTGTAAAGGTAACAAGGGTGAAACTGTTTATGAATACAGTTGAGTGCCTGGAGAAACAAAATTATGATTTAGTAATTATTAACAGGATAGGGGCGTTTGATCAGGAAAGTGCTATGGAATTAATTAAGAAAATAAAACAGGATGAACGATTCAATGTACCATTGATGATGGTCACCAATTACAAAGATCAAATGGACATGGCGGTAGAAATCGGTGCCGTACCAGGATATGGCAAGGACAAACTACATGACAAAGAGACTATAGAATTGTTGAGTAAGTATTTTCGCGAGTAGATCTGGTTTCTACATCATGAATAAAACAAGGCTAGCTTTCTGTTTCTGTATAGACCGTTCTAAAATAGCAATACGGTAATAAGACTAAATTACTTGTGAGTTTATAAATTTATAGTCACTCATTTGATATTTGATCTTTTCGCCTACTGATCATTGCCTTATTTCCAATTACCATCAGAATCTCGTACTCTTTTACAAGATGGACAAACAGGGAGCAATCCGGACAACGATGTAATCTTAGGTAGTGCACCTTGTAACTCTTCAATGAACCGTTTTCTTTCTTTCTCCATCCTGGACTTGTATATAGCAATTTCAATTGATATTTTTAAATCTTCATTTACAAATGGTTTGACAATATATCCAAACGGTCCCGTTATGCGTGCCCGTTCCAGGATTTTGTCATCAGTATATGCCGTGAGAAAAATAATGGGGATATTAAATCGTGAGCGGATTTCATTAGCAGCTGCGATCCCATCCATTTCTCCTTCTAGCACGATATCCATCAGCGCTAAATCAGGTTTATCCTTCTCTGCATTTTGAACTGCCTCTTCTCCTGCAGCTGACATGGATGTCACTTCGTATTCCATACTCTCTAATACCATTCTAATCTCTTCTGCAACGGTCCATTCATCCTCAACAATCATGATCCTTGTCTTAGCCATATTCCACTCCTTTCCTACCAGAAAATTATAATCACCCCTATCTGGTATTTCCTATAGTCTTTCTATATGTCAATTATCTATCACTTGTAGAGACGCAAATTCTTTTATCAAACCTGTTAACGAATACAGTGTCCTTACATCAGGTTCGTCAATATTATACCCTATCTTTGTACTCTTTTTCTTTAAAAATAATCTGAAATTCTGTTCCATTTTTTTTATTAATCACAACTTTACCATGAAGTGAACGTTCAGTTAAATTTGTTATCATTCGCAATCCTAATGAATCTGCCTTTTTAATATCCAGGTTATCAGGCATACCAATACCATTGTCACTTACAATTAATTCGTTCTGGCCATCATCTAGTGACCGAAGAGATATCCTTATTTCACCATCCTTATCTTTTGTGAATGCATATTTCAAACAATTAGTGACCAATTCATTTATTATCAATCCCGTGGGAATGGCAGTATCAATTCCCAATGAGATATTTTCGATATCCATTTTTAGTGTAATCTTTGAGGAACTAACTCTGTAGGAGGCAAATAGGTCGTTTACCAGGTTCTTGATGTAGTCATTAAACTCAACATTAGCAAAATCCTTAGACCGGTAAAGTTTTTCATGAATAAGAGCCATTACCTTTATCCTATTCTGACTCTCTTTCGCCATCTCTATCGCCTGTTCATCTTTACTGGACCTGGATTGAAGACTGAGCAGGCTGGAAATTACCTGCAAATTATTTTTTACTCTATGATGAATTTCGCGCAGGAGAAGCTCTTTCTCCTGGAGTGAAGATTCTGTCTTCGCTGCCTCCTTCTGCAGGGCCTCCATCACCCGATTATACTGTTCGGCGATTTGACCAACTTCTGTAAATGGTTCTACCGGTACACGAAGACTTATGTCCCCGGTCCTTGCCTGGCTATCCATCGTAATGAGCAAATCAAGGAGCTCTGTGGTAGCGCCATGTTCAGAAACATTAAGGCCAATACGTTCATCTTCTGCTGTAACTCGTAACGGGAAGAAACGGTTTATCAAAAGGAATATTCCATAAGACAAACCAAACGCCCATAAAAAACATACTCCAACTCCTGTTGCCTGTATTAGAAGTTGCCCCCAACGACTAATGCCTGTTCCCAGTATCTCTTCCTTTCCAAAAATAGCAACCGCAAGTGTACCCCAGACACCTGCACCCAGGTGGACGGGAATTGCACCCACTGCATCATCAATGTGTAGATAATCCATAAGATAATCTACTCCCAGCATCACAATGCCACCAATACCACCAATGATCAGTGCTGAAATGGTGCTGACAGCATTTGCAGATGCCGTAATGGCCACAAGACCGGCAATTGAACCAAATATTACCAGTTCAGCGTCAGCCTGCTTCCGTATTATCCACCCAACGGTAAGCGTAACCATAACTCCTGAGGCTCCGGCCAAAAAGGTATTAGCAATAATTCCGGCAACCTGATCGTTTAAAGCTAAAGTACTACCACCATTGAAACCAAACCATCCGACCCACAGAAGTAACACTCCAAGTACCGACATGGGAAGATTATTGCCATGGATCTTCCGGTGAGCTCCAACAGCAGGGAAGCGACCCTCTCGTGGGCCAATGATCAGTAGTGCAGCCAGAGCAACCCATCCACCTACACTATGCACCACAGTAGAACCGGCAAAATCTACAAAGCCCATTTTTCCTAACCATCCGGATGCTGTTCCTGATTGAGCATCATTCCAAACCCAATGTCCAAAGATCGGGTATATGAGACCCGATAGTATAATCGATATGATAATGTAGCTTCTGAATCTCAAACGTTCTGCCGTTGCTCCTGAAACTATGGTAACTGTCGTAGCACAGAACATAATTTCAAACAGGAAAAACGTAGTTGGCCATGACCCTTCGTCAAGAGACAAAAAGAATTGAGTTGACCCAATCCAACCATTAACTGATGCTCCAAACATTATCGCAAAACCAAAAGCCCAGAATAAAATGGTAGATATTCCAAAATCGGTTATATTTTTTATCGCAACGTTTATGCTGTTCTTTGATCTCGTTAAACCTGATTCCATGCAGGTAAATCCAGCCTGCATGAGAAATACAAGACCAGCGCATATCAATACCCAAAAAACGTCTGTCATTAATGTATCCATAATATGTGTCTATTATACTTATAAGAAGATTTTTATAAAGAAATTTACCGATAAGGTTATTTGTTTTATAAATTTACAGTAGTGTCCGGTTAGATTTTTGCTTGTAACACGTAGGGCAATCCTTTAGGTTTGCTTTTGTGTATTAAGCGCAAGGCTAAAGCCTCACCCTACGTATCTTCCGACAGATAGGGTATAAAAACAGTGCACGCAAAAACCTAACCGGACACTGCTGATAACTTCATCTTAATATATAATTATCTTGTCTTGTTGAATATAATAATTGCCTATAGATTATTAATGTTTTATTATAGCCAAATAAGTTCATAAATAGTTGACAACTGAAGAACTATAAACAAATAAATGATTAAAGTTACCACTTTTTCAAGATATAATCTATTAATCCTGACCTCGCTTGTAGAGGGCCTGGTATTAATAGCTGCCTTACTCATAGCATGGTTTTTTGGTATTAAGTTGATTCCTTTAAGCCAGAATGTATTTCACGATATCATGATTGGCACATTAGGAGCTTTAATGCCTTTGATTCTTTTTGCTTTTTTGCTTTCAGAAAAGGTAAACAATACTCCTCTGCTGGGCCCACTCAAAAAGACGATTGTAAATGATATCAGAATTATATTTTCTAATTCAAGACTAGTAGATTTATGCTTTATTTCAGTATTTGCTGGAGTTGCTGAAGAGTTGCTATTCAGGGGAGTAATTCAAGTCAAATTGGGTATTACGGGAGCGAGCATAATTTTTGGCCTTTTACATTTTATTACTCCTGCATATTGGATCATTGCCACAATTATGGGATTTTACCTGGGATTTTTATTCCAGTACTATGAAAGTCTTCTTATACCCATTCAATTACATTTTATATATGATTTGGGTGCTTTATTATATTTAAGATATTTTTATATTGGTAGACCATTATAAAATGACAGAACATCATAGAAAAAAACGCCATCGGAAGAAAATTAGATTAAAGAGAAGTGCCCTTTTTTTCTTATTGACTACCATAATCTGTATTGGACTTGCCTCTCTGATTGCTACCGCAACTTCTAATGTTTATGTTGTTACCGGTAAAATTATAGTTTATATCATCGCTATTGGTTTGTTGCTTTTCGTTTCGTTCCTGTTTTTATACAGTTTGATCGGGAGAAGGCGCTAGCTGAGGAACCTCGATTTTACAATCTATTGTGATCACTACTTTTTACAGGAAAATACTATTTTAAAGTATGAGTAATTTGAAGTGTGTTTCATGTCTGTGCCATGAGCCTGAGATGTTCAGGTGCTAAAAACCAGCAAAAATCACCCGCGTGAGAGTCAGGGTGTCCTATATTAATTTTACAGACGGCACCCGTTTCGAAATAGAATGAAATATGTGAAGTATTACTTAATAATTCTGAAGCAAGGTATCCAAGTAGGGGTAGATGTCCAGCAAGCATAACGCTTTTAATACCGGAAAACTTATTTAAATATGATAGCGTCTTTCCAGGAGGTGCGGTCGGTTCAAGCGTCTCGGTTATCTTTATCTCTTTTTTTGAATAACCAACCTCTTCAGCAATAATTTCTGCAGTTTGACGTGCGCGAACTTTCGGACTGCTGACTATAAGATCAAAGGTGATGTCTAACCTCTTTAAGGCCTTTCCCATTAGAAGGCACTGATTAACTCCGCCTTTATTGAGATGTCTTTCAGTATCCTCTTCTTTTGTAAAAGCTTCTCCATGCCGAACTAGATATATTTCCATAAATAATCTCCTATTCAATAATAATTACATCAACTACTACGGTAATTGCTATCGGGCAAAAGGTGACGAGGATTTTCCGCAGACAAAAGGTTCCGAGGACATTACTTGAACAAAATAATTAATGAATTTATCAGAGGACTAGGGTGAGATAGTTTAAATTTATTCATCATTTTTTTTTCTGAAATCATCATCTTGTAGGACTATATTAATTTTAGACAAAAGATCATTGCAAAATTCTTTTTCTAAGTCACTTTTGGCTAGTATAGTTGCAAGCGTGATAGTCTCCTCTTTGTCCAATCCAATTGTGACCTCCGGCAAAACTCTTTTCCTGTCAACAACCCTCATAATAAATACTCCTTCTCTTTTTTATATAATTTGTTTTAGCATCACTTTTATGCCCTTTTCATGTTAGGGCTGCGGTAAAATTGCCCATATTCTTGTCTGACCGCCAGATCCTCCTTCAATCTTTATTGGCGCTATTATTAATGTTGCTCCGGTGGGAGGAAGTTTATCCAGATTCGAAACGTTTTCCAGAATGTACTTGCCGGCACCATTTATAATATGATGAACTTTAAAATCTGTAGAAATACCATAATCTGCGCTTAACGTGTCTATTCCGATTCCATTAACATCTCTTTTTTCAACAAGAAAACCGGCTGCTTTAGCTGAATAACCTGGGAAATGGAGTTTATTAGAATCATCCGTATTCTTGTATGTATCGTAATCATCCCATCTTCTCCACCAGCCTGTGTTAAGTAAAATAATAGATCGCTCCTCTATCCTTCCATTTGCTTGCTCCCAATGATTAATATCTTCAACCGTAAGTTCATAGTCCACATTATTTTTAACCTTATTAGAGATATCTATCACAATGGCAGGACCTACAAGCCTTTCAAGTTTAATCTCATCAACGGAAGACTGATTATCTTCAAAGTGATTGGGAGCATCTAGATGTGTGCCAAGATGTTCCGGAGTTGAGTATGCTCCGGAAAAGACACCATCCTCCTTAAGGGTAGCTAGAGTTTTGTATTTAAATGATGTATATGCAGGGGCAGGCCAGTAGGCATTATTTTTGTTTAAAGGGTATGTTAAGTCAATTATCGTACAATTACCATTTGATATATCATCTAAACTGGTGGAAGAGTTCGCCGTGTAACTATGACACGATGAAATCAAGATCGTCATGAAAAGAAATGATAGGAGTTTAATCATTTTTTGTTTAGATAAAAGTCCGTTTTTCATATATGAAGTTAAGCAGATATACTGCTTTAAGATTATTTGTAATACAATATTTTTAATGTGTGAATTCTAATAAAATTTCTATTTGAAGGCAAGCGTCCAATCTTTTATTTATATTGACCCTCTATTATATTGCTGTTAAAATCAAAATTCAATTCTGGTAAAGGGTGAAGGAAAGGAGTCTTACACAGTAATTATGCAAATAAAATCTCTATCAAAAAATATAGTATTGCTTATCGTTTCTGCCTCAGTTCTCGTTGTATGTGGATGTTTTGGTGCGAAAAAATCAGGTGCATTTGTCGAATCATTAAGGAACCCTACTTCCTTTCCAGAGATCTATTCACCTGAAATTAAGGATATTGATAAAATTGTAGAGAAAAAAAGTCTGGCAGATGATGAGAAGGTTAAGATTATTCAGCTGGGTAAAGACAAAAGCACAAGTGTATATCTTTTTCAGATTAGTCAAGATGCAGAAATGGATGCCCATTATCATAAGTCCCATGATGAAATTCTATATATTAAGCAAGGGAGTGGCCTGTTGATTCTTAATGGAGATCGTCATATAGTAAAAGAAGGTATGGTTGTGATGATTCCGCGAAATACTATACACAAATATGTTAATACAGGAAAAGTGATAAACCTTGCTGTTTCAATGTTTTCTCCTCCCTTTGACGGCAAAGATATTAAAGTGTTAGAAGCACCACTTAACTTCAGAAAGAAGAAAAAGACGATATATGACAAGGCAATGAAAAAGTCTGTTAAGGAGTTAAGTAAAGAAAAAGGTGAAGATAAAAAGTGGCTTGGTTTATGGGGGAAGGATGAAGAAGACCCTGGATCAGGTGAGGGGGAAGAAGATGGCCCAATCTCAGAGGAGCAGAAAATACTTGTATTGACTGAAGAAGGAAGAGAGAGAATAAGGGAAGCACGAAAAAAGGTTAATGCGGAAGAGAACGCGATAATCGACAAAATAATACTCGATGAAAAGTTAATGGTCTTGCAAAGATTAAAACTTGATGGAGTGATTAGTGACGAAGAGTTTGAGACTAAAAAGGCAGAAATAATTGAAGAAAGTGGGTTGAAGGATTGAAGATTATATTAACAAATGATGATGGTATTTACTCACCAGGCATCCTGGAATTAAAGAAAGCTTTGGCATCATTTGGTTCAGTTACTGTTGTCGCACCGGATGTGCAGAAAAGTGGTGTTGGTCATTCAATAACCTTTAGTCACCCCCTGAGAGTGAGAGATGTGTATGCTAATGGCGATTTTATTGGTTATGGAATCGATGGCTCTCCTGCGGATTGTGTCAAACTTGCGGTGAGAGAAATAGTAAAGGAGAAATCTCAGTTACTGGTTTCCGGTATAAATATTGGTGCTAATGTCGGGATAAATGTGTTGTATTCCGGGACAGTTGCAGCTGCCATTGAAGGTGCTCTATTAGGTATTCCATCTGTCGCTGTCTCTCTGGAGATTTCAGAATCAACACCTGATGTAAAGGGGGCTGCCGAGACGGCAAAAGATATTATTGCTCTTATCATGAAGAAGGAGTTACCAAGAGGCACACTGCTCAATGTAAACATACCTAATATAGCAAAGGACAAGATTAAAGGAGTAAAGATTACGAAACAATTCTCCGGTGATTTTGAAGAACACTATGAGAAACGGACGGACCCGCGTGGCATAGCATATTACTGGTTGGCCGGTACCGGATGGCCGAAGATAGATGTTATTGGTACTGATATGCATGCACTCAAAGACGGCTATATCTCAATAACCCCGCTCAGATATGATCTGACAGATAAATCTTTCCTTACAGAAGTAGAGTCGTGGGAATGGAATACACAATAGTTTCGGTTGTTTCATGCTTGCCACTTTATTCCAAACCTCATAATCCTTTGCTCTTAGGCGATAATTAAGACTTTACGAACAGCAGGGTTTAATATACACTAACACAATTGCAAGGAAAGCAGTAATGCACTATTCAGGGAGACAGTAACAACCACGCATCTTGCAACTACTCATCATAAAGTAGATACCCAAAGGAATATTACCGGCTATTGGATAGGGAAGTATTTCAAAAATAGTCTAAACAACCGAATTCGTATTGAGGGCAATCTCTATGAAAGATGTTGAATTACTATCACTTCAGGAAAAACTCAAATCCAGATCTAAAAATATTCATCAAAAAACAGTCAAACCAAAAGTAGAGAGAGGTGTGGTATTCAGAAATAAATCAAACACTTATTGTATATCCCTGCTCTTATTACTTTTTCTTTTACCGTTTTTGTCCTGCTCTAAGGTTGGTTCGCAAACCCCTGTCGTAATCGGGATAAATACCTGGACAGGATACGATCCATTAATCCTGGCCGAATCAAAAAATCTGTTTCAAAAGAACAATGTCAATGTAGAGATCAAAAGATATGGATCCGCACAGGAAGAGATGCAGGCAATGAGGAATGGCGTCCTTTATGGAGCGGCGCTTACGATGGACGAGGCTGTTTCGCTGCATGAGTCAGGATGCCCTGTAAAAGCAGTCTTAGTCATTGATTATTCTATGGGTGGTGATATGCTCATCGGACAAAAAAGCATTACAGACATGCAGTCTCTTAAAGCAAAAAAGATAGGCTATGAGGGGACTGTAGTGGGGGAGTTCTTACTACAGAGAGCTTTGAAGGCAAATAATATAAAAGAATGGGAGGTTAAATTAATTGAGGTGAAGGCAGAAAACTGGTTGACGACATTCAGAGAACACGGTGTAGATGCCATGGTGTGTTATAACCCTACGTCAACAATCTTGTTAAATCGATATGAAGGGAATCTACTATTCAGCTCTAAAGACATTCCATTTGAGATTATCGATATTCTCGTCTTCTCCGAGTCTTTTTTTCATAGCAATAAATCCGCAATAGTCAAGGTAGCGAAAACATGGTTTGAAGCGCTGGAGTATATTAACGGTAATCCGGATGAAGCATCAGAAATTATTACATCAGAAAAACAAATAACTTTAGCTGAATTTAAACAGGGATTGAGCGGATTAATTGCTCCTGACCTCAAAACAAATAAAAACATCTTTAATTCGGAATATGATAATAACATATATAAATACTCTCAGGTTATCATTGATTTCATGATGTCTGAGGGACTGCTTTCCGGAAGGCTAAATACGGATGATTTCTTCGATTCATCAATCGTGTCTACACTTGACAAATTATAGTTGTTGGAGGTGACAATGAAGGCATGGCTTCAATTTAAAAGCATACGAAAACGTCAGACTTTCTGGCTTCTCCTGGTTTCCGTGATACCTTTGCTATTCTTTTGTATTATTGTTTATAACCAGAGAGTGCAGTCCATTAAGGAAGAGGGGTTTCTTAAACTCACTACAATTCGAGACCTGAAGGTACAGCAGATCAATGAATGGCTGGATGAAAGAATTGGAGACGTTCATACCGTTGCAGAAGACTATGATATCAAATCAACAGAAAATTTACTGAATAAATCAGACACTGAAAAACGCAGTATGAACACGGAGGAATCCATCAGGAAATGCCTGGGCCAGTTTCTCATTAACTATAAGGCCTATAACGAACTGTTTGTACTAGATCCCGTCTCAGGCAAGATTTTAATCTCTACCAATAAATCACACGATGGGACTGACATGTCAGAGGAATTATTCTTTACAGAAGCTGTGCGTACACAGAAACTCTTTATCAATGATATTTATTATTCAAAGATCTTAGAGATACCTGTCATGACCTTTTCAAGACTGATATTTGGTGCTGACAGTCCTGAGCAAATTGTTGGAGTACTGGTTGCACGCATTAATCTGGAAGAATCTCTTTACGCATTGCTCCATGAGCGAGTGGGCATGGGATCAACGGGAGAGACGCTTATTGTCAACAAGGAGGTAGTCGCTTTAAACAAACTGAGGTGGTATGATGGTGCACCACTTCAATTAAAGATAGATGCCGTTCCTGCTAAAAATGCCGCACACGGAAAAAGCGGGATTACTGAAACAACAGATTACCGGGGCACAAAAGTGCTGGCGGCATACACATATATTCCAAGAACCAATTGGGGATTTGTGGCAAAACAGGACCTGGAAGAAATTTACTCTCCTATTTCGGGATTGATAAAAAATATCATTATCCTTTTCGTTTGTATAATTGTAGTCGTTTATATAGTTGCATACATTTTGGCGAGGAACTTGACTCATCCTATTAAGGAAATGGCAAAAGTTTCAAAGAAAATTCAGGGTGGAGACCTTTCTGCGAGAAATCAAGTGGCAATGGTTGATGAGATTGGACTTCTGGCAAACAGCTTTAATACCATGGCAGAAGGGTTACAAAATGAAATAAATGATAGAAAATCTGCTGAAGATATTGCCCTGAGACAAACCGAAATCGTAAATGCAATTGACATGGTACTCAGAGAGTCTCTGTCAAATAAGACAGAAGAACAGATGTGCAAAATGTTTCTTAATACTGCTGAGATTTTAACAGATAGTAAGTTTGGCTTTATTGGCGAGATCAATGCCTCCGGCTCTTTTGATACTATTGCAGTCAGCAATCCCGGGTGGGATGCTTGTGAAATAAACGAATCCCATGCAACAAGTCTTATATTAAACATGAAGATTCATGGAATTTACGGATCAGTACTCAAAGCAGAGACGTCAGCGATCATTAATGACCCAGGTTCGCACCCGGATAGGATTGGGATTCCCGAGGGACATCCATTGTTAACATCTTTTCTTGGTGTTCCATTAAAACATGATGATAAGACATTCGGCATGATTGCCCTGGGCAACAAAAAAGCAGGCTATAATAAATGCGACCTGGAATCTATTGAAAACTTGTCTACCGTATTTGTTGAGGCGTTGATGTATAAGCGGACACAAGAGAAGCTCAAGGAGGCAAATAATTCACTTGTACTGAAAGAGAAATTTGCCGTTATCGGACGTGTGTCGGGATCCATAGCACACGATATCAGGCATCCTTTGACAATAATTAAGAATTCATCATATTTCTTGAATATGACACTTAAGGATGCGGATGAAAAGACAAAGAAACATCTCCGCTTGATTAATGGCGAGGTCAACCATGCAAATGAGATTATTACAAGCTTAACACGACTATCGGAAACAAAAGCACCAGAGAAGAGTAGGCTAAATACCTATGAATATGTGAAGGAATTTTTTGAAGAGTATCCTTTACCGAAACACATAAAGCATACTTTAAAACTTAATAGTGAATGTCCTGATATTATCGTTGATCGTCTTCAACTGAGACAGGTCTTCTCCAATCTAACAGCAAATGCAGTGCGTGCCATGCCTGAAAAGGGTTTGATTACCGTTAAGACGCAGAGTGTTTCAAGTTCGGAACTGAGTGAGCCACAAACTCAAGATTCCGCACTCGAAGGAGATTTCGTAGAAATCTCCTTTGAAGATACCGGGAGTGGTATTACAAAAGATGATATGGATAAAATATTCGAACCATTCTTCACAAAAAAAAGTAAAGGAATGGGACTCGGCCTATCAATAGTAAAGGAGATTATTACATCCAATGATGGCTATATTTCAGTAGAGAGTGAAGAGGGAAAAGGAAGCACGTTTAAGATTAAGTTTCCGGCGGTGAGGGATTGAAGATTGTTGATTGATTGTTGTTAGAACATCAACCTGTATAGGAGAAAGCATGGATGCTGAAGAGTTGAAAAAAAGAACAAAAGAATTTGCTCATAGGTGTGTTAAGCTTGCTGTAATATTACCAAAAATAGAATTAGGAACCCATATAAAAAAACAACTAATACGATGTGCAACTTCTGTTGCCGCTAATTATCGTGCAACTCTTTTGGCCCAAACTAAGCCTGGTTTTATATTAAAATTAAGTATTGTGATTGAGGAATCAGATGAATCTGGATTTTGGTTGGAATTTGTTATAGGTGAAAATTTATTACAAAAAAAAAGAGTCTTGCCACTTTTTAAAGAAGCACATGAATTGACCTCTATTTTTGTTGCTACAAGGAAAACAGCCCAAAAGGAAAAATAAAATCAATAGACAATAGACAATAGTAAATCTCTAGTCGTTTATAATGAAGGCTTGGTAATAATGGAACATACAACAAAAACACGCGAACAAATTATTAAAGAGCGGGAGGGGCTAGCGAATATTTCGACTGGTGAGTCAATTGAATGGACGAAATCGACTTGTCCATATTGTGGCATTGGATGTGGGCTGATAGTTGGTGTCAGCAATGGCAGAATTGTAGAAACTCATGGAATGAAGGGGCATCCTGTGAATGACGGCAAGTTTTGTCACCTGGGTAAGACACTTCCCGATGTCTTCGCCGCTTCCGGGCGTCTCACACAACACATGATAAGACGTAACGATAAACTTGTACCTGTTAACTATAATGACGCTATTACGCACGTTGCAAACGAGTTTACAAGGATAATTGATAAATACGGACCGAATGCTGTCGCTTTTTTTGGTGGTGCACACTGCTTAACAGAAGAGTATTATCTGATTAACAAATTATTTAAGGGGTTTATCAGTTCGAATAACATAGAGTGCAGCACGCGCTTATGTATGGCAAGTACGGCGATGGGATTTGCTTCAACCATCGGCATTGACGCACCGCCAGCATGTTATGCCGATATAGAGGAGGCAGACCTTTTTTTTATTGCCGGTAATAATATGGCCGTCTCCTTGCCAATATTGTTCGATCGTGTTGTCGCCGCTAAAAAGAGAAATGGTGCCAAGGTTATAGTTGTAGATCCACGAAAGTCTGAAATAACAGAAATTGCGGACATTCACTTACAGATCTGGCCGGGTACAGACGTTGCCCTTAACAATGCATTAGCTTATGTATTGTTGAACGATGGTCTTGTTGATGAAGCCAATGTTGAAAGACATGCTTCAGGTTTAAGTGATCTGAAAGAATTTCTGATAGAATATACTCCAGCAAAAGTCGCAAAAATCACCGGTTGTACTGAAGACCAAATTATCAAGACTGCCCACACTATTGCCGAAGCCAAGGCAATGCTGACATTCTGGTTCCAGGGCTACAATCACTCGACTCAGGCAGTATTTAAAAATAACACACTGCATAACCTGTCCTTGTTAACAGACAATTTTTGCCGTGTCGGGGCCGGCCCACTCTCGTTGACCGGAGAGGCGAATGCCCTGGGCAACAGATGGGTTGGAGCTCTGTCACACCTCTTGCCCGGTGTTCGACAAGTAGCCAACTATCAACATCGCACTGAAGTTGCTGATTATTGGGGTGTTCCTGTTGTCCAAATCCAACCGGTACCCGGTCGTTCAATTATTGATATTATTAAAGGCCTTCATTCAGGTGAAGTGCGTGCTTTATGGGTTATGGGCACAAATCCGGCTGCTTCATTACCCTCTGCAAAATGGGTGGAAGATGCTTTCGCCAAGTCGGAATTGCTTGTTGTTCAGGATATATTTCATCCGACAGAGACAACCATGCTGGCTGATGTTGTACTGGCTGCCGCCCAATGGTGTGAGAAGACCGGTACTTTAATCTCCTCTGAGCGGAGAATTGAATTAGCCGAGAAGGTGATAGAGCCACCAGGCGATGCCAGACCCGATCATGAGATCATCTCGTCAGTAGCTCGCTCAATGGGATTTGACAAAGAATTTGCTCATAGATCATCAGAAGAAGTATTTGAAGAGTGGAAGGGTATTACACGGGGACGTATTTGCGATATGAACGGTGTTACTTACGAGCGATTGCGAGGTAAAGTTGGCCCTCAATTACCCTGTCCCGATATCGGACACCCGGGTACATCGCGTTTATATATTGATCATCAATTTCCAAGACCGGATGGTCGTGCTGCACTGTTAGCTCGTAAATATATTGAACCTGATGACACTACTAATGAAAAGTATCCATTGGTCCTGATTACGGGCCGTCTGCCCTGGCACTTCAATACACGCACACGTACCGGACGTGTACCCATACTTAATGCAATGGAACCTGACAACTTTGTGGAGGTTAATCCGAGAGATGCTGCATGTCTCGATTTAAATGAAAATGATAATGTTGAGATTAAATCCAGACGTGATAGTGTATTGGCAAAAGTCAGGATTAAGGATCGTATTTTAAAAGGTACTATTTATATGAACATGCACTATGGTAAGTCACTTGGGATTGGTGATCGCAAGTCGGTTAACCTGGTAACGAACCCGGCTTATGATATCAACTCAAAGCAACCTGAACTTAAGTATTGTGCTGTAAACATCTTAAAGATATCGATATAGCGCCTTTGGTTGGAAATGACATACATATGCTCATGCTCTGATGGCATATGTCCTGTAAATATACTCATTCCAAAATGATATTAGGTATTTGATCCAATTATTTGGAAGTTTTCTGGAACTCATGATACGTTTTATAATATCTGGCATTATCACAGATAACATAAATGGTTTCTGCTTCTGTATGTTTTAGTTCGATCTCTTCCAGCAAAGATATTGTTGACTGTGCGTTTATGGACACACCATAATCAACTGATATACTCGTGTTCTCAACATCAATGGCTCCATTGATGTTAAGTCTTCGGCGTCCTGTATTGCTCTTTAGTTCTTTTGTAGCCCCCTTTTTGATCCAACCATATGCAACTACACTCTTATGTTGTGGATGTGTGCCATCCATAAAGTATATAGGATCCGTCGCTCCTTTGGTGCTCTTTAATTCCCGGTAAGATGATATAAATTCTTCCTGGGCTTTTGCATCCGCTTTCCCTGGTACTAACTTTAGCTTTTTGTACACATCGCCCCATAGATGAAGCCATCCTGTCATTCCACTTACGCTAAAGTCAACTCGGAATCGCTTGGCAACATAAGACACTACTTCTTTCGTGCTTAGATAAGTATTTTCATTAAGATGTTCATCTAATTGGAATATCTCCAAACCACATAGCTTTCCACTGTATCCCTTATAGTTATCATTCAATAGCGCATTTAGTTCACCGGTTTTATAACGTTTTAAATAGCTCCTTATTGTTTCATCGTCAAGCAAGAGGACTTCTGCTACTTCACGGATTGTCCATCCTGTACCAAGGAGTATAATCGCTTTTTCTTTGATGCGCTGTGTGCTCTCTTCAAGCTAGATAGTTCATCTTGCGTCAGGGTAAATGTTGTCATAAAAAGAGTATGACGTATTTAAGGATGTTTGTATCGAGGATTCTCTAATTTCTTTTCGTGACTAGTATATAAGGAGTTTATGGATATTTGTTAGATGATAATGTAATGAAGTTTTATTCTAAGAAGGCCAAAAGTTTAATATTTGGTAATGACGGATTTGTTGAAATGATTAAAGAGAAATTTGTAAATTGTGATAAGGTGCTACTTTAGAAATAATGGCGAAAAGAACGATTCTTGGAGAAGGAAAGGTTAAAACAATTAATGCTCTGATATGTAATAGATTTAATATCGATGAAAGTCTTATTTATCAAACAAGAAGGGGGGAGGAAAATATACCTCGGTTATTTGCAATATCATTATCACGTGAATTATCAGGATTAAGTTTTCCAGAGATTGCAAAAAGATATAAGATTAAATCATACAAGACAGTCGCTTCGAGCATTTTTCGGTTGAAAGAGAGAATGAAGATAAGTAATAGAATTAGAAAGGATTATATAAAACTATTGAAAACATGCAGTCAACAAGAGAGTTGACCCTTTACCTGTCTACCTGCCAGGAGATTGTGTCACAATTGTCAGCCCGAACTCGTTTCGGGATCTCTTAGGGTGCTAAGTTGTTGTAAACATTAGATTCTGAAACAAGTCCAGAATGACAAACTAAGTGTTTTACCATATAGCCTTTAAAACTTTACGCCTACCCTGTGAAATATAAATAATTTCACTGAGGTCCCCGGAGAGTCTGGAAGTGAAATTTAAATTCTTGACATATTGTGCGTAGCGTTTAATATAACGCACGTATACTCAGTTGCGACATGGTACAGTTATACATTAAAATAGTAACTGTAATTTTCTGTTGAGTTTAAAGATATTGTGTAAGGTGGGAGATGAGAGTGTATTCGGTTATATTTTTTCTTTAAGATGCGTGTCTCATGTATGTTGGTTTGAAGTGAATAATGCAGATTCCGATATTAAAGTTATGTGGAAAGAAGATTGTAATAACTGAGCCAATTGAAGATTGTAGAATGAAGATTAAAATGTAAGAAAATATATATGAAATTCATATAAAACAGCTTGCAAGAAAGATGCAGGTTGCCTTGTCAGCAGGTTAAGAGCCTGTGAGTCGAAGGCGCATACGAATAGTTCAATTTCAGAGGACGTATTCGTATGCGCCTTTTTTTTTGGGGGGTTTTATGTATACTAAAACAGGTATGGCTTTTATCCGAAAACTATTTTGAGATGGGTTTAACTCACTACACTTCTGTCTTACTCATTCGTGAGATACTTTCTTTAAATATTCCCTTTTGTTTCTAAACATGTATTTTTTTAAATTTATTAACAAACACTGAATGTATTTACAAACCAACATTTAATGTGTTAAAATACAAACGTTTTGTTTCTGCTCCTCTTCATGGTTCTTGGTAATTTCAACGCCAATTGGAAGAATAGTTTATCACTAAATACTTAAAGCAAAATCCTTGATAGTCTCACGGGAAAAACCAGTGGCTTACCTATCAAGGACTTAGGATTTTATTGAAAGATGAATTCATGAGTAAACAGGTAGTTTCCAAGTTACAGACAATTAAATTTATCGAAAATTTGTTATCAGCATCTGTTGACGGCATAGTCGTGACTGACGCGAACCAGGAAATAATAATGGTCAATAAGTCGTTTTGTTCATCCTTCGGACTCAGTAATGATGATATGATTGAAACCAATTTATTGGAATGGCTTAAGAGAGTTGATGGCAATATGGTTAGAACCTGGTTTCAGTTAGAGAAGGATCTCCATACAAATAATACATGCCACGATGTCGAGTTTAAAATAATATTACAGGAGAGGGAAGCATATTTTAGCGTTAATGCATCACTCCTGGACCAGATAGAGTGTGATGGGCCTGTAATACTCAGTATCTGGCGTGACGTTACCAAACTAAAACAGATACAGGACGATCTTATCAGGAAGGAAAAGTTTGCCGTTATTGGTCGTGTTTCAGGTTCAATATCCCATGACATCAGACACCCTCTGGCTACAATCAAGAATTCATCCTATTACTTGAATACAACACTAAAAGATCAGGATGAAAAGATAAAAAAACATCTCAAGCTTATCAGTGATAAGGTTAAACAGGCAGACGAAATGATTGAGGCCCTCATGCGCCTCTCGGAAACAAATGAGACAAAGAAGGAGAGAATAAATATCAATGAATCCCTGGAACAATTTCTCGTGGAATTTTCTTTACCCGAACATATAAATCTCAAAGTTGAACTTGATAGTGAATGTCCTGATATAATAGCTGATCATCTTCTGCTTAGACAAGCCTTCTCCAATATAACATTAAATGCGGTGCATGCCATGCCGGATGGAGGCACACTTACCGTGGAAACAAAGAGGGTAAGGAGAAGAAACGAAAAAGAATCCGATCTCAAAGAGGATTTTGCAGAAATCTCTTTCACCGATACCGGCAGTGGAATTAAGAAAGAGAATATAGACAAAATATTTGAACCATTCTTTACAACAGGAAGCAAGGGAATGGGCTTGGGGCTATTAATAGTTAAGGACATTGTAGCATCTAATCATGGTAGCATCACTGTAGAGAGTGAAGAGGGAAAGGGAGCCTCTTTTGCATTTAATTTTCCGGAAATTTTATGATGAAGTGATACGGACAAATAATTTAAAAAATATTATGTGTCGTAATACTTTTCTTGGTATGATCCCCCTCTGTCCGGTGTAAATAAAGAATAATTAAGAAGGAGTGACTAAATGAATAAGAAAATATCAATACTGATCGTGGATGATGATGCCGACTTAGGCGACTCACTATCTGATATATTAGAAGCTAAGGGCTGCCGCTCAAAATTTGTGACAAGTGGCAAAGAAGCGTTAAGCATAATAAAAGAGGAACAGTTCGACGCTATATTTCTGGATATCAAGATGCCTGAGATGAATGGGGTTGAAACTCTCAATTGTATTAAAAAGAGTTCACCCTTGACCTCCGTTGTCATGATAACGGCTTATGCGGAAGATAAGCTTGTAGAAGAGGCAATGATTGAGGGTGCATTGAAGATTCTTAAAAAACCTCTTGATTTAAACAAGATAATGAGCTTTATAGAGAAATTGCAAAGACTTAAAACTCTACTTATAGTAGATGATAATAAGGAGTTTTGCGATACTCTGAGACAATATATTGATAAGCACAGCTATAATGTTTCTACGGCCCATTCGGTAACCGATGGTATTGAAAAATATGATAAGTACCAAACAGAGTTTCTTTTGATTGATATGAAGCTTAATGGGAATAATGGATTGGAAATAGTTAATGCGATCAGGGAAGCGGGTTCAAAAAGTTCCGTCATCTTGATGTCGGGTTATGCTGACGAATATAAATCATTAATTGATGATGCTATCAAGAACGATGTAGATCATTTTATAGCAAAACCATTTCAGATATCTAATGTAATTGAAATGATTGGGGATGTTACACGCAAAAGATTACAAGAGGTACTGAAGTGATAGATTGTCATTAGTTATTGGTCATTAGTCACTGGTTATTAACTAAAATATAAACATGGAGGTTTAGATATGAGACTGGAAGAACTGGAAATTTATAGAATGCCAATGGATATAGCAGAAGAAATTTGGCTGATAGTCATTAAATGGGATTATTTTTGTAAGAAAACTGTTGGTGACCAATTAGTTAGATCTGTTGATTCAATTGCAGCAAATGTTGCTGAAGGATTTGGGAGATTTCATTATCGAGAAAACATACATTTTTGCTATTATGCAAGAGGTTCTTTATTGGAAACGAGAACCTGGCTTACTAAAGCAAATAATAGAAATTTGATTAAAAATAAAGAATACGAGTCTTTACTATCATCTTTAGAAATAACTCATAAAAAGCTGAATGGTTATATTAAATCTATTGGCAATAAAATAACAAGTAACAAATGACTACTGTCAAATGACTAATGACTATAAAATGATAGAAAAACCAAAAGTACTGATAATAGATGATGACGTTGCTCTTTGTGACAGTTTGAGCGATATATTCGTCTTGGAAAACTACTTGATAGAGACTGCCTATACTGCTAAGGATGGTATTGGAAAGGTCGAGCAGGATTTTTACAACATCGTACTACAGGACATGAAATTGACGGATTCTGATGGCATTACCGTTCTGGAGAAGATCAAGGAGATCTCACCGGATACAGAGGTAATCATGTTCACTGCCTATGCGGTGACAGAAAGCGTGATTAAAGCGATGGACAGAGGTGCTTTCTCATATCTACCAAAACCATTTGAAATGGCAGACCTGAGAGCTACTCTTAAAAAAGCCTACGAAAGGCAGGCACTATTACTTGAAAACCGCAAACTATTTAATCAAGTATTAGAAGGGAAAAATGAGTGGGAAGTCACTTTTGATTCTATTGAAGATCCGATCAGTATACATGATGTAGATTCCAATATCACAAGATGTAACAAGGCGCTTGCAGCTAAATTGAAAGTTAAACCTGAAGATATCATCGGATTAGCATGTAATAAGGTCTTTCGTGGCAGTAACGAACCTTTAGCGGCTTGTGCAATATTAAGATGTATTGAAACGTTGAAACCGACAAAAGAAGAAGCAGAATGTCTGGGAGGATATTTCTTATTGACATGTTTTCCTCGATTTGACAAATCAGGGGAATTGAATGGTATTATTCATATTGCAAGAGATATTACTGAACAAAAGCAGATGGAGAAAGCGTTGATGAGGCGGATGAACATTGCTTCGTTAGGTGCAGAGATTGGTGTCGCTCTTACTAGCATTGACACATTGCAACATATGTTGAATAACTGTGCGCTTTCTTTCTTCAAAAATTACAATGTAGCTTTCGTCCGTATCTGGACACTCAATGATAAAGAGAATATGCTGGAATTGCAGGCCAGTGCGGGAATGTATACGCACATCGACGGAACTCATAGTCGTGTGCCGGTAGGCAGTTTAAAGATTGGCAAAATTGCCGAACAGTGCGAACCACACATAACAAACAATGTGATGAATGATTCCTGGGTAAGTGATAAAGATTGGGCAAGGAGAGAGAGTATGGTCGCATTCGTCGGTTTGCCTTTGATCGTTGACAACCAATTGCTTGGAGTTCTGGCAATGTTCTCTCGTGAGCAGTTAACGGAAGGCACAGTTGAATCACTAATGTACATAGCAAAAGAGATTGCCTTGGGCATCAAGCGCAAGATTGGAGAAAAAATAATAGAGCAACACGTTGATAAATTAAGAACTGCCTTGGATGGAACTATAGTAGCCCTCTCTTTAACAGTTGAACAGAGAGATCCTTATACCGCGGGCCATCAACGTCGTGTCAGCCAGCTTGCTTGTGCTATTGCAGATGAGATGGGATTGTCTCATGAACAGATTGAAGGAGTCAAGATGGCGGGAATTGTCCATGATATAGGCAAGATGCATATCCCCGCGGAGATTCTGAGCAGACCGGGCAAGCTTACTGCGGATGAATTCAATATTGTGAGATCGCATGCCCAGGTCGGTTATGACATATTGAAGGGGATAGAGTTCCCCTGGCCTGTTGCTGATATTGTGCATCAGCATCATGAATATATGGATGGTTCCGGATATCCTCAGGGTCTATCTAACGGTGACATCCTCATTGCCGCGAGGATATTATGTGTGGCTGATGTTGTAGAGGCTATGTCTTCGCACCGTCCTTACCGTCCGTCACTCGGCATGGACACGGCATTGGAGGAAATATCTAAGAAGAAGAGAAGCCACTTTGATGAGAGGGTTGTACTGGCCTGTTTGAAGATAATTAAAGAAGGATTTGTGTTTGAATAACTAAAATTATCAGAAACACTAGAACGTATTTTTGTTTTCAATTTATAATATTTTGTTTATACCTGTCCGTATAAAATCATATAAACCATGTCTCAAATATTATATTTCTGTCTATTATGATCTTCAACTCAAATCTTGATTATGATGCTTTGGCAGACACCCTTAAGGATTATTCCACGCACTGAGCATAAATGAAGTACGTTCAAAAGTATTATCTTGAAATGAAAATAATATTTCATAAAATAACGTCTTATATCAATACAAATTTTCAACCGGAATAGTTAAGCTAATGACAATTATAGAAAAAAAAGAAAATTCTATGCAGGACTCATTTATTGATGATGAAGTGCTCGAGTTCATGTGGGTTACCGGAGAAGAGCAGGAAACAACAAATTTAGAATCATTGTATAATAAATTTGGTAAAGAGACAGTGGGGGTTGTCCTATCCGCAATGGTTGAGAAAAAGCTGCTAACCATTCATGATTCAATTATTCATCTGACTGAAACAGGGCGGAAAAAGGCAACTCCGATTATCAGGCGTCACCGACTGGCAGAAAGATTATTAAATGATGTACTCGGTGTCAGTGATGAGGTTTTTGAACGTGGAGCATGTCAGTTTGAACATTTCATCAATGAGGATATTACTGCAAGTATATGTATGCTTCTCGGACATCCTACAGTATGTCCGCATGGTAAAAATATTCCGCCGGGAGAGTGTTGCTCACATACAAAACGGAAGTTACAGCCGGTATTTGGTCCGCTCTCCAGACTACGGACAGGCATAAAGGCAAAGATTGTGTACCTTTCAACCGGATCTCAGGAAAGTTTAGACTGGCTCTCTTCAATTGGTGTAGTGCCGGGACTTGAATTCACCGTTCACCACAGAAAACCGAGCCTTGTTATACGGTTTGGTGAAACACAACTGGCGTTGGATGATGAAATTGCCAGATATATTTATGTCCGTATAATTACCAGCTGAATTTAAATCTTCAACGGAATCATATGCCGGTATATTCAATAAGTAAGAAAATATTTATTACTTTCTTTCTCATAGCAATGGGGACTGCCTTTTTCTTCTCATGTCTTAATTCCTACGATAGAACAAAATTTTCACCGAAACAGACTATCAATCACTATAAGGGTAGCGAGGGGAATCAGGGTTATGGAGAAGTGTCCTCTTATCCAATGTCATATAGGGAAGTCATTGAGGTTATGCATGTGCACGCGTTCTTGATTCCCCTGATTATATTCGTTATGTCACGTATTCTTTCCATGACCGGTACAGGAGAAGGAATCAAGACAACAGTCTATATCTCCGCTTTTATAGGCACTATTATGAACCTGTCAGGTCCATACCTAATCAGATATACATCAGAGATATTTACGATATTTTTGATAGCATCTTACATAATCCTTGGTTCTTGTTTCATCACTTTCATATCCTTGCCCGTCTATAAAATGTGGTCAAGGGTGGCTGCAGGAGAAGCTGATTACTGGTTGTAGATAATACTTTAGTGTGTAGTCGGGCAAATGAGACAATAATGATAGAGTCGTTAAAAACAGGCATAACTTTTGGGATAACATCCGGAACAATTACAACATTAGGATTAATGGTTGGTCTGTATTCCGGTACAAATTCACGTAGCGTTGTAATTGGAGGGATATTGACAATTGCAATTGCCGACTCGCTTTCTGATGCGCTCGGGATACATATTTCCGAGGAAGCAAATCATTCACGTACCACAATGCAAGTATGGGTTGCTACGGTGGCCACCTTCCTGTCAAAACTTTATGCTATTATCTTTATTATTCCTGTACTGCTATTTGATTTATCGGTAGCCATTAATATTAATCTTGTATTTGGTATCTCAATATTAACAATCTTGAGTTATTATCTGGCAAAATCCCAAGGCACCAAAGCATGGAAGGTAATTTTAGAACATTTAATCATAATAATTGTTGTTGTCGTTCTTACGTATATCTTAGGTAAATTCATTGCAAAATATGTAGGTAGTTAATAGGCAATTAATACCGCGTCTGTATATTCAATTCTTAATATCCAATCCCACTCTTTCAGCGTGATTCAAATATTTTTATAACAAAACCATTATATCAGGTTATCTATCAGAGCAGGTAATCGCCAGAACTCAGTTGGCTTTGGTGAACAATTCATCCGCATGGGAAGGGGATGATATGATATGGTTATGGAATACTTATTGGCGGTAATATTATTAATAGAGTAATGTGGGAAAACCGATATTTATTCGAAATTATAGAAATTATCAGTAGTGTCCGGTTAGGTTTTTTCATGTAACACGTATGGCAACCCTTTAGGTTTGCTTTTGTACATTAAGCGCAAGGCTGCCCGTACCGAACGGGTACGTTCGGGCGGGAAGCCTTGCCCTACGTCTCTTCCGACAGATCGGGTATAAAAACTGTACGCGCAAAAACCTAACCAGATGATATTGAGAAATTATTAGAAAAAATTTGACATTAACGAAAAACCTTCTATAATGCTGCGATTGCGACTCTGTCTCAGTAGATAAGTTGGGATTGTTTCTGATATCAGCATTATTAATACCGTGAAAGGGATTTTAATTTATGGAAAGACTTTGTTTACTTTTTTTTGCTTTTTTGGCATTAATGACAAAAAGGTTCTTGTGTCTTTTCATTATTCTAAATTTTATATTTCTCTTTGTTTGTAGTTGTCGGTCCGTTATTGCCGGAGAGAGTGAATCAGTTTATAGTTTATTGAATAAAGTTCACTCAATAGGTATGTATGACCCTCGTTTTTATGAACATGAACATTTTTTTGAGTTTAAGCGAAGAAACATTCTTGAAGATAGGGGACTTTCTCTAGATCTAATCTATACTTCTGACTTTATAACCAATCACTCAGGAGGATTAAAGAAAGCGGGTTCCGGTATCGACACATCTATAAGTTATCTTTCCAATACCGACATGACAATTGACCTTGATATGGAAAAAGCTGGTTTCTGGAAGGGTGGAATATTCCACGGACATATTTTTAACCACCATGGCGCTAACCCATCAGAAGACTATATAGGTGATTTGCAAGTAGCTGATAACTTTGAGTCGGAAAAAGGAACAAAATTGTATGAATTCTGGTATGAACACTCTTTTAACTTGTCTGGTACCGATTTGTCACTGTTAATTGGACAACATGATTTAAATAGCGAGTTTAATTTTTCGGAGTATGGGTTACTTTTTTTACACTCTTCCTTTGGTTTCAATAATGAGATATCAAATAACATTCCGGTGTCTAATTTTCCCATTGCAGCTCTTGGATTCAGAATAAAATGGGAACCCACTGAAAACATCTATTTTATGGCTGAAATATCTGATGGTGATCCGGGAAAAAACGATTGTGGAAAGCACTGGAAACTAGACAGTAAAGAAGGTTTTTTAAACTTTTTTGAATTAGGTTATCATTTTGGTGATCAAGAAGAGAGTCGGACTATGCCTGGAACGTATAAATTCGGATGGTGGTATCATACCGATGAATTTGATGATATCAGGGATGTGGACGAAAGCGATGATCCTCTGGAGCATAATGGTAATTACGGTCTCTATTTTATTGCCGATCAAATGCTAATCCCAGGTGAGGGGAAAAGAGGGCTTGGGGCCTTTTTACAGGTGGGAGGAGTGCCGGATGATAGGAACGAGGTTGATTTCTATCTTGGTGGAGGAATTCACTATCAGGGAATTATCCCTTCCAGAGAGGATGATATACTTGGTTTAGCGGTGGCACACGCTTCTATTAGCGATGATTTGAAAGATATTGAAAAAAGAGACAGTCACGAAACAGCCGTAGAGTTAACATACAGATCGCAAGTCCTGCCTTGGCTTGCCATACAGCCGGGAGTGCAGACTATTTTCAATCCGAGTGCTGATTCTACTCTGGACAATGCCATAGTTTCAATAATAAGATTTCAGATAAATTTTTAATATTGTTTCTCGTAAAATGTGTATTCGGATTCAATCCATACTACTGTTTCTAAATCTCCAAGATGAGTGCAAACCTCACTCTCACAAGGTATCTAGAGTCTAAGAATCTATTAAATTTACCATTATATCCGGATTAAATAATTTGACTTTGAAGTCTTTTGTTTATAACATGTAGTTGAAATTGAGTCTCATTCCAAATAATTGTATTATGCGTTGTATCTTATTAGAACATTGATACTTATGTAAAGGCTGTAGAAATGCATGAAGTAAAAACAAAGGAAGCTGATTCTAAAGCACTGGATTATCGGATTGCGCTTGTTGGTAATCCAAATGTTGGTAAAAGCGTATTGTTTGGTTTGTTTACGGGAAAATACGTTACTGTATCAAATTATCCGGGAACAACGGTAGAAGTTACCAGGGGTATGTACGCCGGATCTAACGATACAATTGAGGTGGTTGATACACCGGGAGCCAACAGCCTGATCTCACATTCTGAAGACGAAAGGGTTGCACGTGACATTCTTCTAAGAGACGAAGAAAAGAAGGTCCTGCAGATAATGGATGCCAAGAATATTCACAGAGGCTTATTAATTACAACTCAGCTTGCTGAAATGGGATTGCCTATTTCAATAGGCTTAAATATGTGGGATGAAACACTGGACAGGGGAATGTCCATAAATACTGATAAGTTGCAGGAAATACTGGGAGTGACGCTTACGAAAACAATCGCTACTCAAAAGTATGGAATAGGGGCTCTTAGGAACTCTATTAATTCGGTAAAAGTCCCCAAAATAAGCATTGACTACGGAGAGATCCTTGAGGATGGAATAAAGCAGCTTGAATCCTTACTGCCGGAAAAAACTACGGTGGAGAAAAGGGCCTTAGCCGTAATGCTGTTGTCTTATGATGAGGATTTAGAGGAAACACTAGAAATTGATGAACAGACCCTTGAGCAGATTCACAGGATCAGGGATGGAGTACAGAAAGAATATGGCCATCCATTAAGCTATGTAATTACTAAAAAACGAAGTGATTATGTTGGTAATTTATTGAAGGGAATAGTTAGTTATAGTGAGCATGAAGAACAGGCAGGTGAGATATTACGAAATCTGTTTTTCTTCTTTTTTATGCCGCTGTTCACCTTCTTTGTTGGATATAAGGTAATAGACTTGATGATGTTTATGTTTGCCGGTCCCCTGGATACGGGCGGACAAACAGCATGGATAATGAGATTGACAGGTGGTGGGATTTCCGTTGGTTTTTATTCATTCCATCTGTTTTCAAGAGAGTATTGGTCAAACCGGAAGGTAACCAACATTCTTGGTACCTTAACTATGCACCCTGCCCTGGCCTGGCCAATGTTAATTGTGGTCTTATGGTGCATTTATAAAGTTGTGGGGCAGTTTGGAGCGGGTGACTGTGTTGATTTTGTAGAGAGCAAAATTTTTGGCTCGTCTCTTGAAAAATCAGGCGGATTTAATTTTAAGGCATTCATCCCTTTTACGAAAATAGAATACGTATTTACTCATGTCAACTTTGAGGGAATAAATTACTATCTGGGATTGTTGTGTCAGAAGTTTATGAGTTCCGACAATTTTTTCTTTGAATTGTTTATGGGTGAAGAGGCTGGCCTGATGCAGGTCGGTGTCACTTACTCTATTGCCATCATATTGCCGATTGTCGGCTTCTTCTTTATAAGCTTCGGCTTAATGGAAGACAGTGGATATTTGCCGAGACTGGCCGTAATGCTTAACCGGTTTTTTAAGATAATCGGATTGAACGGCAAGGCGGTATTGCCAATGGTGCTAGGACTCGGCTGCGATACTATGGCAACAATGACTACGCGTATATTGGATACTAAGAAGGAACGGGTAATTTCCACACTGTTGCTTGCCCTTGCAGTGCCATGTTCGGCACAACTGGGAGTTATTGCTGGAATTCTGGGCAGCGTGTCCGGAGCGCATTTGGCAATCTATTTCTTTGTAATATTTTCTCAAATGTTGCTGGTCGGTTATCTTTCGTCTAAGATTATTAAAGGCACCGGATCAGATTTCCTTATGGAAATGCCTCCATTCAGAAGACCAAAGATAACCAATATATTAATGAAGACATATTACCGAACTAAATGGTTCCTGAAAGAAGCGGTTCCGTTATTTGTGTTAGGTACTTTCATATTATTTATAATTACTAAACTCGGTATTTTAACATATGTTCAGAAGGCGGCTGAACCGGTAGTTAAGCATTTCCTGGGGTTACCGGTTGAGACAACACAAGGTTTTATTCTGGGTTTTTTGCGAAGAGACTATGCAGTTGTAAGTATTTTTAAAGCATTGGAGAAGGATGCCGGCAACCTGGTAATTGATCCGAACCAACTTATAGTTTCCCTGGTTGTCGTTACACTTTTTGTACCTTGTCTGGCAAATTTCTTTGTCATGATAAAAGAACGAGGTGCTAAGACTGCATTTCTCATGCTTGCATTTATTCTCCCGTTTTCATTTCTTATTGGTGGGATATTGAGGTATGTGTTGCAGTGGTTACCAATATAAAACGTCTGTCTTAGTAAGGAGTTAGTTAAATGGCTGATGAGATACAAATTGAAGAGATGCTAGAGTATATATGGATCCTTGAAGAGAATGATGGTAAGGCAGAAAGTGCGCGTATGGGTGATAAGTTTGGCAGTGATATTACCAATACTTATTTAACGTCAATGGTAGAAGAGCAGTTAATTAATCTTCATGATTCAGGGATCGTATTTACAAAAACCGGGAAAAAGCGAGCCGAGCTGATTATAAGGCGTCATCGTATTGCTGAAAGATTGTTAAATGACGTATTGGAAATGCGAGGTGATGAATTTGAGCGTGGCGCTTGTCAGTTTGAACACTTTGTAAATGAGGAAATTATTGCAAGTATCTGTACTTTACTTGGTCATCCGGCAGTTTGTCCCCATGGAAATAAAATTCCACAAGGCGAATGTTGTTTAAGTGCTAAAAAGAATTTGGAACCGGTAATTAGTCCATTGTCCTTAATAAAAGCCGGCAAAAAGGTAAAGGTAGTTTATATTTCAACAAAATCACACACAAGCCTGGACAGACTTACGGGTATCGGAGTGATTCCAGGCCTTGAACTCACAATTCATCAAAAATTCCCCAGCATGATATTGGAATATGGCGAAACGCAATTGGCGCTGGATAATGATATTGCAAAAAATATATTTGTTCGTATAATTCAAAACTGATTTCATCACCTAAAAATAACTTTTACCGATAACTCCCATTGATCCTCGATCTGCGATTTCCTGTTTTTTCTATCAATGCAAATCTCTCAATTTAACCTTATAGAGGTTTTTACATGAAATGTTTAATGTACAGAATCATAATTAGTCTATCTTGCATTATTTTAATTCAAAATAGCGTTGTAAGTATTGAATATGTGTTTGGTAATGATAAGGTAAGACTTGCACGTTCTGCCTCCTCTGACCCTTTCTTGAAACCTGAGAACACAGGCGAAGAAGGTGGCCATGTTAGTGAAGCTAATATTTTATTCACCATTGATGAAGCTGACAAAAAACCTGTTGAAGATGTTGTAGAAAAAAATGCTACTGAGAAGAAAAAGAAACGGATCGTTAGGGACAAAAAAAAGAAAAGCATACTTGACCAGAAGTTAGTTTCTGAATATCTAAAAAAAGGAAAAAATTTTGAAGCAAGAAACGAACTGTCTGATCTCTATTTCAAGGAAACTGACAGAAAATATAGAAATGAGATAAAGAATAAGCTTGATGAGTTGAATGAGATACTGGTATTTTCAAAAGTTCCAAGCCCTGATGCTGTTTTTTATGAAGTAAAATCGGGTGATTCATTGGTAAAGATCGCAAAAAAATTTGATACCAGTTACGCATTCATTATGCGTATTAACAATAAATCCCGTACACTAATAAAGATTGGTGAGCGCTTAAAAATTTTGAAGGGAGAACTATCCCTTCTCGTTGATAAAAGTGATTATACATTGACAATATTGCTTGATGGTCATTTTATAAAACAATATCCTGTAGGCATAGGCAAGTCTAATAAAACTCCTGTAGGAGTATTTTTTGTTGATAATAAGTTAATTAATCCAACATGGTATTCTCCGGAGGGAGTATATAAATATGGTAATCCTAAAAATGTATTAGGTACACGCTGGATAGGTTTTGAGGATAGAAATGACCTTTATGGTTATGGAATACACGGCACCGCTAATCCCGGCTCTATTGGCAAAGACATGTCTAATGGATGCATTCGTTTAAAGAACGAAAATGTTGAAGAACTGTTTGATTTTGTGAAGACAAAGACACGTGTTGTTATGCAAGAGTAGTTGTATTGATTGAATATTTAATATGATACATATTGTTATTTGTAAAATATTGATAACCATTGATGGTTACTAAATAACGTTATGGTAAGAAAGGGATTCAATAATGGAATGGAGTATTAATAAGGGTTCTCATGCCTGTTTCCTTTGTGAAAAAATATTTCCTGAAGAAGAAGTTTACCTTTCAGCACTCTACGATGTTAACAATACATTCGAAAGGAAGGACTTTTGCATTGAGTGCTGTGATAAAAAAGATGACGAGAACATCTTTTCATACTGGAAGACAAAGATTTCAAAAAAACCGGAAAAGGTGGAAAGATATGCAAAAATAGATGTTTTTTATGATCTGTTTAATAAACTGGAGAATGAAAAAGATTTGTCGAGAGTGAATTTCAGATATGTACTCTCTTTGTATTTATTAAGGAAAAAGGTACTGAAACTGATAACTACACGTAAATCTAGTGATAGTGAATATCTGTTGCTGCATAACGTAAAAGAAGGTAATGATACTGAAGTACTGAAGCCTCAGTTAAGTAAAGAAGAAGTGTTGGCTGTTACAGATGAAATAGGCAAGCTTGTGAATTTTACACCCTAAATCAATACTGGCAGCACAATATAGCAGGCAAGAAACCATGCCCTAAGTTTAAAGTGCACTAAAGTTGTAGCAAAAGCGTTTATTACTTTAGTCACTTCAAACCTGATGGCGGCAATGTTCTTTATGTAGCTGTAGCTACAGCGTCTGTTTTAACATTATATTTGCAACCCTCGCAATCGATTGCAATTCCTTGATTCTTTTTCTGCTTAAGTCTTAAACGTAGCTTATCAATTGTTGTTTCAGTGATAGATGGGTCTCTCTGTAATCTGAACAAATCACGTCTTATTCGTCTTGTCTTTTTTATACTCGGGCACACTGACCTTGCTACCCTTGATGGACATATACTAACTATTTTCTTTTTGTTTATTCGTTTTTCCATGTTTTCCCTTTAAATGTTATCTGTGTTTACCTCAAGAAACTCTAATGTTTTCCTTGCCGCTATCTGCTCTGCTTCCTTTTTATTATTTCCTAATCCGGTACAATGTTCTACGTTGTGAATTAAGGTTATTACTTCAAAAGTCTTATCGTGGTCAGGGCCGCTCTGTTTGATTATCTTGTATCTGGGTATATGCCCTTGTTGTCTTTGGCAAAAGTGTTGAAGCATGGATTTATAATTTTTGTCATGCTTATTGTTGCATACAATATCAATTTCATCCTTAAGAGATCTAAGGGTAAAATCATAAGCTGACTTTAATCCGCTATCAAGATAAATTGCGGCTATTATTGCTTCAAAAACATTTGCTATAAGCGACTTTGGAAAAGAACGACTTGTCATTAACCCTTTTCCAACAGAGATGAATTGCTTCAAGCCCATTTCATCTCCAATTTTAGCCAGTGTTGCTCGGCTTACTACAACAGATTTAATTTTTGTTAATTTACCTTCTGAATAATCAGGAAATTTCTTAAATAAATATTCAGAGATTACCATCCCTAATATGGCATCCCCCAGAAATTCTAATCTTTCGTTACTGGGACTATAAGCCGTTTTAAAAGAGGTATGTGTCAGCGCATTTTCAAGCAGTTTAATGTTATCGAAAGAATAAGCAAGCGTCTTCTCGCAGTCTGCATGTTTTTCTTCCAATTCTTTATTATCAACTGTTTGTATCATTTTTAATGAATTTTTTTTCCTTAAATAACATTGATTCCTCAATTGCCGTATATTTGGTAGATGCTTCAACTAATTCGACTGCCGTGCTTTTACGAAACGATACTACCTCTACTCTGCAACCGTGGGCCTTTAACATCTCGACAAGAGGTACAAAGTCACCATCTCCAGATACGAGCACTATTGTATCAAGTTTTGGCGCTATTGCAATAGTATCTATCGCTATCCCCATATCCCAATCACCCTTGGCAGTTCCATCCGGCCTGAGGCGCAACTCTTTAGTCTTTATTTCATAGCCTAATCGTTTAAGAGCATCCGTAAAGCCAGATTGATCAACATCCGGTTTGTGTACTGCATAAGCGACAGCTCTTATTAATTCTCTATTCTCCACTACCTCCGATAATAATTTACTATAGTCAATTTTTGATTGGTGGAGTGCTTTTGCTGAGTAGAACATATTCTGTACATCAACAAAAATACCCATCCTCTGTTTAAACATTGTAACGGGTTCATTTGACATATATCTTATCCTGTATAAAACAACCTTTTATAAGTAAAAATAAATAACTAACTCGTAATAAATAAATTTAATAATACGTAATATATACAGAAGCATTAAAGCACAATAATATAGGTTAATACTATGGAATCTATAATCGGAATTTTTGATTTAGCTGTAACAACTACGAATACGTACAGGATTATGATTTATATATTGTGTGTTAAGCGTTAAGCCTTTGGCCAACAACGAGTTACTGTTGGCGCGATGGAGACTTGCTGATGTCCTTCCGTAAAGGCCGTACATCCATAGGAAAGACCAAGTAAAAACAACAGATTAAAAGTTTCAGAAATTTATCTGATGTATTATTCTATCCAGTTTTTCAGAACAGTCAACAAATAAAAAAATGAAAAATAGCATTATTTGTGTATTGTTATTTTGTTGACAGTGTGTTCATGTTTTGATATATTTCAGGGTCTTAAAAATACTATAAACTACTGTTATTATTAACATTTATGTACTTCTCTGGGTAAAAAATAGACATATGAATCTTAACAAATTGAGGGGGAAGATTGACGCCTTAGATTCGAAAATTATTGAGCTTTTCAATGAAAGAGCAAATGTCGTAAAAGAAATAGGTGTCATAAAAAACCGTAAAAATGCGCAAATTTATGCGCCGGATAGGGAAAAACAGGTATTTGAGAAGGTTTCTGAGAAAAACAAGGGACCTTTAGGTGATAAATGCCTTTTTGCTATTTATAGAGAGCTTATGGCTGGTTCAATAATGCTCGAGCGGCCCGTCAAGGTTTCATATTTAGGTCCCGAAGGAACATTCAGTTACTTTGCTGCAAAGGAGAAATTTGGTTCTTCAATTGAGTATATACCGTTAAATGGAATAGATTCGGTCTTTAGGGAAGTAGAAAGCGAACGTGCTGACTATGGTGTTGTGCCTGTTGAGAATACAACAGAGGGCGGTATCAGAGAGACATTGAATATGTTCATCGAGTGTGATGTCAAGGTTTGTGCTGAAATTATTACCCCGGTACATCACAATTTAATGGCAAAGTGCAAAAAAAGTGAAATTAAGAAAATATATTCAAAACCTCAGGCACTTTTTCAGTGTAAGCTTTGGTTAGCAAACAATTTCCAAAAGGTCGATCTTCTGGATATTGGGAGTACTGCTGAGGCTGCTAAAATTGCTTCAAAGGAAAAATATTCGGCTGCAATTGCCCACTCAGAAGTAGCCCGGATTTATGGTTTGAAAATACTTAGACGGAATATCGAAGATTACGCAAATAATATCACAAGATTTTTCATCTTGAGTAGAGAATTTCCTCCTCGAACAGGTAATGATAAGACTGCAATTATGTGTCATACCAAAAATGAGTCCGGAGCACTATTTAAAATATTAGAACCATTCAAGAAGCATGGTATAAGTCTGGCGGATATAGAGCCTCTTCCGACAAGAAAAAAAGCGTGGGATTATTGTTTTTTTATCGATTTTGCCGGACATGCATATGATGAGAAAGTTAAGCGCGCACTTAAGGAAGTTGGTAAAAGGTGTATTGATATGAAAGTAATGGGCTCTTTCCCCGTTGATTCTGTGAAAAGATGAAAAAACAATTTATAGCCGGTAATTGGAAAATGAACCTGACATTAGAAAAAGCCAAGGCCCTCGTAAAAGAGCTTTGTAATGGATTGGCTGACTCTGAGGCTGTTGATGTCGGAATATTCCCTTCTTTTGTCTATTTAAAGGATATTTGTGATATTCTTAAAGGTCACAATGTTTTTGTCGGTGCACAGAATATGAATATGGAAAAGTCTGGGGCTTTTACGGGAGAAGTTTCAGGTGAAATGCTCAGGGATATTGGTTGTACTCACGTGATAGTCGGACATTCAGAACGTAGAGCAATATACCAGGAAACAAATTCAATGGTAAATGCTAAGATAAAGGCCGCATTATCCAATGACTTGTGTCCAATCCTGTGTGTTGGTGAAAGTCAGGAAGAGAGAGATGCTGATAAAACCAGGGAGATTGTTGAGGGCCAGTTATCAGGAGGGCTTGAAGATTTGACATCTGAGCAGGTAGAAGGATTAACAATTGCATATGAACCTGTCTGGGCAATAGGTACTGGAAAAACGGCAACTCCAGAACAAGCGAACGAAGTGCATGCTTTCATCAGAAATATAATAAGAAGTAAATACAACGATGACACTGCTCAAAGCATTAGAATCCAGTATGGGGGGAGTGTGAATTCTAAAAATGCAAAGGACCTTTTGGGACAGCCTGAAATTGATGGTGCCCTGGTTGGTGGGGCCAGTTTGGATTCAAATTCATTTTTAGATATAGTGTCTGAAGCTGTAAAGTTTTCATAGATTAATGTTTTATTTATGATTTTATTTTATCTGTAAGTTTTATCATTTGTTTTAAAAGAGGTAAATTTTATGAATTCGAAATGGATTACGGCAGTTGTTATTATTTTTGGCTTGCTGACCGTGTTTTTTATTTTTGGCTGGTCTACAGTATTAAAATCTACATTAATCTTTTCATGTGTTGTCTTGATTGGGTGTGTTCTGTTGCAATCAGGGAAGGGTGGCGGCCTGGCGGCTATTGGCGGCCTGGCAGACCAGTCTGCCATGGGAACACAGACAGGTGGTATTTTGGCTAAAATCACTTATCTTGTTGGAGCGGTATTTATTGTTGCTACACTCTTTTTGACAAAACTAACACTGAACTCAATACATGGGACTGATTCTTTGCGAACAGAGATGTCTACGTCGCTTCAACACGATCATGAAGGTGTTGTTGATGAACATGCTGGCCACAATCATGCTCCTGGTGAGCACGTGGACCATGCACAAGCTTCAGTAGGAGAGGTAGTGGAAGAGGCGAAGTCCGTAGGAATGAAAGCAGTGGATGTCGCGAGTGAAGGTTTAAAAAGCATAGAAACTAAAGTTGAGTCAATAACGGAAGAAGTTAAAAATGATTAAGAGCATGACCGGCTTCGGTAGATCGGAATTGAATGATGAAAAGAAAACGGTTGCTGTTGAGTTGCGTTCTGTAAATAACAAATATTTAAAAATCAACATTAGAATACCTGACTTGTTATCAGGCGTTGAAGACAAGATTGAAAAACTTTTAAAGAAAGAGCTGGTTCGTGGGACAGTTAACCTGACAATAGATTATAAAACAGATGATCAAGTTCCAAAATGTGTGATAAATAAAGATATATTAAAAGACTATCACAACATAATAAGTGAAGCACGAAAAGAAATATCTTTTCAACAGGATGTCACATTAGATAACCTTATCTCTCTCCCAGGTGTTTTAGAATTTAAAAAGAATTCAGAAAACGGTAAGGCAGAAGATGAGGGTTTATGGCAAGAACTTGAGCAATTAGTTAAGCTTTCGGTTAATGATTTAAAGGAAATGCGGGAGGCGGAAGGCAAGAACCTTCGAATTGAAATAGACAAGTGGAAGGACAAGATTTCCGTGTTGCTGGATAAAATAGAGACTATGGCACCTAAAGTGGTTTCTGAGTACAGCAATCGAATTTTAGAAAGAGTATCGACTTTACTGTCAAGCACGGATAGTAAAATAGAAAAGGGTGACCTGCTTAAGGAAATTGCGATCTTTGCTGATAGATGCGATATTTCTGAAGAACTGGGAAGGCTTAGAAGCCATATTTTATTATTTAACAATACGATGGATAATGAAGAACCGAATGGCAGGAAGTTGGAATTTATAGTACAGGAAATGTTTCGTGAGGCTAATACAATAGCATCCAAAGCAAACAACTCAGAAATAATTGAAGATGTGATTTCAATTAAGACAGAGATTGAAAGAATTAAAGAACAGGTATTAAATATAGAGTAACTCAATAGTTTTTTACATTACGTCTGGATGCGATAGTGTCAGTTAATAAAAAAAGTTGTAGCCTGGTAATAATTTCAGGCCCATCAGGAAGTGGCAAAACCTCTATTTGTAACGAGCTGACGAAAAACTCCAAAGTAAAACAGTCAGTTTCTTATACTACGAGAAGCCCCAGAGATGGTGAGAGAGAAGGTATTGATTATTGCTTCGTAGAAAGAGACGATTTTGAAAAACTAATCAAGAAAAACAAATTTATAGAATATGCTGAATATTGTGGACATTTATACGGAACGCCAATTGGACCTATTAGAGAAGTAGTTGGAGAGAAAATAATCTTCTTACTTGCTATCGATGTTAAAGGGGCAATGCAGATTATGGAGAAAAGGCCTGACGCTATTTATATTTTTATAATGGCACCTGATGATGAAACTTTGAAACTTAGACTGAAAAACAGGCTTACTGAAGATGATAATATTATTAATAAAAGGTTTATGGTCGCTAAAGAGGAGATGAAATCCAGCAAGCATTATGATTATTGTGTTATTAATGACAAGTTAGATGATGCAGTAAAAGAGATTGAAGGAATTTTGCAAATATAGTTTCTTTTGTTGTGATAACATGCGGGGAGATTCTGATAATCGTAATCTGAGATGACTAAAAATATAATATTAGGTGTTACTGGCAGTATCGCTGCATTTAAGGCTGCAATAATAGTCTCCAAGCTAAAAAGCCTGGATTTTGATATTACCGTAGTAATGACACAATCTTCACAAAATTTTATACACCCACTGACGTTCAGAACGCTTTCCCAAAACAAGGTTGTTACAGATATTTTTATTGATGAAAGTGTTTACGACCCTCACCATGTTTCCATTGCACATAAAGCAGATCTAATCGTAATAGCACCGGCTACCGCAAATATTATTGGAAAACTGGCATCCGGTATTGCAGATGATGCATTAACCAGTACTGTTATGGCCTCAAACGTTCCTGTGATAATAGCACCTGCAATGGAAGAAAATATGTACAAGAGCCCGATAACACAAAGGAACATAAGTATACTTCAGGAAGTGGGGCATAAATTTATTGGACCGGAAAAGGGCCGATTGGCTTCTGGTAGAACAGGCGTTGGACGTTTGGCAGATGTAGAGTTGATAATCCAGGCAATAATTGAAGAGTTTCAAAATAAATCATCTAGTGATTGATTAACCATACAGACGATGTTAATAAGTCGAGATTGATGTTATGCAAAAAATAAAGCTGAAAATAAAGAGAAAAAAAGGTTGTGAAGATCTTCCGTTACCGGCTTATATGAGTCCGGCAGCCAGCGGAATGGACCTCTACGCAGCAGTTGAGAGTCCAACTGTAGTAGCGACGAACGAAATAAAATTAATTCCTACGGGGTTATATATTGCCTTACCATTTGGGTATGAAGCACAGGTCAGGCCAAGGAGTGGACTGGCACTGAAATATGGAATAACATTAGTAAATTCTCCGGGAACGATAGATAGTGATTACCGGGGTGAAATAGGTATTATTTTATGCAATCAAGGTAAAGATAAGTTTGTAGTAGAGAGAGGTATGCGCATAGCACAATTAGTAGTTCAACCTGTTGTCCATGCTGAGCTGGAAGAAGTTTTGGATTTGGATGAGACCCATAGAGGAGAAGGTGGGTTTGGACACACAGGGCATTGAAGAGAAGTAATTTTGTTAATACTGATTAAGAGATTATTTATAAATTAGCAACTTGGTCGTACTTTTTATTCCTTTAGAATGAGCTAATTTTTTATGGAAAGAACAAGAGTTTTTCACTCAGCATATTCAATCATTATCTGCACCGTTGGAATATTTATTTTGATAAGTATTGCAACATTTTCACCAAATGATCCTCCGTTTGCAAACTATCCAGTCAACAATCCTGTGCAAAATTACTGTGGAAAGGTAGGTGCCGGTGTTTCCGGGTTCTTACTGACGTGTATAGGAATAACATCCTATATCTTTGCAATGTTAATAGGTGCTTTGGGAGTTTCACTGTTTATAAAGAAAAAGATTGAAATTCTTTGGGTAAAAATTTTAGGTGGATTCTTGCTTATTTTTTCAATTTCTCCAATACTGGGAATTATTGAAAATTTTGCAAATTTATTCACCTATCCACATGAAACAGGTGGTATCATCGGAATGATTGCCGCATTTAGATTAAGAGAATATCTTGGTATTCCAGGAGCTTGCATCCTACTGACAATGGGATTTCTTATTTCCATAATGCTTATTTCCAATAAGTCATTGGAGTCGTCTATTGGCTGGACTTATAAGAGAATAAGGAAAATGTTTGTTTCAAAAATTATAGTTAAAGAGAAAACTCAGGTTGATTCTGACAAAGGTTTGGCAGAAGATACATTTGTATCAAAAAGAGATCTTATTGAGGAAGAGGAAGATCATGGCCTTGTTGTAATCCCACCACCACCATCAGTAGAACATAAACCAAGAAAGAGAACTGTTTTGGTAAGAGAGAAGGAGCTGATAGTGCCTAAAGGTAATCATTACCAGTTCAAAGATAAAAGTTATGTTCTTCCACCCATTTTACTCCTGGACCCGCTTAAAAGACATAAGCATGACAGTGACGAACACGTTATGGAGAAAGCGACGGTATTAAGGGACGCACTGGAACAGTTTAAAATCATTGTTGAGGTCGTCGGGTTGGAAAAAGGTCCTTCTGTTACTATGTATGAACTGGATTTAGCGCCCGGTACAAAAGTGGGGAAAATATCAAATCTTTCTGATGATATTGCAATTGCACTGAAGGCACCAAGTATACGAGTTGTTGCGCCTATTCCAGGGAAATCTACTATTGGAATAGAGGTGCCAAATACTCATAGAAAACCCGTACAGATGCGGGAAATGTATGAAACTGCGAGTAAGGAAATTCATAAACGTACAATCCCATTACTATTGGGAAAAGACATTGCCGGGTATCCTTTAATATCGGACCTTGCTGCCATGCCTCATTTATTAGTTGCAGGTACAACCGGCTCAGGAAAATCCGTATGCTTGAATTCTATAATATTAAGTATACTCCTTTTCCAAAGACCTGAAGAGTTAAAGTTAATATTGATTGACCCGAAGATGGTGGAATTTTCAGCTTTTAAGGATATTCCACATTTGATTGCACCTGTTGTCACCGATATGAAAAAGGCTGCGGCAGTTTTAGAATGGGCTGTCGCTAAGATGGACGAACGATATGCTCTTCTGGCAAGAGCTGGTGTTAGAGACCTTGCCGGATATAATAAATTAAGTGATTCCGAGAAGCAGAAGAGACTGGATCCGGAAGGAGATACAGGTCTTGGTGATACTCCATTGTACATGCCTTGTATCGTTATCGTTGTTGATGAATTAGCTGATTTGATGATGGTTGCTTCAAAAGAGGTGGAAGCTTCAATTATCAGGATTTCTCAGAAATCTAGAGCGGTTGGTATTCACCTGGTAGTAGCAACACAAAGGCCTTCTGTTGACGTAATTACCGGATTGATAAAATCTAACTTGCCATCAAGGATTTCATTTCATGTTTTTTCAAAGGTTGACTCGCGTACAATTTTAGATCAAAATGGTGCAGAAAAACTTTTAGGTAAGGGAGATATGCTCTTTCTGCCTCCAGGCACATCCAAGCTGTCCAGAGTGCAGGGGGTATATGTCAGTGACGATGAGATTAATAGGGTTGTTGATTACCTTAAGCAAATATCTCGACCGGAATTCAGCCCGGAATTAAAGGTTTGGCAGGGCTCTATAAAAGAAAACAATGATGTAAAAGATGAGCTTTATGAAGAAGCGGTAAGAATTATTTTAGAAACACAGCGTGGTTCTGTATCGTTGCTGCAACGGAGATTAGAGATAGGTTACTCTCGCGCCGCAAGATTAATTGATTTGATGGCTGAGGATGGAATAGTTGGCGAGTATAAAGGAAGTCAGGCAAGAGAAGTATTTGCGACGCTTGATGAGTGGGAGTCACAGAAGAAGTAAAATATAAACACCAATTTAAATACGTTATGTCTTCAGTAAATATTTTGTTTTCATTGTATCGGGTTTCTTACCCGCCGACATTTTATCTAATTTTAAAATTCTAATACATTAAATTATGAATATTGAAGATAATAAGACTGATATGCAGGAAGAGGAGTTTAGCTTAAAAAGAAGTGCTATTTTTAATATTCCAAACAGAATAACACTCTCACGACTTTTTCTTGCTATAGTATTTTTTGTGTTTCTCACATACCGGTATTTTAATGTGGCTTTTGTTATATTTTTAGTAGCGGCTGTTACAGACTGGCTGGATGGATATTTAGCCAGAAAATGGGAACTCTCTACAGACTTGGGGCGACTTGTTGATCCGTTTGTTGATAAGGTTATTATCTGTGGTACTTTTATTATCTTTGTACACCTTGCAAAAGAGATTATTGTGCCATGGATGGTAATTACGATAGTGGCCAGAGAGTTTCTGGTTAGTAGTATAAGGGGTTTTTCTGAATCAAAAGGTATTAAGTTCGCTAGTAATATATGGGGAAAGACCAAGATGTTTATACAATCATGGACTATTTGTGCCATAATTCTCTACTACGCACACTTTGAAAACGTAACTTGGGCAGAATATATGGTTTCTGCCTTCATATGGATCACGGTAATCGTTACCATTGGTTCTGGAATGACCTATGTCTACTCAGCAAAGAAAACATTACTGGCTGCTTAGTAAATTAACAGCCAGTAAATGTTTTCAATCGAACATCAATAAGATATATCTGATCATCTTGAAATGTGTTATTTTTCTAGATGCGGAATCACTCTTTGACTACAAACATTCCTTCCATGTTACCCGTCAGCACCACTTTGATTCTTTCATGCCAGAGCCTGCCAAACTCCTTAATCTGCTCATCAGTACCGGTTCCGCTAACTGACAGAGGCATTAACTCTCCCATCTTTGGATTAGCAGGAAGCATGCTATTGTTATATGATACTTCTACTCTCTTCCCGTTATCAATCCTTTCAAAAATTGCCGAACATATTGCACCTGCAGGCGCTTCGCTGTTTTCGTCAAAACTCAATAGATTATGCCTGTTAAATTTTCCACCTCCTAAACCGTGAAATCCGCTTTCTCCCGCAGCGCCTGTTATAAGCGTTACAACTTGAGAAATCGGACCATTAACTCTATAACCGATATCGCCTCTAAAAGTTACTTTAATATTCCCTCTAACTGGTATTTCATCACCATGGAGCTGCTTCAGTGCTATCATTGTTAATCTATACGCACCTGAGACAGCTGGGCAAGAATGACCGGCAGTCTTTACAGCATCTTCATAGCGGTATACAAATGGTTCCTCTTTGTCCATGGCACCTAAAGCGACAGCAAGAGGATCCTTCATTTTGATTGTTTCAACCTCATCAAGAAAATCTATGTTAAATTTTGACTGGCCTTCTGCCATTACACTTCCTCCAAATATGATTGTTAAAAACAAAAAAGATAATAAAATGCTCAAACATCCAAAAAATTTTCGTTTTGATTGTTTCAATGTTTAACACTCCCGTTAATCTGTTAATTATTAATTTTTCTAAAGCGAAATCCTTTTATTACAATCAAGAAAGATCCTATTCCGATCATTAAGTTTAATAGATTCAGAGGCAATGGTAACAGTTTGAAGCCAAGAAACACAGTTTCAAACAAAAGAACAGTTCCTAAACAAGAGTAGAAAAAAATCAAAAACCAGTTTAACCCGGCTAGCGTTTTTTTACAGTTTGTACATTCGTACGTATTCTTATTACAAGAAGGTATAAAACCATATATGATACCGGTCATTTCTTTAAATTGTAACGGATTTGAACAAGTTGGGCAATTTTTCATAACTTAATGATAATGATAAAAATTTCAATTATAGATGCTGAATGTGAAAAATCAACGTCTAAAATGTTGTTTGGCGTTTACTTCATGATTTTTCTCGATGTGAGTGTTTGAAATGTTTATTGTATAGTTTTGAATATTCAAAATATCTTGAGAGTACATCTCCAACAATAATCATTGCTGTTCTATTGATATCATTTTTGATTGTTGCATCGACTACTTTGCTTAGGCAGGATGTGATAACCTTTTCGTCTTTCCAGCTTGCTTGATAGACCATTGCAACAGGGCAGTTATTCCCATAAGATGGTTTGAGTATATCTGCAACAATACAGTATCCGGAAGATTCAATTATTCTTTTGCCTTTAACTGTTATCAGTTCGGGATCACCAAGGCCAGCGCCTATAAAATATACTTTTATATTAAGAAGTAAGTAATGTCAGGTAACCTGCCTGATTTTGTAATGCAGACGGATTTCTTTCCCGTCGAAATATTAGATAGCTTTAAACTGCTTGATGCATTTAATTATCAGGAGAATGAAGCCCTGATAATATAGAAGAAAATAACAGTGATTGCAGCTCCGGCAGGAATGGTAATCACCCAGGAAATGAATATATCACGAATAGTTGACAGATTTAAAGAGTTTAAACCTCTGGCAAGACCTACACCAAGGACTGCTCCTACCAGAGTGTGGGTGGTTGATACCGGCAATGCTAGCTTGGATGCTAACACTATTGTTATTGCAGCCCCGAATTCGGCTGCAAATCCCCTCGTTGGAGTTAGCTCTGTGATGCATTTCCCAATCGTTTCAATGACACGCCATCCCCATGTAGCAAGTCCGACAACAATACCTACCCCTCCTAGCAAGAGGACTAACAAAGGGACCTGGGCTTCCATTTCAATCGCACCTGATTTTATTACAGAGAGGATTCCCGCTAATGGTCCAATAGCGTTAGCCACATCGTTAGCTCCATGAGCAAAAGCAACGAAGCAGGCACTTAAAATCTGAAGATAGACAAAAATCTTTTCTACCGTTAAATAATCGGTACTTACGTTCTTTATATGAGTGTATTTTTCTAATTGATTTGAAATTATTTCTGAGTTATCCAGTATTTTAGTGACTTCATCAGAAAGTTCTCCGGTAGTAGATTCTTTTACTCTTCTCAGATGCATTAGTACCTTCTGCATGCTTTTTTCAACCTTTGGGTCAATATGCTCGTCTTGTTTCTCTTCTGGAACGGAAGATTTGATTCTATTAACCAGGAGGAAACTTATAAGCGCGCCAACTAAACCAACTTCACTCGCAAGGATTAGCGCGTGATTGAGTGAAAGGTCCAAGTGGAGATTCTTCAAACCCTTAAAAACCATCACCAGTGTTAGAACACCAAGAACAAAGAATACCAGAAAAGGCGTTATCCTTTTTGCTGATTGGACGGGCATTTTGGAATAAAAAATTATCCGTCTCAAAAGGCAGAATATCAAAAAAGAGATTGCTCCGCTTAGTAGAGGTGATACTACCCAACTGGCAGCTATCTGTGAAACAGTGTCCCAATGAATGGAGGAAAAACCGCTGAATACAATTCCGAATCCCAGTACAGAACCAACAATTGAATGCGTTGTAGAAACAGGCCAACCTCTATATGACGCAATGTTGAGCCATGTACCAGCTGCCAATAACGCTGCCATCATACCATAGATATAACTGTTTGGATCGCCGATAAAGACAACTGGATCAATAATCCCTTTTCTGACAGTGTTCGTGACATGGGAGCCTACCAAAAATGCACCGGCAAATTCCATAAGAGCGGCGACAACAATAGCCCATTTGAGGGTCAAAGCTCCAGAACCTACAGATGTTCCCATGGCATTAGCGACATCATTTGCGCCAATATTCCATGCCATATAGAAACTGATGACTAAAGCAAGAATAATGAGTATGGTTTCAGGGGTCAAGGTGGTATCTCTCTAGTATTATTTATTCAAGATCTAGTAAATTGCGGATACGGTGGGCTAGTTTTTCAGAAGTGTTAGAAAGTGTTCTAATTTCTTTTAGAATTAATAACCACAGATGGAGCTCACCATGAGTAAACTGATCTTCATTGCTGAATATATTCTTAAGTAGCTGACGTTGAGAGATATCGGCTTCATGTTCTCTTAGAGCGACTTCTTGAACCATTGTCTTGACTCTTTCAGCTTCACGTCCGGAGAAAGAGGTTTCAAGAAGATTATCAAAATCCTCTATAATAACTTTAATGAGTTCATATGTTTCAATATTTTTTCTTAAAAAATTATTGAAATCATCTTTAAATACATCTTTCAATGTGAGTTCTTTAAGCGTGAGTAATATTCCAATATCCTCACAATCATCAGCTATATCATCTTGTAACGATAAAATTTCTAATAATGCGCTCTTACTTATAGGCATAAAAAGACCGCCTGGAAGGTGATTGCGCAATTCATTTTTTGTTGTATCAGCTCTTGCTTCCTGTTTTGAAATTTCTGAGGCTATTCTTTCAACTGATTTACTGTCACCTTTTGCCAGTGCCTCAAAGATCTCTTTTACTTTAAGCACACATCCATT